>CALBZE010000051.1 GCA_937889645.1 uncultured bacterium
GCTCGGTCACCTCGATCCCCATCAGCTTCTCGACCGCCATGGCGTAGGCGCAGTTATAAATGAGCGGCGCCAGGTAGTCCATGCGGTCGGTGAGCGGCACGATCTGGTTCCAGCCGCGATACTCGCCGAGCTTCTCGAAGCTCGAGTGGAGGTAGCCGATGTGCGGCGTGCAGCGCACCACGGTTTCGCCGTCGAGCTCGACGACCAGGCGGAGCACCCCGTGCGTGGCCGGGTGCTGCGGCCCGATGTTGATGAGCATGTGCTCGCCCTGGAGCTCGGGCTCGACCCCGACCGGGAATACCGGCGCGGGCACGGGACGCCCGTCCATCCCCATCTCGGGGTTGCGCCTGACCAGGTACTCGACCGTCTTCGTCGCCATTTTATCCGACCTCCACGAGGCTCACGCCCCGCCCGTCTGCGTGTTCGACGCCATGGCCTCCCGTTCGGCGACGCGCCTGGCGACCGCCAGCTCGTGCGGTGCGTAGTCCGACTCCATGTCCAGCATCAGCGCCCGCCGGGTCTGCTCCGCACGGCTGAACCTCCCACGCAGCGGGAAGTCTTTGCGCAGCGGGTACCCCTCGGCGTAGTTCTCCGGCATCAGGATCCGCCGCAGGTCCGGGTGACCGCGGAAGACGATCCCGAACATGTCGTACGCCTCGCGCTCCAGCCAGTTGGCCCCGGGCCACACGTCGACCACCGACTCGGCCTCGAGCGCGTCCAACGGCAGCTCGGCCTTCACCCGCAGCCCCCGCTTGTGCGGGACCGACCAGAGCTGGTAGACCAGCTGCAGCGGCCGGCCTCCGCCGAAATCCACCGCGGTCACGTCCAGTAGCAGATCGTACCGGTGTTCGGGCGTGTCGTGGAGCCACCGCAGGATCTCCTTGCACCGCTCCGGCCTGACGAACACCACGTGCTCGTCGCCCGCCATCACCTCGTGGTGCACGATCGCGTCACCGAAGGCCTCGCGCAGCGCCGCCACGCTCGGATGCGACGAAGGATCGGCCTCCGGCCCCCTCGGCGCTTCCGCTCCGGCGTCGCTCGCCGCCGGGCCCGACTCCAGACCCTCCAGGGCCTCTTTGAAGTCCTTGCCCATCCTTACGACACCCGATCCTCGGGACGCGCCAGCGCGCCCGTCGATACCAGACCGCTCACCCGGTTCTGCGACGTCGAGTTCCCGAACGGCAGCGCGACCTGCTCGATCACCTCCGGCGGCAGGTTCGGCCGACCGACTTTCGCCGGATCTTCATGCCGCAGCGCCGCGTTCCGCAGCGACTCGCCCTTAATCTTCTCCTGCAGGAGCAGGATCGCGTACATCAGCCCTTCCGGCCGCGGCGGACAGCCGGGAACGTAGACGTCCACCGGGATGATCGTGTCGATCCCCTGCACCATCGAGTAGACGTCGAAGACGCCGCCGCTCGACGCGCACGCGCCCATCGAGATCGCCCACTTCGGCTGCGGCATCTGGTCCCACACACGCCGCAGCACCGGCGCCATCTTGTACGTCACCCGCCCCGCGCAGATGAGTACGTCCGCCTGCCGCGGCGACCACGCCTGCCGCTCCATCCCGAAGCGTGCAAGGTCCCGGTCAGACGACGCCACCGCCATGAACTCGATCGCGCAGCACGCCGTCCCGAACGGCAACGGCCACAGAGAGCCGTAGCGCGCCCAGTTCACCAGCTCGTCCAGCTTGCCTAGAAGAAAGCCCGGGCTACCATCCTTCTCGTGCCCGAGCACCGGCAATTCCTTGCGCGCCTCTACTCCCATTCCATCGCTCCCTTCTTCCACTCGTAGATCAACCCGACCGTCAGCACGATCAGGAAGACCATCACCGCCGCGAACGGGGCCCAGCCCAGCTCCCGCATCGCCACGGCCCAAGGAAGGAGAAACACGACCTCGATGTCGAAAACAATGAACAGGAGCGCCACCATGTAGAACTTCACACTGAAGCGCTCCCGCGTACTCCCGATCGGCACCATCCCCGATTCGTACGGGATGTCCTTGACCGGCGTATGCCTCGGAGGATGCAACAGGTGCGAGGCCGCTACCATCCCCACGGCGTTCAATACGGACACGCCCAGCAGGATCAGGATCGGCGCGTAGGATTCGAGCATCGAGAACTCTGCCCGGAGTTTGTGAAATGATTCACTTGATTGGCCCGAAAACTACCGCCGCAACCCGCAAGTGTCAAGCCGACGACGCTTGCTCGCCCGGTCCGGCGCGTCCTATCTTTCGGCCATCTCGTGTCCCATTACACGGCTGAGGGAGGCCCGTTCCACATGGCGATCAAGAGCGACCGCTGGATCCGGCGCATGGCGGAAGAATACGGCATGATCGAGCCGTTCGAGTCCCGTCAGGTCCGGGACGGCGTGGTCAGTTACGGGCTGTCGTCCTTCGGATACGACATCCGCGTGGCCGACGAGTTCAAGGTCTTCACGGACGTCTTCAGCGTGGTGGTCGACCCGAAGAACTTCGACCCCCGTTCGTTCGTGGACATCAAGGCGGACCATTGCATCATCCCGCCTAACTCGTTCGCCCTGGCGCGCACGATGGAGTACTTCCGGATCCCCAAGGACGTGCTCGTCGTGTGTCTCGGGAAATCGACGTACGCGCGCTGCGGGATCATCGTGAACGTGACGCCGCTGGAGCCGGAGTGGGAAGGGTATCTGACGCTCGAGATCTCGAACACCACTCCGCTGCCGGCCAAGATCTACGCCCAGGAAGGGATCGCACAGCTGCTCTTCTTCCAGGGCGACGAGGTGCCTGAGATCACGTACGCGATGCGGAACGGAAAGTACCAGCGCCAGGTGGGGGTGACGCTGCCGCGGCTATGACTCACGCGGATCGTCGCCACATGGACCACGCGAGCCACGCGAACGCGACGACGATGATGGCCCACGTGACCCAGAGGAGGACGAGCCCCGCGGTCCCGGCCGCCCTGCCGATCGTAGCGATGGCGCCGAGTCCCCAGAGGACGGGCATGAGGAGGACGAGGAACGCGAGCACGCCGACGACGGTGAGGAGCGCGCCGCGGCCGCGCCCCGGCTCGTCCGGCGGCCGTTCAGGGACGGGCTGAGCGCCTCCCTCGAACTCCGGCTCCCGCTCTGGTTGTGGTGTCGCCATTGCGCCGGCCTCCGCGTGCGGTCCGGGGCGCGCACGATGCAAGCGGCACACCACGCGAGCGCCTCCCATTCGCGACAAGACGAACGACCCTCGGAGTCCGCGGACTCCGAGGGTCGTTCGCATTTCGACGGAGCCCGCACCGTCCGGGCCCCTGCCCCGCCTCAGCTCGTCGTCTCGCCGTACAGGATCGCCTGCTTGACCTCGCCGATCGCCTTCGTGATCTGGATCTCACGCGGGCACGCGACGGTGCAGTTGTAGATCGTACGGCAGCGCCAGACACCCGTCTTGCTGTTCAGGATGTCGAGGCGCTCCCGCGCGGCGCGGTCGCGCGAGTCGAAGATGAAGCGGTGAGCGTTCACGATCGCCGCCGGGCCGACGAACTGGTCGTTCGCCCAGAACGACGGGCAGGCCGTCGTGCACGCGGCGCAGAGGATGCACTTCGTCGTGTCGTCGAAACGCTCGCGCTCCTCGATCGATTGGATCCGCTCGCGCCCGTCCGGCGGCACCTCGTCGTTGACGAGGTACGGCATGACCGAGCGGTACTGCGCGAAGAACGGCTCCATGTCGACGATCAGGTCCTTGATGACCGGCAGCCCGAGGATCGGCTCGATCGTGACCTTTTCGCCCACGTCGCGCATGAGGACCTTGCACGCCAGGCCGTTCGCGCCGTTGATCCGCATGGCGTCCGAGCCGCAGACACCGTGCGCGCACGAGCGACGGAAGGTGAGACTCCCGTCCTGATACCATTTGATCTGGTTCAACCCGTCGAGCACCCGGTCGGTCGGATCCAGCTCGACCTGGTACTCCCTGTAGTAGGGCTTCTTGTCCTTCGTCGGGTCGAACCGCTGGATGCGGAATGTCGCCTTCATTCTAGTACACGCGCTCCTTGGGCTCGAACTTCGTGATGATCACCGGCTTGTAGCGCAACTCGATCCCGCCGTCCTCGGTGCGATAGGCCAGGGTGTGCTTGAGCCACTCCTCGTCGTTGCGCTTCGGGTAATCCTCGCGCGAGTGCGCGCCGCGGCTCTCCGTCCGGTTCAGCGCGCTCACGGCGGTGACTTCCGCCACGTCGAGGAGGTTGCCGAGCTCCCAGGCCTCGAGCACGTCCGTGTTGAACACCCGGCTCTGGTCCTGGACGCGGATGCGGGTGTAGCGCTCCTTGAGTTCGCGGACCTTCTCGACCGCCAGCTCGAGGCCCGCCTGCTCGCGGAAAACGCCGACGTGGTCCATCATGACCGTTTGGAGCTCCTCGCGGATCTGGGCGGGCGTCTCGCTGCCCTCGCCCGAGAAGAGCCGGTCGAACGTCTCGCGCGTGGCGTCGGCCGCATCGGCGGGGAGCGGCGCCAGGTCCGCCTGCTTGCAGAACTCCGCCATGTGGCGCCCGGCCCTGCGCCCGAAGACGACCAGGTCGAGTAGCGAATTGGTTCCGAGCCGGTTCGCGCCGTGGACGCTCACGCAGGCGCACTCGCCCGCCGCGTAGAGCCCAGGCACGATCGTCTTCCAGTCGTCGATGACGACGCGTCCGTCGACATCCGTCGGGATCCCGCCCATGGCGTAGTGCGCCGTGGGTGCGACCGGGATCGGATCGACCGCAGGGTCGATCCCGAGGTACGTCCGGCAGAAGTCGGTGATGTCGGGGAGCTTGGTCTCGACGACCTCGCGGCCGAGGTGCGTCGCGTCGAGGTGGACCCACCGGTTTCCGTTGATCCCGCGCCCCTCGCGGATCTCCATGTAGATCGCGCGCGAGACGACGTCGCGGCTGGCCAGGTCCTTCATCGTCGGCGCGTAGCGCTCCATGAAGCGCTCGCCGTCGTGGTTGCGCAGCACACCGCCCTCGCCGCGCACGCCCTCCGTGATCAGGATCCCCAGCTTCGCGATCCCGGTCGGGTGGAACTGGTAGAACTCCATGTCCTCCAGCGGGATCCCGCGCCGGAACAGCATCGCCGGGCCATCGCCCGTGAAGGCGTGGGCGTTGGACGTCACCGCGAAGATCCGCCCGTGCCCGCCCGTGGTGAAGATCACCGCCTTCGCCCGGAAGATGTGGATCTCGCCCGTCTGGATCCGGTAGGCGACGACGCCCGCGCAGCGCCCTTCGCTGAAGATCACGTCAACGACCTGGTACTCGTCGAAGAACGTGACGTTGTTCTTGATGCACTGCTGATAGAGCGTCTGGAGGATCATGTGCCCGGTGCGGTCCGCCGCATAGCAGCTCCGCCGCACCGGCCCCTCGCCGAAATGGTGCGAGTGACCGCCGAAGCGACGCTGCGCGATCCTGCCGTCCTCCGTCCGCGAGAACGGGAGACCCATGTGCTCCAGCTCGAGGATCACCTCGGGCGCATCGTTGCACATGATCTCGATCGCGTCCTGGTCGCCCAGGTAGTCGCTGCCCTTGACGGTGTCGAACGCGTGCCACTCGGGGTGGTCCTCCTCGAGGTTCCCCAGTGCGGCGCCGATCCCGCCCTGGGCTGCGCCCGTGTGGGAGCGAGACGGATACAGCTTCGTGAGTACCGCGGCCTTGGCGCCGCCACGGGTCAGGTGCAGCGCGGCCATCAGCCCCGCGCCGCCGCCGCCGACCACGATCGCGTCGAAGTTGTGTACGTGATTCATGGCAGAGCCGCCTGCACGCTTTCCGGGGTGAACTGGAACGTCAGGATGATGTACGCGCCGAGCCCGAGCAGGGTCACGTACACCAGGAAAATGAACGACTTGACCGCAACCGCCCACCCCGGCTTGTGGACGTAGTCGTCGACGATGTAACGCAGTCCGTTGATGCCGTGCGTGAGGGCGAAGAGGAGCAGGAAGAAGTCGAATATCTTCCAGAGCGGGTTCGTCCACCGCTGGGCGACCAGGTCGTAGTCGATGTTGTCGACGCCGATCGCGAAGTGCATGTAGAAGAGGTGGAAGACCGCGATGATCAGGAGAACGAGCCCCGAGATTCGCATGAACAGCCACGAATAGAGCTCGAAGTTCCCGTGCGGTACCCGGCCGCGCCGGTTCACGAATGCCCGGCTCAGATTCCCGTTCATATCAGTGCTCGAAGATCGGCAGCAGGAACTGGTACGCGCCCCACAGGAAGATGGGGATGAAGATCGCGGCCTCGATCCAGATCAGCTGGCGCTCGTACGGCCAGAGCTTCGGCCAGAAGTCCTGCACGATGATCCGGAACCCGTTCAGCGCGTGGAAGAGCACGCCGAACAGGAGGAAGACCGTCATGATCCGGCCCCACCACGCGTGGTAGAGGACCAGGAGCTCGTTGAAGATCTCCGGCCCGAAGGCCATCAGGAAGATGTCCACGATGTGGAGCGCCAGGAACAGCAGGATCCCCAGCCCCGACGCGCGGTGCAGCAGCCAGGCGAACATCCCCTCGCGGCCGCGGTAGCGGAGCCCTTCCAGGATCGGCACTCCTCGCCGGTACACGGTTCTCGTAGCCATTTGCGGGTTGTTAGAGCAGGGCCATGGTCTCCCGGACCGCGTTCGCGGACGATTCGAGCATCGCCCGCTCCTCGTCGGTCAGCTCGACCTCGATGATCTTCTCCAGGCCGTTGCGGCCGAGCTTGCACGGCACGCCGAGGAAGAGGCCGCTCAGGCCGAACTCGCCCTCGAGCCACGCCGAGCATGGCAGGATCCGCTTCTTGTCCTTGACGATCGCCTCGGCCATCTGCACCGCGGCCGCGGCGGGCGCGTAGTAGGCGCTACCCGTCTTGAGCAGCCCCACGATCTCCGCGCCGCCGTGACGCGTGCGCTCGACCAGCGCA
Organism: uncultured bacterium; assembly: GCA_937889645.1. Classification (GTDB taxonomy): domain Bacteria; phylum Gemmatimonadota; class Gemmatimonadetes; order Longimicrobiales; family RSA9; genus CALBZE01. The sequence continues at coordinate 6,876 of CALBZE010000051.1, forward strand.
TCGATCCGCTCGCGCGGCATGAGCTGCGTGAGCGGGATCCCGCTCACGGTCGTGTAGGAAATGAGCGGCACCATCGTGTCGCCGTGGCCGCCGAGCACGAGCGCCTGGATGTCCTCGACGCTGACGTCGGCCTCGAGGGCGATGAAGGAGCGATAGCGCGCCGTGTCCAGCACGCCGGCCATCCCGATGACCCGCTCGCGCGGGAAGCCCGTCGCCTCCTTGCAGACGTACGCCATGACGTCGAGCGGGTTGGACACCATGATGACGATGGCGTTCGGCGCGACCTCGCGGATCTTCTCCGAGACCTGGCGCACGATCCCCGCGTTCGTCCGGAGCAGGTCCTCGCGGCTCATCCCCGGCTTGCGGGCGATCCCGGCGGTGACGATGAAGAGGTCCGAGCCCGCGGCCTCGTCGTAGCCGTTGCTTCCGATTACGCGGGTATCGAACCCCTCGATCGGCGCCCACTCCCACTGGTCGAGCGCCTTCCCCTGCGGGATCCCCTCGGCAATGTCGATCATGACGACCTCGCGCGCGAGTTCCTTCTGCGCGAGGAGTTGCGCGGCAGTCGCACCCACGTGGCCGGCGCCCACGACCGTGATCTTGTTGACCATGACTCTATCTCACACCACCCGGAAGGTTCGACGAAAATCAAGAGAAACCGGCAGCGCGGGCAAAGTACGGGAGGGGCACGGAACTGTCAACGCGCAGCCCGTGGCGCGGCATCGCCGCCGACGGGCCGGATGGAGGCGACGACGCAACGGCGCAGAATTTCGGTGAGACGATAAGGGTCGGCGCCCTTCAGCCCCCGACCTGCGAGAGGGCAATGAGGCCGCCCGATCCCGCGGCCGACCCCAGCGCGAGCAGGTGCCGCTCGGGCTTGACCTCGAGGGTGCGCCGGATGTGCGGTTCGAGCGGCTCGCCGCGGCGGAGCGGCCCTCGCAGGTCGGTCTGGATCGAGCCGAAGAGGCAAGGGCGGAGCTGACCATCGGCAGTGAGCCGCATCCGGTTGCAGCGATCGCAGAAGTTGTGGCTCATCGGGGTGATCACGCCGACCGTGCCGACGGCGTCGGGGAGGCGGAAGTAGCGGGCCGGACCGTTCCCGGCCGGGCCGGGCACGGGCTCGAGATCGCCGATCGCCCGGACGCGATCCAGGATCTCGTACGCGGGGATGTACTCCTCCGCCGAGATGTCGAGATTCGCCCCCACCGGCATGACCTCGATGAAGCGGACGTGCCAGGGGCGGTCCAACGTGGCGCGTGCGAAGTCGAGGATCTCGTCGTCGTTTCGACCTCGCATGACCACCGTGTTGATCTTGATCGGCGAGAACCCCGCGCGCTCGGCCGCCGCGAGGCCCTCGAAGATCTCCGCGTGCACACCCGCCCGACGGGCGATCGCGTCGATCCGCTCCGGGCGGAGCGAATCGAGTGAGACGTTCACCCGGTGGACGCCCGCCTCGCGCAGCTCCTCCGCCAGCGGCGCGAGGAGCACACCGTTCGTCGAAAGGGCTACGTCTTCGATCCCCGGGACCTCGGCGATCATCCGTACCAGCGCCGGGAGGTTCCGGCGCACGAGGGGCTCGCCGCCCGTGATTCGTAAGCGGCGGAGCCCCATCCGCGCCATCGTTCGGACGATCTCCGCGATCTCCTCGAAGCGCAGGATCTCGTCCCGCCGCAGCCACTGCAGCCCTTCGAGCGGCATGCAGTAGACGCAGCGCAGGTTGCACTTGTCGGTCACCGAAATCCGGAGGTACTCGATGCGACGGCCGAAGCCGTCCCGCATCTCCTCCCCGCCTTCGGGTCCCCGGTCAATCACCTGTCGCCTCCGGGACCGGCGGCACCTGCCCTTCCAGCCAGCGGGCGCCGCCCTCGACGTATTGCTCCTCTTTCCAGACCGGCAGCCGCTTCTTGATCTCCTCGATCACGTACCGGCTGGCCTCGTACGCCTCGGCCCGGTGCGGGCTGGACACCGCGATCGCGACGCTCACCTCGCCGACGCGGAGCTCGCCGATCCGGTGCGCGACGACGACCCGGTCCGTCCCCAGCCGCGCCGCCGCCTCCGCCGCGATCTCGGCGAGTACGGCCTCCGCCATCCCGACGTAGGCGTCGTACCGCACCCCGGCGACTCGACGGCCGTCGTTGTGATCCCGCACGATCCCGAGAAAGAGCAGTGCGGCGCCGTCCTCGGGCGCGCCGACCATCTCGAGGATCGCAGCGGGATCCAGCGGCTCGGTCGTGATCCAGCTCTTCATGCGATCACCCTCCCGCGACGGGTGGCAGGAGCGCGACTTCGTCGCCGGCGGCGAGCGTCGTGTCCAACCGGGCGTAGGCCTGGTTCACGGCCACGACGGGCGCCTCCGGCAGGCGCCCGAAGCCGCCGCCCCGCGCGCGCAACTCGCGCACCAGCGACGCAGCCGTCGCCCCGGGGCGCACCTCGACCTCCAGCTCGCCCGTCCCGGCAAGCTCACGATACAACCCAAAGAAGAGAAGTCGGACCCGCATCGCGCTCCGGGGCCCCTACCCCATTCGGTCGGAACGACGCTCGATTCGGTTCGGTGAACTTGGGAAGCTAGGGCCGACGCGGCTCGCGATCAAGCCGCGTGCCATCCGGTGCGCGCCGCGCCCCCCACGCGGCTCTCGCCGCCGCGCCCGGCTCGGCCGGCCGGCGTTGCCGGGGGCGCGGCTCGCCGCCAACGCGAGCGCCCCACCCGCGACCTCGCGGGTGGGGCGCCGCAAGCGTTCCCTGTTCGTGAGAATATCAGCCCTTCGCGACCTGCTGGCGCAGGTCCTTCGACGGCTTGAAGATCGGTACCACGCGCGCCGGAACCTCGACCGGATCGCCCGTCCGCGGGTTGCGCGCCATACGCGACTTACGCTTCCGCACCTTGAACGTGCCGAACCCGCGAATCTCGATGTTTTCGTGAGCCGACAGTGCGTTCTTGATCGCGTTCAGGAGCCCGTCGACGACCAGGGCACAGTCCTTCTTCGTGATCCCCGGGCCGATGGCTTCGGCTACCTGTTCGACGAGGTCGGCTTTGGTCATGATTCCTCCGTACCGAAATGCGTTACGTGAGAGTGCCGGGAGCCGCGCTCCCGCCGTACCTAGAACGGGACGACGAACTTCAGGCGGGGCCCACCGGCCTGCTCCAACGGCCCGACCAGCCTCGTCAGGCTCGACGTCGCCCCACGCCCCAGGAGCATGTCCAGGAGCGTGAATTTCTCCTCCGGCGGTCGCACAACGCGCGGGTCCTCGCCGAGACCCGCCATACGCCCCACCGCCGAAAGGGCGTCCTCCAGATTGCCGATCCGGTCGACGAGGCCGCTATGCAGCGCCTGTCTGCCGGAATAGATCCGCCCGTCCGCGAGCAGCCTCACCTCCTCGGCCGGGATCCCTCGCTCGTCGGCGACCGCCTGCACGAACTGGTCGTAAACGTCGGCGATCAGCGCATCGAGGACCAGCCGATCCTCGGGCGAGAGCGGGCGGAACATCGTGCCGATGTCCTTGTGCTCGGCGCTCTTCACGACCTGCACCTCGACGCCGACCTTCTGCAGCAGCGCGCTCACGTCCGGAAGCTCCATGATCACGCCGATCGATCCGGTGAGGGAGCCGGGGAGTGCAAAGATCGAGTCCGCGCCGAGCGCGACGTAGTAGCCGCCCGACGCGCCGACCGCACCGATCGTGGCGACGACCGGGTACCCTTCCTCGCGCAGCCGTCGGAGTTCCCGATACAGGCTCTGGGACGGCCCGACCAGCCCGCCGGGCGAGTTGATCGCGACCAGGAAGCCCTTGACCGAGGGATCGCGCCGGAATCGGCGGAACTGTTCGAGGTAGTCGGAATCGTCCTCGATGAGACCGTTGATCTCGATCAGCGCGATCCTGTCGCCCCATGCCAGCCCCTCGTCGCCCCTCACGGCCAGGAAGACCGCGAGGGCGATCCCCGCGAGGGTCATGAGCGACACCACACCAACGACGAGTACGATTACGAGCGAGCGCCGGGACACGCGAGAATCACCATCACGAGTGCGGCATGTCGGTGAGAGGCGGGCGCATAGCTTAACTCCGGCCAGCGCCGGCCGTCAAGCCTTTTCCAGCCCGGGCCTCCATCGCGGCCACGAAGCGGTCGAACAGGTACTGGGAATCGTGAGGGCCCGGCGCCGATTCCGGATGGTACTGCACGCTGAAGACCGGCAGCTCCCGGTGGGCGAGCCCCTCGACCGTCCCGTCGTTCAGGTTCACGTGGGTCAAACGGAGCGCCGGAGCGCCTTCGATCGTGTCGCCCGGGCCGCCGCGGACGGCGAAGCCGTGGTTCTGGGACGTGATCTCGACCGCGCCGTCCTCCAGCCGGCGCACCGGGTGGTTCCCTCCCCGGTGCCCGTAGAGGAGTTTGTACGTCGTACCGCCGAACGCCCGGCCGACCAGCTGGTGACCCAGGCAGATGCCGAACACCGGCACCCCTTGCTCCGCGAGCAGGCGGATCGTGCGCAGCACGTGCTCGACCGTCGCGGGGTCGCCCGGCCCGTTGGACAGGAACAGCCCGTCGAGCTCGAGCTCGAGGATCGCCTCGGCCGGCGTCTCCGCGGGCACGGTAGTGATCCGGCAGCCCCGCTCCGAGAGCAGGCCGAGCGACCGCGCCTTCACGCCGAAGTCGTATGCGACGACGCGGAACCGCTCCGCGCCGATCGGTGCGACGTCGTACGGTTCCGGCGTCGTGACCTGGCACGTCAGGTCCAGCCCCTCCATGCGCGGGTGGGCCTGAATGCGCGCCATCGCTTCGTCGATCGGCACGTCGGCCGGCGCGATCGCCGCCCGCATCGCCCCGGCCGAGCGGATGTGCCGCGTGAGCGCCCGCGTGTCGACGCCGGAGAGCCCGACGATCCCCGAACGGGCCAGGTAGGTCTCCAACGACTCCTCCGCCCGCCAGTTGCTGTGATAGCGGGCGAGTTCCCTCACCACGAACCCGGCCACCTGAGGCCGCGAGGATTCCTCGTCCTCGCGCGTCACGCCGTAGTTCCCGATGAGGGGATAGGTCATCGTCACGATCTGCCCCGCGTAAGACGGATCGGTGAGGACCTCCTGATACCCGGACATCGAGGTGTTGAAAACGACTTCGCCGAGGGCGACGCCACGGGCGCCGATCGGCTCGCCGCGGAACACGCGGCCGTCTTCGAGGAGCAGATACGCTTCGTCGGCCAAGGGACCTCCGGATGCTGAACCGGCCGAGGATCAAGCCGCGGCGGAATTTACGCTGGCGCGCGCCCCTGTCAAGCGACAAACGCCCGGCGGTCGGCCGGATTCCGACCCCTCGCGCCGGTTGCGTCCGGCGCCGCGCTTCGCGAGCTTTCCGCCCCTATGGAACCTCTTGTCTACATCTATGCCGACGAATCGTGCCTCGGCGTCCAGTTCACGGACCGGGACTCGCCTGGCGGCGCCGCCGGCCTCGTCGAGTTCTGGCGCGGCGACCACTGGGAGCGCCGCGACTACTGGGTGAGCGAGCCGGCGACCACGAACAACCGTATGGCGCTGCGCAGCGCCATCGAGGGGCTCGCCGCGTTGCGCGTGCCGTGTCGCGTCGTCTTCACCTCGGATTCGCAGTACCTGGTCCGTGGGATGCGCGAATGGGTCCCCGGGTGGATTCGACGGGGGTGGAAGCGGAAGACCGGCGCGATCGAGAACGTCGAGCTTTGGCGCGCCCTGGTCGACGTCGCGCGGCGGCACCGCGTCGATTGGCGCTGGGTCCGCGGCCACGCCGGGCACCCGCAGAACGAGTACGCCAACCACCTGGCGACCCGTGCCGCGCGGAAGCAGGACGCGTCCGGAGGACTCGTCCCTTCCGGGTACGAGGAATGGCTGGATGCCCACAGGGAGAAAGGCCGATTCCTCGACGTCTTCGAGTTCCAGCCGCCCAGAGAGGAGAAGTTCGACCCGGTCGAGATCCCGCAAGGATGAGGCGGCGGCCGAGGGTGAGGCCGCGGCCACGGGGGAAGCCCCCGCCATGCGTGAGGCCGGCCCGCGGCCGATGCCCGCCTAGCGGAGCTCTCGCTCGAAGACCTCCGCGAACCGCTCGGCCACCCGCTCGCCCACCGCGTCGAGGTCGAACTCGCTCCCGGTGACCCTGGCGAGGGACGTCACGCCGTGATCGCGGATCCCGCAGGGAATGATGGCGTCGAAGAAGTTGAGGTCGGTGTTCACGTTCAGCGCGAAGCCGTGGGACGTGATCCAGCCGCTCGACACGCGCACGCCGATCGCGGCGATCTTCTCGTCCCCGACCCACACGCCCGTCAGCCCTTCCTTGCGCCCGGCCTCGACGCCGTAGTCGGCCAGCGCGCGGATCAGCGCTTCTTCGATGTCGCGCACGTACCGGTGCAGGTCGCGGCGGTCGGGCTTGAGGTCCAGGATCGGGTAGCCGACGAGCTGACCCGGCCCGTGGTAGGTCACGTCGCCGCCGCGGCCGGTTTCGAAGAGCTCGATCCCCAGCAGGCGACGCTCTTCTTCGCCCACCAGGATGTGCTCCTCGTGCGCCGACGTGCCGAGCGTGATGACGTGTGGGTGCTCGAGGAGGAGGAGCTGGTCGGGGATTTCGTCCGCGCGCCGCCGCTCGACCAGTTCCTGCTGGTACTTGAGCCCCATCGCGTACGGAACGACGCCGAGCCAACGCACCTCCAGGATGCGACGCGGCGCGGGAGCGACCTCGCCGCCGCCCCCGCGCTCGTTTTCGCGTGTCCGGGCCATTCGCACCGCTTCCTTCACGGCCCCGCAACCGCTCCGATCGGCCGGCTCAGGCCTCCTCCGGGAACGACTCCAATACCTCGCGCAGCCGCGACAGGAAGCGCGCGGCGTCCGCGCCGTCGACCAGACGGTGGTCGTACCCGAGCGAGAAGTAGGAGCGCAGCCGGATCGCGATGGTGTCCATCCCGTCCGCCTCGATCACGACCGGGCGCTTGTCGATCGACCCCGTGCCCAGGATCGCGGCCGTCCCCTCGGGGATCACCGGCATCCCGACCATGGTGCCGAGGACGCCCGGGTTTGTGATCGAGAACGTCGCGCCCTGGATCTCCTCCGGCTTGAGCTGCCGGGCCCGCGCCCGCGCCGCCAGGTCGTTGATCCGCTTGGCGATCCCGACCAGGTTCAGCTCGTCGGCGTTCCGGACGACCGGCACGATCAGCCCGGGGTTCAGGTCCACCGCGATCCCGATGTTGATGTCGCCGCGGTAGATGATGCTGTCGCCCGAGACCGTCGCGTTGATGTTCGGGAACTCGCGCAGCACCCGGGCCACCGCCCACGCGACGAACGCCGTGTAGCTGACCTTCGCGCCCTGCTGCTCCCAGCGGGCCTTGTTCGCGCGACGGATCCGGTCGATCCGCGTGAAGTCCATCTCGATGACCGAGTGGACGTGCGGCGCGATCCGCTTGGCCCGCACCATATGGTCCGCCGTGAGGCGACGGATCCGGTCCATCGGGACCACCTCATCGCCGGGCCGGGCCGGGAACTCCGGATGCTGGACCTGCCCGTAGAACGTCTTCCAGAAGTCCTCGGCCGAGACCGGCCCGACGGCCGCCGGGCGCGCGGGCGCCGCAGCGGGCGCGGCCGCCGGAGCGGCTGCGGGTGCCGCGGGCGCAGCAGCCGCCGGCGCCTTCTCGCGCCCCTCGATGTAGGCCATGATGTCCTGCTTCGTCACGCGGCCCGCCTCGCCGGTGCCCGGCACCTGGCTCAGGTCGACCCCGTGCTCCTCCGCGATGCGCCGCACCAGCGGCGACGACCGGCGACGCAGCCGCTCCTCGACCGTCTCCTCGCCCGGCGCGGCGGGCGCAGCCGGCGCCGCCGCCGCAGGCGCGGCCGGCGCGGGAGCCGCCTCGGCCGGCTTCTCTTCGGCCGGCGCCGGGGCCGGCGCCGCCGCGGTGGCCGCGGCCGCCGCACCCGCGTCCGTTTCGATGTACGCGACGATGGTCCCGACTTCGACCGTCTCCCCCTCCTGCGCCTTGATCTCGACCAGCGTTCCCGCGGCCGGCGCGGGGATCTCGGCATCCACCTTGTCCGTCGAGATCTCGAGCAGCGGCTCGTCTCTCGCGACCGTGTCGCCCACCTTCTTCAGCCACTTCGATACGGTCCCCTCGGCGATCGACTCGCCCATTTGGGGCATCGGGACTTCGATACGGGCCATTTCGCTTGCTCCGGCTATGGATCGTCGTTCTTGTAGCGGCGGACCGCCTCTAATACTTCACCAGGTACCGCGCGGCCGCCACGATGTCCGCCACCTGCGGGAGGAAGTAGTCCTCCAGCGGCGGTGAGTACGGCACGGGCGTGTCGATGGCAGTGACTCGCAGGATCGGCGCGTCCAGCCACTCGAACGCCTTCTCGTTCACCCGCATCGCGATCTCGCCGGCGATCCCGCCGGTGCGGGTGTCTTCGTGAACCACCAGCAGGCGGTTCGTCTTCTTCACGCTCGCGATGATCGCGTCTTCGTCCAGCGGCAACAGGGTGCGCAGGTCGACGACCTCGACCTGGACCCCGTCTTCCTCCGCCAGCTGCTCCGCCGCCTTCAGGCTCTCGTGCACCATCATCCCGTAGGTCACGATGGTGAGGTCGGAACCCTCACGGTGGACCCGCGCCTGCCCTAGCGGGACGACGTAGTCCTCCTGCGGCAGCACTTCGCGGAGCGCCGGGAGGCGATAAAGCTTCTTGTGCTCGAAGAACAGGACCGGGTCGTCGTCCCGGATCGCGGCCTTGAGCAACCCCTTCGCGTCGTACGCGGTCGACGGATAGACGATCTTGAGCCCCGGCGTGTGGAAGAACGCCATCTCGGGGTTCTGGGAGTGGAACGGCCCGCCGCGCACACCGCCGCCCACCGGTCCGCGCACGACCATCGGCACCGGCCCGCTCCCGCGCCACCGCGACGTCGCGATGTAATTCGTCAGCGGCTCGTATGCGCACGACACGAAGTCCATGAACTGCATCTCGACGACGGGGCGCAGCCCCATGTGCGCGGCGCCCGCCGCAGCCCCGGTGAAGCCCGCCTCGCTGATCGGCGTGTCGATGACGCGCTCCGGCCCGAAGTAGTCGACGAAGCCTTCCGTCACCTTGAACGCGCCGCCGTAGACGCCGATGTCCTCCCCCATGAGGAAGACGGCGTCGTCGCGCTCCATCTCCTCCCAGAGCGCCTCGCGGATCGCTTCCAGGAACGTGACCGGCTTACCCAGCTCGGTGTGCCGGACGTGTTCCGGGCGCTCGCGCCCGCGCTTGGACTCCTTCGTCGCCGTCGCCATACCGTTCACGCGTAGTGGGGGTCGGGGACCGCCAGCCGGGTCCACGGCCGCGCCGTCGGCCGGTCTCCGTACACGCCGTCGAGCGCAGCGTCCGGCTCCGGCAGCGGCGAGGCTTCGGCCTCGTCCCGCGCCCGGTCGACCTCCTCGTCGACCCGGGCCCGGATCGATTCCAGCTCCTGCCGCGTCGCCCAGCCGTTCTCGAGCAGTTGCTTCTCGAAGCGGTCGATCGGGTCGCGCGCTTCCCAGTACTCGATCTCGCCCGGCGGGACGTACGCCTGCGCGTCGTGCTCCGCGTGCCCCTTCCGCCGGTACGTGATCACTTCCAGGAGGGATGCGCCCTCCCCTGCCCTCGCCCGCTCGACCGCCCGCTTCGTCATCTCGTAGACGGCGAGCACGTCGTTCCCATCGCATCGCTCGCCGTAGACGCCATACCCCTCGGCCTTGTCGACGAACGACTTCACCGCCGTCTGCTTCGAGACCGGCGTGGAGTACGCGTACTGATTGTTCTCGACGATCACGACCAGCGGCAACCGACGCACGGCCGCGAGGTTGAACCCTTCGTGGAACGCGCCGGTGGACGTCATGCCATCGCCCGAATACACCAGCGCCACGCGGTCCTCGCCTCGGATCCGGAACGACAGCGCGACGCCCGCCATCACCTCGATCATCACGCCGAGGTGCGAGATCAGGCCGATGTACCCCTTCCGGTAGTCCGTGAAGTGGACGTTCTGCTCGCGGCCGCCGGTCGGCGAATCGCCCTTCGCCATGTACTGGCGCATGACCTCGACCGGTCGCGCGCCCATGAGGAGCAGCGCACCCAGGTCCCGGATCGCAGGCGAGATGACATCGCCCGTGCCGTCCGTCCGGCGGCGCAGCGCGTACGCGCTCCCGACCGCCGTGGCCTCCTGCCCCAGCGAGCGGTACAGGCCGCCGATCACCTTGTTCTGGCGATAGAGATTGGTGAGGACCTGCTCGACCTGACGGGTGAGCCAGAGGTAGTAGTAGATCTCGTGCAACTGCTCGCGGGACAATCCGGCCACGACCTCGTCGCTCGCCGCCACCCCCGTCTGTTCGGCCATTGGTTTGTCGCCGATCCTGTCGAGCCCTCGGTACCTGCCGCGATCCGCCGACATTATGGGCAGCCCCGTGAAGAGCGTCAAGCCGCGCGACGGTTTGCCGGAATGCCCCACACGGGCCGCGCCGAGCCCCGCACCCTCGCGGCCGCGCCCTCCGGTCCGCGTCTTGCACCCCCGTCTCGCGGGCGCCGGCGACGACGCCCCGCCCGTCCACATGAAAACGCCGCACCCGGTTGGATGCGGCGCCTTCTGCTCGACAACGGAGCGCCCTCATGTCCCGCGATCCAGCTTACGTCCCGGATTCCCGCCGGGCCTCGCGTCGGCGCCGACCGGGCCCCCGCTCTCCGGTCCGACCCGACGAAGACCGTCGGCCGACCCGTCGCCGGCGAGCCGCCCTGCGCCCTCCGGCCACGCTGACCGGCGACCGGTTGGGCCCCTACGAGTCGGAGTACGAGATCGCCCGCGGGTACGCGACCGAGCGGGTCATCATCCTGCCCTGACCGTCGGCCGCGGCGCGCGTCCCGTGCCAGACGGGATTACTGCTGCGAGCCCGACTCCGACCCCTGCGTCTGCGTGTCCGCACCGCCGGCGTCCGGCTGCGCAGCGCCCTCCGACGGCTGCACGCCCGGAAGCACCGGCTGCGGCGCCGGCGCCGTCTGCCGGAACTCCTGCTGCAGGATCGACTCGGGGATCCGCTGCCGCGACGACATGATCGACAACACCAGCGCGAGGAACAGGAAGATCCCGCCGGTGATCCACGTCGCCCGCGTCAGCAGCGTCGCCGCCTGGCGCCCGCCGAAGAACATCTCCGTCCCCGCGCCGCCGCCCATCGCGGCCAGCCCGCCGCCCTTCCCGGCCTGGAGCAGCACCACGACCATGAGGAGCAGGCCGTCGAGGATGAGGAGCGTCAGAAGAAATCCGAACATGTAGTGATCCTCTCGCCGTTCTTACACGGTGAAGCCTTGTAATATCCCGGGCGTGCGGGGGCGTGTCAAGCGCGTCGCCTGCGGAGCACCGCCGATACGGTCGTACTCCGCAGGCAAGCCGAAGTGCCGTCCCCCGAGGCTCGCGGGCGACGCCCGCGGCCGTCGGCGATTCGCCCCGGCGCCCGGGCGAGCCGCTCAGGCCCGCACGACCTCGGTCGTCGCGATCTCGGCGAACCCGGCCGGATCCAGGCTCGCGCCGCCGACCAAGAGCCCGTCCACGTCCGGCGCGGCCAGGAGTTCGGCCGCGTTGGCCGGCTTGACGGAGCCGCCGTACAAGATCGGAATCCTCCGGGCCGCCTCGTCGCCCACGCGCTCGGCGAGCCGCCGGCGGAGGACGCCGTGCGCCGCGGAGGCGTCGGCCGGCGTCGCGTTCTTCCCCGTGCCGATCGCCCAGACCGGCTCGTAGGCGATCACGATGCGAGCGATCCGTTCGGGGTCCAGCCCCTCCAGCGCGGCGTCGAGCTGGCCGAGGATCACCGCCTCGACGCGCCCGGCCTCGCGCTGCTCGAGCGTCTCGCCGAGGCAGACGACGGGGGTCAACCCGCCATCCAGCGCCGCCGCGGTCTTGCGGCGGACGTCCTCGTCGGACTCGCCGAAGATGTGACGCCGCTCGGAGTGCCCGATGAGCGTGTAGCGCGCGCCGGCGTCCCTGGCCATCGGGATCGAGGTCTCGCCGGTGAACGCGCCCTGCGGCTCCCAGTAGACGTTCTGGACGCCGAGCGCGATGTCTTCCCGCCCGGCGAGGGCGGCGGCGGCGGCGGAAAGCGAGATCGCCGGCGGGAAGAAGATGACCGTCCTGTCGGCACGCGGCGCGTACCGGGCCGTGAAGTCGCGGAAGAAGTCCCGCGTCTCGGACGGCCCCTTGTGCATCTTCCAGTTCCCGGCGATGACCGGCTTCGTCAGCGCGTCCGCCATCGTCATTCCCCTCCCTTCGCGTCCAGCGCGGCGACGCCGGGGAGCGTCTTCCCCTCGAGGAACTCGAGCGACGCGCCGCCGCCGGTCGACACGTGCGTCACGCGGTCGGCCACGCCGGCAGCCTCGATCGCCGCCACGGTGTCGCCGCCGCCGATGATCGTCGTCGCGCCGCGATCCGTCGCCTCGGCGACGGCGCGCGCGACGCCGTCCGTCCCGTGGCCGAACTCGGGGATCTCGAACATCCCCATGGGTCCGTTCCAGAGGACGGTACGCGCGTCGTGCAGGTACTCGCCGAACGTCGCGACGCTCTTCGGGCCGATGTCGAGGATCTTCCCCTCCGGCGGCACTTGGTCGCGGTCCAGGATCCACGTCCGCGCACCGGGCTCCGCCTGCCCGGCGACGACGCAGTCGACCGGGAGCGCGAGCTTGGCGCCGGCGCGCTCGAGCAGGTCCCGCGCCAGCTCGATCCGGTCCTCCTCGACGAGCGACGTGCCCGTCTCGAGGCCGAGCGCGCGGAAGAACGTGTTGGCCATCGCGCCGCCGATCAGGAGCCGGTCGACGCGCGGGAGCAGATTCTCGATGACGTCGATCTTCCCCGAGATCTTGGCGCCGCCGATGATCGCGACGAACGGCCGCTCGGGCGACTCGAGCGCCTGCGAGAGGAAGTGCAGCTCGCGCTCCATGAGGAGCCCGGCCACGGCCGGGCGGCGCTCCTGCTTCATGACGACGGCGACGCCGCAGGTGGACGCGTGCGCCCGGTGCGCCGCGCCGAAGGCGTCGTTCACGTAGACGTCTCCGAGGGCGGCGAGCGCCTCCGCCAGCTCTTCGTCGTTCGTCTCCTCGCCCGGCAGGTAGCGCACGTTCTCGAGGAGGAGGATTTCGCCCGGCCGCAGCGCATCCGCCGCGGCGTGCGCATCGGCCCCGACGACGTCGGCCACGAAGTGGACCGGCACCTCGACCAGCTCCTCGAGCCGCTCGGCGACCGGCTTGAGCGAGTATTCGGGTTTCCACTGCCCCTTCGGGCGCCCGAGGTGCGATACGAGGATCACGCGCGCCTGCCGTGCCAGCAGATAGTTCAGCGTGGGCAGCGTCGCGCGGATGCGCGTGTCGTCCGTGATCCGGCCGTCGTCGTCGAGCGGCACGTTGTAGTCCACGCGCACGAGGACGCGCTTGCCGTGCAGCGCGGCGTCCGGTAGGTCCTTGAGCGTCTTCGTATCCATTTTCGATCGTGTTCGCGATGCGGCTCGCCGGCCGCGCTCGAGTCGTGCGTCGGGGTGGCCGACGCCGGGCGGCGGGTAAGCTATCGCGCCCCCGCGGCCGCGATCAAGCCGCGCCGACGGGCGCCGAGAGGAACTCCAGGATGGCCTCGGCGACGACGCCCGGCGCCTCCCAGTTGGGCGAGTGCCCGGCCTCGTGCACCCATTGTAGTCTGGCGCCGGGAATCGCGGCCGCGGCGCGCTCGGCGTGGGACGGCGGGAAGAATGCGTCGCGTGCGCCCCACACGACCAGCGTCGGCGCGCGTAGCGTTGCGAGCTCCTCGTCGCCCACGACCTCGCGCTGGCCCCTCGGGCCGGAGAACAGGCGGAACGCCCGGGCCAGGAGCGCGGGATCGCCCGCCCTGGCAGACCAGTAGAGGTAGTCGAAGAGCGCCGGCTCGATCGCGGGGTCGAGCGGCCGCCCCGCCGTCATCAGGCGACGGACCACCCACACCGTGCCCCAGCGGCTCGGGCGGAGCAGGAGCGGCCCCAGGAACGGCAGCCCGGCCATCCGGACGATGGTCGGCATCTCGGGTCCGAGCCCGGCCGAGTCGATCATGACCAGGCGACGTACGTCGTCGGGGCGCCGCTGCGCGAGCCGGATGCCGACGAGCCCGCCGAAGGAGGTGCCCACGACGTCGAAGCCCCGCACGCCGATCGAAGAAAGCCAGCCGTCGACGACCTCGGCGATCTGGCGGCCAAGTCCGACCCTCGGCTCGATCCCGGGCGAGAATCCGAACCCGGGCAGGTCGAGGGCGAGGACGCGGAAGCGTTGGGCGAGGCGGCCCATCACGCCGAACCAGTTGGCCGCGCCGCCGCCCGCGCCGTGGAGCAGCACCACGGCCGGCCCTTCCCCGACCTCGAGGCAATGGAGCCGGACGCCGTCGACGTCAGCCCACCGGCTTGCGGCGGCGATGCCCGCCGCGGCGAGCACGCCGTCCATAGCGGCGGCCAGCGCGCGCTCGGCGTGAACCCGCGCCGCCGGCCTCTCGACGTGCTCGACCCGTCGCCTCGTCACGACCGATCCCTCGTTCTAGCGGCTGACGTGCGTTTCCGCGACCTGGACGGACAGGCGGACGGAGTCCAGCCCGCGAATCGAAACGTAGAGCGGCGTTTCACAGTTGCTGCATACCACGCGGGCGCGCCCGGCCAGGGATCCCACCACGGCGATGTCCCGGCGGCCGCAGACCGGACAGCGGTACGTTCCGTGATGCTGTTCGTTCGCCTGGGGCATGGCTCACCACCGGTCCAGCGACGAGCGAAAACGAACATCTCCCCGTGGCGAGTTGCGTGCCATTCCGTGCGCGCGGCCCCCGGCGGCAGAGCCGCCGGGGGCCGCGTCCTCGCCCGCGATCCGCGGTCACACGCGCCGGCCGATCACATCCGCTCGGCCACGTACTTCGCGAGATCCACGCAACGGTTCGAATAGCCCCACTCGTTGTCGTACCACGAGAGGACCTTCACCATGCGGCCCTCGATCACGTACGTGGACATCAAATCCACGATCGAGCTGGCCGGATTGCCGGTATAGTCGACGCTCACGAGCGGCTCGTCGGAGACGTCCAGGATCCCCTTGAGACGGCCCTCGGCCGCCTTCCGGAACGCGTCGTTGATCTCGTCCGCGGTGACCTCCCGCCCGAGCTCCGCGGTCAGGTCGACGATCGATACGTCGGGCGTCGGGACGCGCATGGAGATCCCGTCGATCTTCCCCTTCAGCTCGGGGAGCACGAGCCCCGTCGCCTTCGCCGCGCCGGTCGTGGTCGGGATGATCGACATCGCCGCCGCACGCGCCCGTCGCAGGTCCTTGTGCGGCAGGTCGAGGATCTGCTGGTCGTTCGTGTAGGCGTGCACCGTCGTCATCATCCCGCGCTCGAACCCGAAGGTGTCCAGCAGGACCTTCACCACCGGGGCGAGGCAGTTCGTCGTGCAGCTCGCGTTGCTGATGATGTGGTGGTTCGCCGGGTCGTACTTCTCCTCGTTCACGCCGAGGACGATGGTGATGTCCTCCTTCTTGGCGGGCGCGGTGATGATCACCTTCTTCGCGCCGGCCTCGAGGTGAGCCTTGGCGACCTCGGCGTCGGTGAAACGCCCCGTCGCCTCGAAGACGATGTCCACGCCGAGGTCCCGCCAGGGGAGCTTCCCCGGCTCGCGCTCGCTAGTGACGACGATCTCGTCGCCGTCGACGCGGAGCCCCTTCTCGGTCGTCTCGATGTTGCCAGGGTAGATCCCGTGCACCGAGTCGTACTTCAGCAGGTGCGCGAGCGTTTCGTTGTCGGTCAGGTCGTTGACGGCCACGAAGTCGAGGTCGGCGCCCGACTTCTTCGCCGCGCGGAGGATGTTGCGGCCGATGCGGCCGAAGCCGTTGATAGCCACACGGGTTGCCATGGGCGACTCCGGGATCAAGTTGCAATGAGCCGGCGCGCGTCCAGCGCGCGGGCGAACGTAACGAGACTGACACAACGGGCGCCCGCCGCGACGAGCGTGCGGGTGCACTCCGTCGCCGTGGCGCCCGTCGTGAGTACGTCGTCGACCAGCAGACAGTGTGCGCCGACGATCTCCGTCGCCGCGTCCGCCGGTCGGAACGCGCCCGCCACGTTAGCTTGCCTGGCCGCCGGTTGCAAGACCGTCTGGGTCGACTTGGCCGACCCGCGTTCGAGCGCCTCGACCACCCGGCGTCCGGTGAGCCGCGCGAAGGCCCGGGCCAACCGCTCGGCCTGGTTGTAGCCCCGCTCCCGGATGCGGGACGCCGTCGTCGGGACGGGCACCACGATGCGCGCCTCGCGCTCCACGTCCCGCGGCAGCGCGATCTGTGCCATCCGCTCCGCCATAGGCTCCGCCAGCGCGTGCCAGCCGCGGTATTTGAGCTGATGGACGAGCCGGTCGCCGGGCGGGTGGAGGAGCACTGCGGAGCGCGCGGCGCGCAGCGACGCCGGCCAACCCGCGCACTCGATGCATCGCGGACCCGCCTCGCGTCCGAGCCGCAGCCGAGGCGCGCCGCACCGGTCGCAAATCGGCGCCGGCACCGGCCGCAGCCGCGCCCGGCACAGCCGGCAAACCAGGCGAGCCTCGTCGCCCGGCGCGATCGGGCCGTCGCACCCCAGGCACGTCGGCGCGAAAACGAGGTCGAGGATCGAGTCGAAGAATCGGCGCACCGGCCCCCTGGTTGGAGTCGCCCGATCGGAGTCCCCCGATCGACGTCGGTAGACCCATAAATCGGACGAAGGGGCACCGCCATGGCGGCGCGGGACGGTATATTGACCGCGGATAACGGCTTACGTTAGGATCAATCGCGCGTTTCGACGAACGTCTTCTTTACCACCCCATCGCGGGGGTGGAGGGTCTGTGCTAGTCCCGAAGCTGTTTACAACTCTGACGGATTATTCGCGACGGCAGTTCGTCGCGGATTTGATCGCGGGCGTCATCGTCGGCGTCGTGGCGATCCCGCTGGCCATCGCCTTCGCCATTGCGAGCGGCGTCGGCCCCGAACGGGGCCTGTACACTGCGATCGTCGCCGGCTTCCTCATCTCCGCGCTCGGCGGGTCACGCGTCCAGATCGGCGGACCCACGGGCGCGTTCGTCATCATCGTCTACGGGATCGTGCAGAGCCACGGCGTGGACGGCCTCATCGTGGCGACGATGATGGCGGGTGCGCTCCTGGTCGCGCTCGGGCTGGCCCGACTCGGGGGCGCGATCAAGTTCATCCCCTACCCCGTGACGGTCGGATTCACGAGCGGGATCGCCGTGATCATCTTCTCCGGCCAGGTCGGCGACCTGCTCGGGATGCGCCTCACGGACGTCCCGGCGGACTTCGTCGGCAAGTGGACGACGTACGCCGCGAACCTCCACGCGGTGGACCCGACGACGGTCGCCGTGGCCGCGGGGACGCTCGCGATCCTGATCCTGTGGCCGCGCTTCAATCGTCGGATCCCGCCAGCCATTGTGGCGCTCCTTGCGTCGACGGCGGCGGTTCAGCTCTTCGGTCTCCCGGTCGAGACGATCGGCGACCGCTTCGGCGAGATCCAGGCCGGGCTGCCGCGTCCCTCGGTGCCCCGGATCGACTTCGCCATGATGCGCGACCTGGTCGGACCCGCCTTCGCCATTGCGATGCTCGGCGCGATCGAGTCGCTGCTGTCCGCCGTCGTCGCCGACGGTATGATCGGCGGCCGGCATCGGTCCAACATGGAGCTCGTCGCCCAGGGCGTCGCCAACATCGCCTCGCCGCTCTTCGGCGGGATCCCGGCGACCGGCGCGATCGCGCGGACCGCGACCAACGTGCGGAACGGCGGCCGCACGCCGGTGGCCGGGATGGTCCACGCGGTGACGCTGCTGCTGATCACGCTCTTCTTCGGGCGCTGGGCGGCGATGATCCCGATGGCGGCCCTCGCCGCGATCCTCGTGGTCGTGGCGTATCACATGAGCGAATGGCGCACGTTCCGCGCGGAGCTGCGCGCCCCGCGGAGCGACGTGCTCGTCCTCCTGTCGACCTTCTCGCTCACCGTCCTCTTCGATCTCGTCATCGCGATCGAGGTCGGGATGGTGATGGCGGCGTTCCTCTTCATGCGCCGCATGGCGGAGGTCACCAACGTGCACGTCTTCACCCGCGAATTCCGCGACGCCGGCGACGCCGAGGAGGCGGCCGATCCGATGTCGCTGCGCTGGAGGGACGTCCCCGAAGGCGTCCAGGTCTACGAGATCAACGGCCCGTTCTTCTTCGGCGCGGCGGAGGTGTTCCGCGAGCAGCTCTCCCGCTTCGCGGAGAAGCCGAGGGTCCTGGTCCTGCGAATGCGCCACGTCCCCGCCATCGACTCGACGGGGATCCATGCACTGCGCCAGGTGATTCGGCGGAGCCGGCAGGAGGGCACGCACGTCGTCCTCTCCGGGGTGCACGCCCAGCCGATGGTCGCGCTCGGCCGCGCGGGGCTCCTCGACGAAATGGGCGAAGAGAACGTGTGCGGGAACATCGACGACGCGCTGAACCGCGCCCGCGAGTATCTGGGGCTCCCGCCCGTCCCGCCGCCGGCGATCGTGGGGGCGACGCAGGTGCCGGCGTCGAACTGAACGCGGCGCTCTACCGGGCCGCCACGGCCACCTCGTCCAACGCCCGCCGCATCGCCTCGACCGGCGCCGGTCGGCCCCACCAGCGCTCGAACGCCGCCGCGCCCTGGGCAAGGAGCATCTCGCGCCCATCGGCGGCGAGGATCCCGCGGCGACGCGCCTCGTGGACCCATGCCGTCTCGCCCGGTGCGTAGACGAGGTCCAGCGCCGCGCCGACCGCCGGCCCGCACTCGAAGTCGAAGGGTAGCGGGTCGCCCGCGTGCAGCCCGAGCGGCGTGGCGTTGACGACGACGTCGAACCGCTCCCGCCCCGCCTTGCCCGGGTCGCTGACCACCCGCAGTCCGTCCCCCGCATCGAACCGGGCGACGAGCGACAGCGCCCGCTCGGGCGAGCGGGCCTGGATCGAGATCGAATCGGCTCCGTCCTCGAGCAGCCCCGCAACCGCAGCGGCCGCCGCGCCGCCCGCGCCGAGGAGGAGTACCCGCGCCCCACGCACCGACCCGACCAGGGCTCGCACCGCCGCCCGGAAGCCCGCCACATCGGTGTTGTCCCCGTGGATCCGGCCGTCCTCGAGCCAGAACGTGTTGCACGCGCCCGTACGTAGCACGGCCTCGGTGGGCGCTTCGATCAGACCCGCGGCCAGCGCCTTGTGGGGGATCGTCACGTTCCCGGCGCCGCCGGCCCGCGCTATCCCGGTCATGAGCCCCGGAAACGTCGCCGCGTCGCACCGGATCGCCACGTACACGCCATCGACGCCAGACTCGGCGAACGCCGCGTTCTGAAGGCGGGGCGAAAGGGAGTGGGCCACAGGGTCGCCGAGGAGAGCGACCAGCCGGGTGGAGGAAGTGATCGGGGTCACGTCGCGTCAGGGCGCCAGGATCGGCTCCAGCCGTGCCAAAACGCCGTCCAGGACTCGGTCCAGCTCGCGAAACGTGCGCCTGTACTCCTCGGCATCGCCGCCGAACGGGTCCGGGACCGACGCGCCCGTCGACTCACCCTCGCCGAAATCGCACACGAGCGCCGCCTTTTCACCCGCGCCGAGATCGGCCACGGCATCCAGGTGGGAGGCGCCCATCACCAGGATCAGGTCCGCCCACTCGACGAGCTCCGGCGTGAGCGGCTGGGACAGGTGCCCGCCGAGGTCGATCCCGTGCTCCGCGGCGACCGCCACCGCATGCCGCGACGCGGGCGCGCCGTGCGCCGCCGCGATCCCCGCCGACCGCACGGCCACGTGCGACCATCCGCGCTCCCGCACCTTGTGGCGCGCGATCGCTTCAGCCATCGGGCTCCGGCACGTGTTACCCGTGCATACGAAGAGCAGGTTGTATGTCGTCGGCCGCGTCTGATCCGCTTCGTTTCTATCCACCATCGATCCCGTCCACTACGCGCCGTAGCTCCTCCGCCGTCACCGCCCCGTGCCGCAAGATCCGTGGCGGCGAGATGCTGCAGTCAACGATCGTGGACGGCGGCGACGGCGGCAACCGCCCGCCATCCAGGATCCAGAGATCGTCGCCGGCGCCCACGGCGGCGGCAACGCGCACCACCTCCTCCACATCGCTCGCCGGCGGCTCGCCCGGGAGGTTCACGCTGGTCGACGTGATCGGCTCGCCGAGCGCCTCGAGCAGCGCGCGGATCCCGGGGTGCGACGTCGCCCGCACGGCGACGGTCCCGCCCGCCCCGGTGACGCGCGCCGGGAACGGCCGCAGCGCCCGTAGCGCGAGCGTGAGTGGGCCGGGCCAGAACGCCTCCGCCAGCCGCCGCGCGTCCTGCGTCCAATCGAGCCCGGGAAGCTGTGACCGGTCCAGCACCAAGAGGAGGAACGCCTTGGCCCCTTCGCGAGACTTGAGGCGCGCCAGCCGCTCGAGCGCCGCCGCGTCGAGCGTGCAACCGAAGCCGTAGACCGTCTCCGTCGGGTAGGCAACGAGTCCCCCGCGCCTCAGGTGGTCGGCCACCCGCGCGGCATTGGCCGCGTGGTCCGACGGAAGCACGAAGGGGATACGCGTCATGCGCCCGCCCCGATCCGGGCCCGCAACAACGCCTCCGCCACGATCAGGTCGGCCGGCCGCGTGACCTTCAGGTTCTCCGGCGACCCCTCGACCACGACGACCGTGCCGCCGTACCGCTCGACCAAGGCCGCGTCGTCCGTGGCGCGGACCCCTTCCTGCGCCGCCCGCCGGTATGCGTCCAGCAGCATGGCCCGTGGAAATGCCTGCGGCGTCTGCGCAGCGCGGAGCACCGCCCGGTCCGGCGTCCCGACGATCCGCCCCTCGGCATCGACCTGCTTCAGCGTGTCCGTGACCGGCACGCCGACCACCGCGCCGACGCCGGTCCCGGCCGCCCCGAGCGCTCGGTCGATCACGTCTCTCGTGACCAGCGGCCGCGCCGCGTCGTGGACCAGGACGATGTCCACCGATTCCGGTACGACCTCCAAACCGCGGTGTACGGAATCTCCTCGCTCCGCGCCGCCCGCGACCACCACCACCCGCTCGTCCAGCTCCACGAGCCACGACGGCGGAGCCGCCGCGTCCTCGGCCGGGAGCGCCACCACCGCGCACACGATCGAAGGATGCTCCAAGAAGGGCCTGAGCGAGTGGACCAGGATCGGCTCGCCCAGGAGCTCGGCGAACTGCTTCCGCACACCGCCCATCCGCCGCCCCGAACCGCCGGCGGCGATGACCACCGCGGCGCTCCCCAGCCTTGCCTCCACCCCGTCCTTCACTTGAAAAGCCGCTCCATCAACTCGCCCACCGTCTCGACCGGGACCAACTCCAAACGCCCGTTCTCGCCCTTCCCCCACCCCGTCGGCACAGCGCGCCGGGGAAGATAGGCCCGCTCGAACCCCATGCGTGCCGCCTCGACCAGCCGTCGCTCCACCTGCCCGACGGCGCGGAGCTCGCCACCCAACCCGACCTCGCCGATGAACACCGCGTCGCCCGGAACCTGCCGGTCGAACACGCTCGAGGCCAGCGCCGCGACGAGCCCCAGGTCGCCGGCGGTCTCGACCAGCCGCACGCCGCCGACGACGTTCAAGAAGACGTCGAGCTGGCCGAACCCGATCCCCGCGCGCTTCTCGAGCACCGCGAGGAGCAGCGCCAGCCGCTGCCGGTCGAACCCCGTGCTCACCCGCTGCGGCGCGCCGTAGCTCGCCCTCGTGCACAGCGCCTGCACCTCGACCAGAAGCGGACGCGTCCCCTCGATCGTCGCCACGACCGCCGCGCCGCTCACACCCACCGTGCGCTCCCGCAGGAACAGCTCCGATGGGTTCTCGACCGGGACCAGCCCCGTCTGCGTCATCCGGAACACGCCGATCTCGTCGACGCCGCCGAAGCGGTTCTTGTTCGCCCGCAGCACCCGATGGTCGAGGCTCCCGGCGCCCTCGAAGTAGAGGACCGTGTCGACGATGTGCTCCAGCGTCTTCGGCCCCGCGACCATCCCGCCCTTCGTCACGTGCCCGACGATGAAGACCGCGGTGCCTCGCTCCTTCGCGCAACGCTGGAGACGCGCCGCGCACTCGCGCACCTGGCTCACGTTCCCGGGCGCCCCCTCCAGGTCCGGCGTGTACACCGTCTGGATCGAGTCGACGAAGAGCGCCGCCGGATTCGACTCCGAGGCCCGCGCCAGGATCGCGTCCAGGTCCGTCTCGCCGAGGAAGAGGACGTCGCCCGCGCCCGCGCCGAGCCGGTCCGCCCTCAGCCGCACCTGCGCCGCCGACTCCTCGCCCGAAACGTACAGCGTCCGCCGGCCCGCCGCCTCGAGCCGCGCCGCGACCTGCAGCAGCAGCGTGCTCTTCCCGATCCCGGGCTCGCCGCCAACCAGGACGAGCGAGCCCGGTACGACGCCGCCGCCGAGCACGAAATCGAACTCGTTCAGCCCCGTGCGCCACCGATCGGCGTCGCCTCCTTCGATCTCCGCCAGCCGCGCGGGCGGCGCACCCTCGGAGGCCGCCCCGGCAACGGACCGCCCACCCCGGGCCGCCGCGCCTCGCTTACGCGACGTCGGTTCCTCGACCAGCGTGTTCCACGCATCACACGCCGGGCAACGCCCCGCCCACCTCGGGCTCTCGTTGCCACATTCGGTGCAAAAGTAGATCATTTTGAGCTTCGGCATGACGGGTGGTACACCGGAGTGGGTGTTGGGTGTCGGGGCTTTCTTGGGGCTCAGGGCTCGGGGCTCAGGGCCTAGGCGTCGGGTGTCGGGTGTCGGGCGTTGGGCGTCCGCAAGCACGTCCGACCGTCGCCGGGCTCCATGTGAGCCGCGCGGCCGGGCGCGACAATGGGTGCCTGAGCCCTTCCCCCGCCTGCCGAGCCCCGAGCCCCGAGCCCCGAGCCCCGCGGGCCCCCGGCCCTGAGCCCTGAGCCCCGAGCCCTAGCATCCCCCCTACGGCCCCTCCCGCGCCGTAAAATTCTCAAACCTCGTACTCTCCTTCCTGAAATACAGCTCCACGATCCCCGTCGGACCGTTTCGCTGCTTGGCGATGATCAGCTCGGACTTCCCCACGACGCCCTTCTCCTCGGCCTCCTGGGGCGTCATGTACCGCTCGGGGCGGTAGAGGAACATGACGAGGTCCGCGTCCTGCTCGAGGGCGCCGGACTCGCGCAGGTCCGACAGCTGCGGGCGATGGTCCGTGCGCTGCTCGGGCGCGCGCGAGAGCTGCGACAGCGCGATGATCGGTACGCCGAGCTCCTTGGCCAGCGACTTGATCCCCCGGCTGATCTGGCTGACCTCTTGCTGCCGGTTCTCCGCGTTCCCGCCGCCAGCGGCCATCAGCTGGATGTAGTCGAGGATGATGAGCCCCAGATTCGGCTGGTCGGCCTTCAGGCGCCGCGCCTTGGCCCGCATCTCCATGACGCTGAGCGACCCGGTGTCGTCGATCCAGATCGGCGCGGTGTTCAGGTGCGCGGCGGCCTGGGCGAGGCGCACGTAGTCGTCATCGGTCAGGCGCCCGCGCAGCAGACGGCCGAGGTCGACGATCCCCTCGTGGCAGAGCATCCGCTGGACGATCTGCTCCTTCGACATTTCCAGCGAGAAGATCGCGACCGGGATCTGCTTGACGATCGCCGCGTGGAGCGCCATCCCGACCACGATCGACGTCTTCCCCATGCTCGGCCGGGCGGCCAGGATCACCAGGTCGCCGGGCTGAAAGCCGCCGGTCATCTCGTCGAGGTCGTGGAATCCGCTCGGCACGCCGGTGATCCCGCCCTGCGCGGCCTGGAGCTGCTCGATCCGCTCGAACGTCGGGTAGAGGACCTTCTTGATCCAGACGAACCCTTCGCGCTCGTGCGACTGCGCGACCTGGAAGATCCGCTGCTCGGCCTGGTCGAGCACCTGGTCGACGGTGCGGTCGCCCACCTCGTACGAGTCCCGGATGATCTGCGACGCCGCGTCGATCAGCCGTCGCAGCAGCGCCCGCTCCCGTACGATCCGCGCGTGGTACTCCAGGTTCGCCGCGGTGGGCACGGCGTCCAGCAGCTCCGCCAGGTACGCCATCCCCCCGGCGGCCTCCAGCTCGTCGTTTTTCTTGAGCTCCTCGCTGACCGTGACCGGGTCGATGACCTGCCCCTGCTGGAACAGGCGAGCCATCGCCCGAAAGACGCGGCGGTTCGCCTCCCGGTAGAACATCGAATCGTCGACGATCTCGATCGCCTTCGAGACCGCGTCGGGGTCGATGAGCATACCCCCCAGGACGGCGATTTCCGCCTCAGGCGCGTACGGCGGCTGGCGATCCGACACGGGCATCGTCGCCACCCCGCCCGACTCGCGGACGTCACGCCTGTTCATCGACTGCTCGACTCCATTGTGATCGTGGATTTTCATGGAACGCGCGCGTTGCCCGCCCCGCCATCGACCCACCACGCGTCGCCGCGCGGGCCGCTCGATGTGGGAAGGGCGCGCGCTAGTCGGTTTTCCGCAGACGGTGTGCGCCCGGTGACGGGCGGCACGCAGGGATGCCGGGCGCGCCCCGGACGCCGTTGCGCGCGGCGCACGCCCGGCGGCGGACGACGTGAGAGGGGGCCGCCCGCCGGTTCGGTGGAAGGTGCGCCCTCGCCACCACCCCGTCAACCCCGGCACTCTACCGCGTTGCGCCGTCGAGGACTTCGCGCATGAACTGCAGGTCCTGCCACGCAGCGCGCGTCCGGTCCGGGCTGCGCAGCAGGTAGGCGGGGTGGTACGTGGCGACGACGGGAATGCCCATGTACTCGTGGACGCGGCCGCGGAGCCTGCCAATGCTCGCGTCGCTCCCCGTCAACGTCTGCGCGGCGAATTTCCCGACCGCCAGGAGCACGCGCGGCTCGATCAGCTCGAGCTGACGGTGCAGGTAGCCCGTGCACGCCTCCATCTCGTCGCGTTGGGGATCGCGGTTCTGGGGCGGTCGGCACTTGAGGACGTTGCAGATGTAGACGGATTCGCGCGGAAAACCGACGCTGAGCAGCAGCAGGTCGAGGAGCTTGCCGGCCGGCCCTACGAACGGCCGGCCGGTCCGGTCCTCTTCGAAGCCCGGCGCCTCCCCGACGACGACGAGCTCCGCATTCGGGTTCCCCTCGCCGAAGACGACCGAGCTGCGCCCAGCGTGCAGGCGGCACCGTGTGCACCCGGCCGCTTCCGCGGCAAGGACGCGCAGCCCTTCGGCGGCGGGCCCGGCGCCACGGATCGGACCGGGCGGAGCGTCAGCGGTCGGCACGACGTTCGAGCCGCCGGCGGGCGCCGGCTCGGCGCCGGCGGCGGATCCCGCGGCGCCCGCGGCCCCGGCGGATGCCGCAACGCCCCCGCGCTCGGGCGCCGCCTCCGCCGCGGGGCGCCGCAGCCCTCCCGCCGCGATCGACCGCAGCGCAGCGATCACCTCCGCGCCGGTCATCCCGTCGAAGTAGAACTCCCGCTCCCCGAGGTCGCGGCGCTGTCGGAGATACCTTCTCAGTAGGTCGAGATCCACGCTCACGGCCGGCGTTCCAGGAGGGGGGCGACGCGGTCGAGGATCGCCTCGGCGACGTCGTCCTTCGTCATGAGCGGGAGCGCCTCCTCGCCGCCCCGGGCGTCGATCAGCACGACCTGATTCGTCTCGACCTCGAACCCGGCGCCGGGAGCGCCGGCCTCGTTCAGCACGACGAGGTCGAGCGCCTTCGACTCCAGCTTCCGGCGCGCGTGCGCCCGGGCATTTTCGGTCTCGAGCGCGAACCCGACGACGACCAACCCCGCGGGCCGGGCGTCCCGCGACCCGCGCAGCACATCGGGCGCGGGCTCCAGCTCGATCGCGTCCGGCGCGTGCTCTTTCTTGATCTTCTCGCCGGCCGGCCGCGACGGCCGGAAGTCGGCGACCGCCGCGGACATGATCAGCGCATCGGCGTCGGGCAGCGCCTCCCGAACCGCGGCGAGCATCTCCTCCGCCGTCTCGATGCGACGGAGCGTCGGCCCCGCCGGGGCCGGCACGCTCGTCGGCCCGGCGATCAGGACCACGTCCGCCCCGCGCCGCCATGCGGCCTGCGCCAGCGCGAACCCCATCCGACCCGACGACCGATTCGTGAGTACCCGCACCGGATCCACGGCCTCCCTCGTCGGCCCGGCCGTGACCACCACGGTCCGGCCACGGAACGGCGTGTCACCCTCCAGCGCCCGGCCGATGTGCTCCACGATGGTGGATGGCTCCTCCATCCGGCCGGGGCCTTCCCCTTCCCCGAACGCGAGCGGCCCCGTCGCCGGGCCGACGATCTCGTAGCCGATCGCCTCTCGCAAGTGCCGAACGTTCGCCTGGGTCTGGGGGTGCGACCACATCCGATCGTTCATCGCCGGGCACAGCAGCACCGGCGCACGGGTCGCCAGGAGGATGGCGGTCAGGAGGTCGTCCGAGCGGCCGCCGGCGGCCCGGGCAAGGAAGTCGGCGGTGGCCGGCGCGATGCACACGACATCCGCCTCACGCGCCAGGCGGATGTGATCCAGCGCGTGCCCCGGCGCGAGTATGTCGTCACGGACGGGACGCCCGGTCAACGCTTCGAACGTGACCGGGCCGATGAACGCATGGGCGGAGCGCGTGAGCACCACGTCGACCGTCGCGCCGAGTTGCGTCAGGTCCCGGGCGATCTGCGCCGCCTTGTACGCAGCGATCCCGCCCGTGACCCCGAGCACGACCCGGCGCCCCTTCCACGGCCGCCGCGGCGTCAGCCCTCCGCCCATGGCCTGTCAGACGGCCGTCTTGCGACGCTTGATCAGCCGGAATTCGATGTTCCCGGCGACCAGCGCTTCGGCCGCACGGGTCGTCAGCTTCTTCTCGAGCCCTTCCGGTACCGCCTCCGAGGGGAGCGCATTCAGCTCGCGCGCGTACCGGGCGGCCACGAGCACGCCCAGGTACTTGCTCCCGGCATGCTTCGCGACTTCACTTGGCGTGAAGACCTGCATCTAGTCCCTCCTATCGAGGATTCGTCCGAGCTCGGTGTCCAGACGCATGAGCTCAAGCTCCAGATCGACCATGCGCGAACGGCGGTGCCGCTCTGCGGTGACGACCGCCTCGAGCGCGCCGACCGCACGCTC
Source organism: uncultured bacterium (assembly GCA_937889645.1). Classification (GTDB taxonomy): domain Bacteria; phylum Gemmatimonadota; class Gemmatimonadetes; order Longimicrobiales; family RSA9; genus CALBZE01. Next base: position 33,938 of record CALBZE010000051.1, read on the forward strand.
GAAGTCGTCGTTCACCACAACATAATCGAATCCGGCCGCTAGCGGCAGTTCCCTTCGCGCCCCGGCGAGCCGCCGCTCGACCTCCTCGCGCGCCTCGCTCCCTCGCTTGGCCAGGCGCCGCTCCAGCTCGCTCGCCGATGGCGGCAGGATGAATACGAGCACCGCGTCCGGGAACTGCTCACGCACCTGCCGTGCGCCCTGGACGTCGATGTCCAGTACCACGACCAGCCCTTGATCCAATCCCCGGGTTACGCCCTCGCGCGGCGTGCCGTACCGCCGACCGTGCACCGTCGCCCACTCGAGGAGCTCGCCCGTCTCGATCATCCGGTCGAAGCCGGCGTCGTCGACGAAGAAGTAGTCCTTCCCGTCGACCTCGTAATCACGCCGCGGGCGCGTCGTGGCCGAGATCGAGAACACCACGTCCCGACGCCGCTCGACGAGCGCCCGCGCCAGACTCGTCTTGCCGGCGCCGCTCGGCGCCGCGATCACCAGTGGAAATGGCCGCCCCAGCACCGTCACTCCACGTTCTCGATCTGCTCGCGCAGCCGATCGATTTCGTTCTTGATCGAGATCACCCGGTGCTGGATCGTCACGTCGTTCGCCTTCGCGCCGATCGTGTTCGCCTCGCGCAGCATCTCCTGGCTCACGAACCGGAGCCGCCTGCCGACCGGCTCCGCGGCGTCCAGGGCGAGTGTCTCGCGGAAGAGCGCGATGTGCGAACGCAACCGCACGAGTTCCTCGCTGATGTCCCACTTTTCGGCCAGGTAAGCGATCTCGCGGGCGAGTCTCTCCTCGTCGACCGCTACGCCCGCCGCCAGCTCGGCGATCGCCGCGCGCAGGCGGTCCCGCTCTTCGACCAACCGCACCGGCGCACGCTCGGCCACGACCTCGAGCGCGGCCTCGATCGCCTCCAGCCGCCCGTTGAGGTCCGCCTCGAGCCGTCGCCCCTCTTCCTCCCGCAGGGCGACGACGCCCCGGGCCGCCTCTTCCGTCGCCTCGCGCACCGCCTCGAGATCGATCTCCGGGCCGTCGTCGTCGTTCCGGATGATGATGTCGTGGTACCGGCTCAGCATCGCCACGTCGACGTCGCCCGGCAGCCCGAATCGCTCCTTCAGCATCCCGAGCACGCCGATGTACTCGCGGACCCGCTCCTCGTCGAGCCGAAGCGTCGTGCCCGCGGCGACCTCGACCGGCTCCACCCTCAACGCGTAATGAACCTGCCCCCGCTGGACGTACGGGCGCAGCCATTCCCGGATCTGCGGCTCCGCCATCTCGAGAGACGGCGGGAGCCGGAAACTGACGCGGAATGTGTCGTGGTTGACGGTCTTGATCTCGACCCGAACGCGGCCGGCGGCCGTGTCGCGCTCCGCCGTGCCGAAACCGGTCATACTTCGAATCATCGTCCCTCCGCTGAGCCGGCGTAAGCTACCGCCGCCATCGGCATCGGTCAACGCGACCGAGGCCGCGCCGGGTCAGTTCCTGAACTCCCATTTCACGCCGTAATACAGGCGTTGCCGGAAGAACGCCCGATCGGGGAAGTCCTGGACGTCGGGCCGCAGGAACAGATTCTCCCATAGGAGGAATGCCCTCACGGTCAGCACGCGGATCTGCAAGTAGAAGTCGAAGACCGTGTTCCCGGGCACGACCTCCGTCTGCGCCGCGCCCGTCGGCACGGCCATGGCCCCCCTGTGACGCGCCTCGAGGCGCGCGAACAGGTCGAGGTTGCCGCTCGGGAGCGGGGAGTGCGAGTAGACCAGGCCGGCCCGCCACGCCTCGCCGGGCGTATAGATCCAGTGCGACGCATCCGTCCAGCGCGCGTACCAGCCCTCGAGGGAGAGGGGCTCCCAGAAGAGCGGGATCCGTGCCGTCGCCTCCCACCCGGTCGCTTCCCCGCCCGGGAAGAGGCCGAATCCGCGGTCGAACGGGAGGCCGTACGACGCCAGCGAGTCCGCCGACACCGCGACGAAGGCTCCGCCGAGGTGCAGGCCGCCCCGCTGGAAGTCGCCGCCTACCCGGACCGAACTCTGCTCGGTCAGGACGGGCCGGTCCGCGACGTCGAAGAGGAACGGCACGCCGCGCCGCCCTCCCGAGTACTCGGCGAACGGGCGAAGCCCATGGAACGGGCCGAGCTCGGCCCGCGCGCTGTACGCGGCCGCGCCACCCGCCGCCCGCCAGTCGGACCAGGTGAACGCCCCGCTCACCTCGAACGGGCCGACCGGCCTCGCGCCGCCCGCCACCTCGGTCTCGATGACGGGGAGCGCCGTGTGACTCCGCAGCCGCACCGAGGCCTGGCTCCACAGGCGCTCCGTCTCGAACGCCGCACGGACGCCCGCCTGTACCGACGACATCGCGACCCGCTCACCCGCGTCGGCGTCGTCGACGACGCGGCCGCTCGCGCCCGGCGACTCGTCGATCGACGACGTCCCGAAGAACATCTCGGTGGAAAGGCCTTCGAGCGGCGCGCCCCGGGCGCGCAGCACCCAGTCCTGCCGCGAGCCGTCCACCACCGATCCGTCCTCGAGCTGACGCCCGAAGCTCGCCCTTCGCAGCTCCAGCTGCAGCGCCGTGCTCCCCACGACCCGTCCCCACTTGAGCCAGGTCGCGAAGGTGTTCGCCGGCTCCGCGCGCTGGAGCCCGTCCGAGTCGACCCGGTCGATCCCAACCGAGAACGGCCCGCCCAAAACCCAGGGCGTCTGGAACGCGCCCCGGAGCATCTTCGCGTTGTCCGGCTCCCCGATCCCGGCCTCGACGACGGAGTACGGCTCCGGTTCCGTCGGCGCGATCGTTTCCAGCTCGATCCGCACGCGCCCGGCCCGCCGCTCGACACGGACCCGCTCGAGAGCCACCAGCTCCATGCGGGCGAGGTCGAACGTGCCCGCATCGAGGGGATCGAGGACGAATCCGTCGAGGACGATCTCGAGCCGGGCGCCGCCCATCCCCCACGCCGAGACGGCCTCCGGGCTCGCGTCCATGCCGAAGCGCAGCGGCTGGACGCCGGGAATGCGCTCGAGCAGATCGGTCAGCGTCGTCGCGCCGGCGGCGTGCAGTGCGGCGCGATCCCACTCCCATACGCCGGCACGCCACGAGGGGGCCGCGCCGCGCGGGAATCGTTGCACGACGTCGACCGGCCGGAGCGTGTCGGCCACGGCGGCCGTGTCTCCCGCCACACCGAGCGAGTCCGGCGCGGCCGCCGCCGTGTCCACGGCCACGGTGTCCGGCGGCGTAGCCGGCACCTGGGCGAGCGCCGCGCCGGCCCACGTCACCGCCGCGACCGATCCGAGGAGGATGCTCCAGACCCGGCACCGGGCCACGCCCCCGCGTTCCGACATCACTTCTCGACCCGGGCCCTCACCCAATCGACGAAAAGCCTGGTCGGCACGCCGGTCGACCCTTTCCTGTGGTAGGGCCGCGGGTTGTCGCCGTAGGCGGTGCCCGCGATGTCGAGGTGCGCCCAGGGGACGTCGCCCACGAACTCCTTGAGGAACCAGCCGGCCGTGATCGTCCCGGCGGGACGGCCACCAGAGTTCTTGAGGTCCGCGTAATCGCTGTCGATCTGGCGACGGTACTCGTCCCACAGCGGGAGCGGCCAGCAGCGCTCGCCCGTCCGCTCTCCGGCCGCGCGCACCTCCTCGATCAGCGCATCGTCGTTCCCCATGAGCCCGATCGCCTCGTGGCCCAGCGCGATCACGCACGCGCCGGTCAGCGTCGCCGCATCGACGATCGCGCGCGGCTTGTAGCGCTGCGCGTACGACAGCGCATCCGCCAGGATCAGCCGCCCCTCCGCGTCGGTGTTGACGACCTCGATCGTCTTCCCCGCGTGGCTGCGCACGATGTCGCCGGGCTTGAGCGAACGCCCGGACGGCATGTTCTCCGTCGACGGGATCAGCGCGACCACGTGGGCCGGGAGCCCCAGTTCGGCAATGGCCTGCATCGCCCCGAGCACCGCCGCGGCGCCGGACATGTCGAACTTCATGTCCTCCATCCCGGCGGCCGGCTTGATCGAGATCCCGCCGGTGTCGAACGTGATCCCCTTCCCCACGAGCACCAGCGGCCCATCGCCGCCCTCAGCACCCCGGTACTCGAGCACGATGAAGCGCGGCTCCTCGTCGCTCCCCTGCGCCACCGCCAGCAGGGCGCCCATCCCCTCGCGGCGCATCGCTTCGCGATCGAGCACCGTGACCTCCAGCCCGTGCTCCGCGGCGATCCGCTCGGCCGTAGCCGCCAGATGCGACGGCGTGGCCACGTTCCCCGGCGTGGCCGCGAGCTCGCGCGCCAGGTTCTCGGCCCGGGCGACGACCTCGCCGTAGCGCGACCCGCGGGCGAACGCCTCCGCTTCGGCCCCGCCGCGGGCGAGGAGCGTGAGGGAGGCGACGGGCGTGCGCGGCGCGTCCTCCTGCTGCGTCGTCTTGAACTCGCGATACTCCCATGCCGCCAGGACCGCACCCTCGGTCGCCGCCTGCGCCGCCGACTCGGCGCCGAGCCGATCGGCTACCCGGTCCAGCACGTCGAGCGAGACCGCCAGCGCCGCGACACCCAGCCGCTCCGCCTGCCGCACGCTCGTGCCCAGCGCACGCCGCACGCTCTCCGCCTTCGCGTCGACCTCCTTCCCGAGGCCCACGAGCAGCACCCGCTCGGCACCGAGTTCGCCGGCGCGCGGGTACAGGATCAGCGCCTCGTCGCGCTTCCCCTTGAAATCGCCGCGGCTCAGCACGCGCGCGAGCTCGCCCCCCATCCGGGCGTCGACCTCGGCGGCCGAGCCGACCGGCTCACGATCGCCCTCGAAGAGCGGAAGCACGAGGAGCGGCGTCGCCTGCTCCGCCGCCGTCGCCTGGATGACTTCGATTCCGAACCGTTTCATACGTCCACCGTGTTTGTCGCCGTTCTACAGCGGCCGCTCGCTCAAAGATCCGGTCCCCGCGGCATTTGCGCCTCGGGGGCCGGCTAAGCGAACGGCGCCCGCCACCTTAACGAAAAAGCGGGGCGACCGGTGCTCGACCGCTCGCCCCGCCGCCCACTCCCGACCAGGGCTGGGCCTTTCGCCCCATCACATGTTCGCGATGATCGCGTCGCCGAAACCGGACGTCGACACCTCCGTCGCGCCCTCCATCTGGCGCGCGAGGTCGTACGTGACCGTCTTCACCTGGATCGCTCGCTCCAGCCCGCGCACGACCAGCTTCGCGGCCTCGTCCCAGCCCAGGTGCTCGAGCATCATGACGCCCGACAGGATCAGCGACCCGGGGTTCACCTTGTCGAGCCCCGCGTACTTCGGCGCGGTGCCGTGCGTCGCCTCGAAGACCGCGACCTCCTCGCCCACGTTCGCGCCCGGTGCCATCCCCAGCCCGCCGACCTGCGCCGCCGCGGCATCCGACATGTAGTCGCCGTTCAGGTTCGGCATCGCCAAAACGCTGTACTCCGCCGGACGCAGCAGGAGCTGCTGGAACATCGCGTCCGCGATCCGGTCCTTGATGACGACCTTGCCGCCGGCGTCGCCCGTCGCCTCCGCTTCGGGGATCGTCCGGTCGCCGAACTCCTCCCGCGCGACCTCGTACCCCCAATCGCGGAACGCGCCCTCGGTGAACTTCATGATGTTCCCCTTGTGGACCAGCGTGACCGACGGGCGGCCGCGCTGCAGCGCGTACCGGATCGCCGCACGGATCAGCCGCTTCGAGCCGTACTCGCTCATCGGCTTGATCCCGATCGCGCTCGACTCCCGGATGTCGACGCCGAACTCCTCCACGAGGAAGCTCCGGACCCGGTCAGCCTGCGGGCTGCCGGCCGGCCACTCGATCCCGGCGTAGACGTCCTCCGTGTTCTCCCGGAAGATCACGACGTCCACCAGCTGCGGCTCCTTCATCGGCGAAGGCACGCCGTCGAAGTACCGCACGGGCCGAATGCACGCGTACAGGTCCAGGACCTGGCGCAGCGTCACGTTGAGGGACCGGATCCCGCCCCCGACGGGCGTCGTCAGCGGACCCTTGATCCCGACCTTGAACTCGGTCAGCGCCTGCAGAGTCTCGTCCGGAAGCCACTCCTTCGTGACCTCGACCGACTTCTCGCCAGCGTAGACCTCCATCCACTGGATCTCGCGCTGGCCCTCGTACGCCTTCCGGACCGCGGCCTCGAGCACCCGCTTCGTCGCACGCCAGATGTCCGGCCCGGTGCCGTCCCCCTCGATGAACGGGATGATCGGCCGGTCCGGGACCCGCAGCGCGCCGCCCTCGACCGCGATCGGCTCGCCCCTGTCCGGGATCCGCGCAAACCGGTAGCCTTGGCTCATTTCGCTCCCTTCGTCAGGCTCGCTCGTCGATCGGCGGGACCTTCAGCCCCTCGGGACCAATGTAATCGGCCTTCGGTCGGATCAGCCGGTTGTCGTCGAGCTGCTCGATGATGTGGGCCGTCCACCCGGCCGCCCGGGCGCACGCGAACACGTTCGTGAACATGTCCATCGGGATCCCGAGCGTGTAGTAGACGGACGCGCTGAAGAAGTCGACGTTCGGATAGATCTGCTTCCCGCGGCGCTCCATCTCCTCGGCCATGACCGCCTGGATCCGCTCGGAGATCTCGAGCCACTTGGTGTTGCCGCCCCGGCTCGAGAGCTCCTCGGCAAGCCGCTTGAGGATCGGCGCGCGCGGATCGAGGGCGCGGTAGACCCGGTGGCCGAAGCCCATGATCCGCTCCTTGCGGTCGAGCGCGTCGCGGATCCAACCGTCGACGTTCTCGACCGAGCCGATCGCCTGCAGCATGTGCATGACCCGTTCGTTCGCGCCGCCGTGCAGCGGGCCCTTGAGCGTGCCGATCGCGGACGTCACGCCCGAATGCATGTCCGACAGCGTCGCGACCGTGACCCGCGCCGCGAAGGTCGACGCGTTCATCCCGTGCTCCGCGTGCAGGATGAGCGCGGCGTCGATGATGCGCGTCTCCAGCTCGTCCGGCTCCGTGCCGCGCAGCATGTAGAGGAAGTTCGCGGCGTGCGACAGATCCTCGCGCGGCGCCACCGGCTCCTTGCCGTTACGCAGCCGGTCGAACGCGGCGGTCAGCGTCGGCAACTTGGCCGTGATCCGGACCGCCTTGCGCAGGTTCGCTTCCCGCGACATGTCCTCCGCCTCGGGATCGAACGACGCGAGCGCGGACGCCGCCGTGCGCAGCGCGGCCATCGGGTGCGTGCTCGCGGGCAGCATGCGGAGCAGCTGGATCAGCTCCGGCTCGACCGCCCGCGCCTTGGCCATCTGGCTGCTCAGCTCTTCGAGTTGCCGACGATTCGGAAGCGACCCGTGCCACAGCAGGTGGCAAACCTCCTCGAACGTCGTATTTTCAGCAAGGTCCTCGATCTCGTATCCGCTGTAGAGTAGACGCCCTTGCTCGCCATAAATCTTGCTCAGGCGAGTCTCAGCAACGACGACGCCCTCCAACCCACGACTTGCCATGTCCCAAACCTCCGGGGCGGAAGTATGCTCGGCTCTGGTTGCAACACGGTCGGCCGGGCCCTCACACACATGAACGGGGCCGACTGCCTCCGCCGTCGGCGGGGCAGCCAGCCCCGTGGCGCGAGGGCGGAACTTCGGCCGGAGCGCCAGTATACTTGCGGGTGTTCGCCTTTGCAAGGCCGGGTGCCGGGCGATTTCGAGTGACTTTGTGGACGATTCCTCGTCCTGGGAAGTGAGACGTTCCGCAATGCAGGAATCACCGACGGAACCGAGCGACGGCGCGGTCGTGGCCCGGGTGAAGGCGGGCGATCGGGAAGCATACCGGATCCTCGTGCGCCGTTATCAGGACGGGCTGTATCGCCATGCCCTCCGCATGATCGGCCATGCCGACACGGCCGCGGACCTGGTCCAGGGCGCGCTGGTCAAGGCGTATTCCCACATCCACAGGTGCCGCGACCCGGAGCGTTTCGGGGCATGGTTGTTCCGCATCCTCGCGAACCGGTGCAAGGACCACTTGAAGAGCCGCCGCCGGAAGGACGTGAGCCTCGACAGCGTGGACGTGCCGCCGGCCCGTTCCGCCGAGAACCCGGCTCTGGATGCCGAACGTCAGGAATTGCGGAAGCTCCTCCGCAGGGCGCTCGACAGACTACCGCCCATTCAGAGGGAGGCATTCCTGCTCAAGCACGTCGAGGGGCTGTCGTACGAAGAGATTTCCGAGCGACTCGACGTGTCCATACCGGCCCTCAAGATGCGGGTGCTCCGCGCCCGTGAGGCGCTGAGGGCGCAACTCGAGGAGGTGCTGTGATGCACGAAGACCTGCACCGCTATCTGGATGGCGACCTCCCGGCCGAGGCGATGCCGCCGGAACTCCGCGGCGAGGCCGACGCCTGGGACAAGATCATGGCCGACTTTGCGGTCCTGCGGGAGGACCGCGCGCCGGCCTGGATCGAGGCGCAGGTGATGAACCAGCTCCCGCCGGCGCCGTTGCCCCCGCTCTGGAATCGGGTCGTGCGGTGGCTCCTCGAGCCGCGATCCATCCGTGTCCGCCCGATCGTTGGCCTGGTCGGCGCCGTGGCCGTCATGCTCCTCGTGGCGCTTCCCGTCTTGGACCGGGCCGGGCACGTGGAACCGGGTCACGCGGGGCCCACGGCGACCGGTGCGCTGCCCGATGTCGGGGAGCCCGTGGTCTACGTACAGTTCATCTTCACCGGCGAAGCGCGCTCCGTCGCTCTCGCCGGCGACTTCAACGGCTGGGATCCCGAGCGCTACCTCCTGCGCGACCCCGATGGTGACGGCGTCTGGACCGGGCTCTTTCCGATTCCGCCCGGGATGCACAAATACATGTTCCTCGTCGATGGCGAGCGGTGGGAGACCGACCCGAGAGCCGAGCGCTACATCGACGACGGGTTCGGCATGCGCAACGCACTCGTGAACGTCATTGCACCCATGGGGAGGACCTCCTGAGGCGACGCCTTGCACGCCCCGCGGCCATCGCCCTCGCCGCCCTGGCCGGCGGCGTCGGGCCGGCGGCGGCGCAGTCTGTCGAGTTCTGGCTCGATGGGGCAGCGGCACATGCCCGGCCGCCGGCAGCCGTGCTCGGGCTCGAGCCGAGCATGCTCGGGTGGATCGGCGGCCGACTCCTCGTCGACCGGGCAGGCCCGTTGGCCCTGGACCTCTCGGCGCACGGCGGCCGGAGCGCCGACGCGACCGGGAGCCGATGGCTGAGCGGCGTCGGCGGCGGAACGTTCACACGGCGGATGGGATCCTGGCTCGTCGATGGCCGCGTCGAGTGGTTCGGCATCCACCACGCCCGGCCAGATACGTACCGCGCCCACGCGCTCCGCTTCGCCCCCAGGGCGGTCCGGGCGGTCGGTCCGTTCACGGTTTCGGCCGTCGCGGAGGTCTCGCGCGGGGGCTGGCGCATCGGAGGACCGGCCGAGAAAGGGGCGCAGGCCAACGCCATATCGGACCTCGAGGGCGGCCTTCGTTTGACCGGGGGCGGCCTTGCCCTCGGCCGCGGCGTGGGGTCGACGTGGCTGGAGGGGTCGATCGCGGTCTACGACGCGATCAACGGCACGGTCGACGGGACCTTCGCCGCCGTGGGCACGTCGGGCCGATTCGCGATCGGGCCCGCGGCCATCTCGCTCAATGCGACGTACTGGCGCACGCCCATCGATGGCGAACTCGACATCTCGGCGGCGATCTCGACGCGCGTAAGTTCGCGGCTGGTCGCCTATGCGAGCGTGGAGACGGGGCGCACCGATCCGCTCTTGGGAACACCAAGGAGTTCGACGGCGAGCCTCGGCATGAGCTGGCGGGTCGCACGGAGCCGACGAACCCAGGATCTGCCCGTCGTCGAGGTGGCCGAGCGGGTCGGCCGCGGGCGTAGGGTCCGCTTCCAGATCGCCGGAGGCGTCGCAGAGCGCGTCGCACTCGCCGGCAGTTTCACCGATTGGCAGCCCCGCCCGATGAGGCGCGATCGAGACCTTTGGGTCTTGGACCTCGTTCTCGAGCCGGGGATCCACCACTTCGGCTTCCTGCTCGACGGCGAACGCTGGTTCGTGCCGGGTCACGCGCCCGGACTCGTCGACGACGGATGGGGCAGGAAAAACGCGAGCTTCGTGATACAGGAGGGGCCGTGACCCGCTTCCCGGCCCGCGCGTCTATGAGAATGCACGAACTTCACGCCCTCTTGGGGGTCCGAATGAGACGAACGGTCATAGCCCTAGGCCTCCTGGCCTCCATCGGTGCCGGAACGATCCCGGCCATGGTGGAGCACGCCTTGGCGGCGCAGGTCAAGGGCAATCTGGCACGCGCCAGAGCCGTGCTCCCACCCGACGCCATGCGCGACCTCGAACGCGCCGTGGAAGCCGCCCGCGCCCGCGGGCTGCCGACCGAGCCGCTCGTGGACAAAGCGCTCGAGGGCGCAGCCAAGGGAGTGCCGGCCGAACGGATACTGGCCGTCGTGAGGCAGCTCGCGGAAGACCTCGAGCGCGCCTACGCGCTCGTCGTGCGGTCCGGTACCGCGGCGCCGGCCGATGTCACGGCCGTGGCCGACGCGATCCGGCGGGGCGTTCCCGAGGACGCGATTCGTACCCTCCACGGCGGCTCCGCCTCGGGCGAGCCGATCGCTCTCGCCGTTCACACGCTGGCGGACCTCCTGGACCGCGGCGTGCCCGTCGACGTGGCCCTCGACGTCCTGGCTGCCTGGCGCAGCTTCGGCGCTCGCCCCGATCAGCTCCGCGAACTCCCCGCAGCCGTGGAGCGACTGATCCGCGAAGGCGCTCTCCCCGCGCAGGCGGCCGCCGCGGTCGCCTCCGCCGTTCGAGCGGGCCACGGGCCGGCCGCCGCGCGACGCCCCGCCGCGGTACCCGCCAATGACAATCGACGCGGCGCGGGGTCGGTCGACCAGCCGCCGCTCCCCGCCGGGGCCCCCTATCCGCCGCGCGGCAAGGGAAAGGGCAACAAGCCTGGCACATCCGGAGGGTGACCATCGCGCGGAGGGCGCTCGGCGGGACTCGATCCAGCCCTCCCATCTCTCCGACTGGGTGGCGGAACCCGGCCTCCGGGGCGCACATCGGGCATTGTTGTTGCATCCGGGTTCGATGCGCGAAGGCGCCGGTTCCGGCGCCTTTTTTTCATCCCCACCTGCCACGCGGGAGCAGCCCCATGCCCAGCGGCGTCTCACCAGAGCCGGTCCGCAGTCTGGCGGCCACGCGCACGGGCGACGTCGTCCTCATCAGGCGTATTCTCTTCGGCACCCTGCGATCCCTCTGCAGGGACCTCGGCGTACGGGAAGGCGACGTCGTCCACTGCCGTTCCGGTTCGGCGTCCCACCTCCTCCTCGACACCGCGGCGGGCCGCACGGTGCCGATCGACCGCGACTGGGCGCGGTTCATCCAGGTCAGCACGCCCGTAGACCTCGGGGCGACGGCTCGATTCCCCGCCGGAGTCGACCAGGCCGCCGTTTGAGGCGGCTCAATCGCCGCCGGAGCAGAGCACGTCCCGGATCACGGGCAGCGCCCGCTCCAGCTCCAATCGGTCGATCACGAGCGGCGGTGCGAAGCGCACCACCTGGTCGTGTGTCTCCTTGGCGAGGATCCCGCGCCGCATGAGCGCCTCGCAGTACTTCCGCGCCGTGCCGGCCTCCTCCCGGATGACGACGCCGATCAGCAAGCCGCGCCCTCTCACCTCGGCCACCGCCTCGGCGCGGATCGACCGGAGCTCCTCCATGAACCACGGGCCGAGCGTGGCTGCCCGCTCCGCGAGCCCCTCCTCCACAAGGACGCGGAGCGCCTCGCGCGCCACCGCGGCCGCGAGCGGATTGCCGCCGAACGTGGAGCCGTGGGTCCCCGGCGTGAAGACATCCATGACCTCCGCGTCCGAGAGAACCGCCGACACCGGGTAGACCCCGCCGCCGAGCGCCTTCCCCAGGATGAGCACGTCCGGTCGGACGTCTTCCCACTGGCAAGCCAGGAGCCGACCGGTCCGGCCGAGGCCCGTCTGGATCTCGTCCGCCATCAGCAGGACGCCCCGGCGGCGGCACGTTTCCTCGACGCGCTTCAGGTAGCCGTCCGGCGGGACGACCACCCCCGCCTCGCCCTGGATCGGCTCGACCAGGAAGGCGACCGTACGATCCGTGATCGCCGCCTCCAACGCATCCGCGTCTCCGTAGGGGATGAGCCGGAACCCCGGGGCGAACGGGCCGAAGCCATCCCGGTACAGAGGCTCGGAGGAAAATCCGACGATCGTCGTAGTACGGCCATGGAAGTTCCCTTCGCAAACCAGGATCTCCGCCTCGCCCGCGGGCACGCCCTTGCGCTCGTACCCCCATTTCCGCGCCGCCTTGATCGCCGTCTCCACCGCCTCGGCGCCCGTGTTCATCGGAAGCGCCTTGGCGTACCCCGTGAGCTCGCACAGCTCCTTCAGGAACGGGGCGTACTGGTCGTTGTGGAACGCGCGCGACGTCAGGGCAAGCCGCTCGGCCTGCTCGGCGAGCGCCGCGACGATCCGCGGGTGCCCGTGCCCGTGGTTCAGCGCCGAGTACGCCGACAGCATGTCCAGGTACCGCCGACCGTCGACATCCCAGACCCAGACGCCATCCCCCCGGGTCAACACGACCGGGAGCGGCCGGTAGTTGTGTGCACCCCAGATCTCGGCATCGCGGAGGTATCGTTCGGCGGCGCCGCCTTCCGTCGGGACTTCCGTCTTCATTTCGCCTCCCATTCGCCGCGCCCGGGCTCGTCAGGGACTCCACATTCGGGGCACTGCGTCGACAGGTATCGCATCCACTCCTCGATCTCTTCGACCCCGGGCAGCCCGGCCTCGGAAGACGCCCGCTCGACGGCGTAGATCTGCCCCCACCGGTCCGCGATGAAGACTGCCGCCTCCCCCTCCCCCACACCACACCGCCGATGCGCCTCGCCATTCGGGTCGACCATGAACTCGACCCCCCGACCCTCCAGCTCCGCTCCCTCCCCGTCGGGGCCCGCATTCCCGGGGAGCACCACGAGGGGCCGGCCCGCCCATTGGCGCAGCCGGGGTTCCCAGGTCGCCAGCTCTCGAACGTAGTCGCGCCCCGAAGCGACGTCCGCGAGGAACACCACGACCGGCGCCCCGCGTTGCGGCGCGCGCCACGCCACCGGAACGCCATCCCGTGCACGGGGGAGGGTGAGCGGCGGAAGCCGGTCGCCGATGGCCGGACCGGTACCGCCCCGGCCCTTCACGGAGTCGCCTGGCAAGGCATCACTCTCGGGCGTGCCGGCTCGAAGCCGGCTCCAAAGGAAGGATCTCTCGAATGGCACGCATGACGTCGTCGACATGCCCGGAGCGGCGCAGGACCGCCGTCCAGGGGCCCGGCAGGACCTCGCTCGTCGTCGACGCGACCAGCAGGACCCGCGCCCCATCGTGACGCTGCAGCAACCGGTCGAGACCTTCGGGATCGTAGGCCCTCTGGTCCAGGACCACGAGCCGGATCGGACCGGTCTCCGGATCGCCCACCGGGTACGCGAACGAAGCATCCACGCTCGGCGCCGCGACGGCATGGTAGCCCCGGTCGCGGAGCCGGGCTCGAAGAAGCGCACGCGGCCAGTCGTCCGGGATGACGAGCAGGATCCGCGGTCCGCGTATCATCAATGCGAGAGCGAACGCCCCAGCCGATCCTCGACGTCCGCTACCGACTCCTCGAGGCGATTCCTCGCGCCCTTGTGGTCGTCGAGCGTCATGACCATGAAGACCCGGTCGTGCTTCTCGCGGAGACGCTCCTCCGCGCGGCGGATCACCGGCATGACCTCGTCCCACTCGCCCTCGATCACGGTGTCGGCGCCCGTGACCCGATACCGCAGCCCGGCGCGATCGATCTCGTCGATGACCTCGGAAACCGGGTCCACGAGAGAATCGCCGGAGCCGATCGGGAACATCGAAAGACTGAAGAGCATGGGAGGTCCTCCGCGAACACGGGGGTGACACTCGAATCCCGCGAGAAGGCATTCGGCCACACGTCCGCGTGCAAGCGCCGTGCCCGGCACGTCGCACCCGGGTCGGACCCCGATGCGCCCAACGAAAAAGGGGGCCGCCGGATCCACGTTCCGGCATGGCCCCCCTATGCCGAGGGCGGGACTCGAACCCGCATGGGCTTGCGCCCGCTCGATTTTGAGTCGAGTGCGTCTACCAATTCCGCCACCCCGGCAGTGGCCCGACGCTCGATCGCCGAGCCACTAAACATAACACCATCCGACGCGCTATTCCAGGGCTTTCGGCGGACCCAACACCTCCCGAAGGACCATGGCTCGGCGCAGTGCGGCGCCCGTTCCGAGCGACCGGGGCAGCCGCGCCCGTCGCCTCGCCTCCGGCGCGCCGGACAACGACTCCAGTTTTTCGTGGAACCGCCGATGACGCTCCTCCGGGGGAAGCGGCGGCGCTTCCAGAGACACGACGACGGGGTAGCGGTCGGCGACGATGCGTTCGAGCGACCGGGCCTCGGCCTCGTAACGATCCTGCGCGAGTTCGGGCGAGGCGGCAGCCGCGACCCCTTCCTCTTCCCACGTCGCCTGGTCCACCCACGACTCCGACTCCCACGCCGGCCCGGGCGTCCGCCGCTCGCCGGTCAGGAGCTCCCAGAGGTCGTCGGGGATCATCGCGGCTGCGGACGTGTCCTCGGCGCCAGGACCGCCCCGCGCGGCCGGCCCCGGTGACACTTCGCCCTCTTCCTCCCTAGGCTCCGCCGGTCCGGGGATGCCGCCCGGCGCTCGCTCGGGGAGTCCGGCCCCCGGGCGCCGCCCGGGCGCCGGGACGCCCGGCCCGCCCGGACCCCGCCGTCCGCCGAACACCCGGCCGATCACCGACCAGATGATGGCGACGAGGACGATGAGGCTGTAGAGGTCCTCCACTATCGACCTTCTTCGTCGATCAGGTCGCCGCCATCTCCAGCACCACCTGCGATCGCGTGGCGCATCTCGGTGTCAGCCTGTAGGTTGCGGTACCTCATGTAATCCATGATCCCAAGGTTGCCGCGCCGGAACGCTTCGGCGATGGCGAGAGGGATCTGCGCCTCGGCTTCCACGACGCGGGCGCGCATCTCTTCCACCCTGGCGCGCATTTCCTGCTCGGCGGCGACGGCCATCGCGCGCCGTTCCTCCGCCTTCGCCTGCGCGATGCGCTTGTCCGCCTCGGCCTGGTCCGTCTGCAGCTCGGCGCCGATGTTCTTGCCGACGTCGACGTCCGCGATGTCGATCGAGAGGATCTCGTACGCCGTCCCCGCGTCGAGCCCCTTGGCGAGCACGGTCTTGGAGATGTTGTCCGGGTTCTCGAGCACCGCCTTGTGCGACTCGCTCGACCCGATCGTCGACACGATCCCCTCGCCGACGCGCGCGAGGATCGTCTCCTCCCCCGCACCGCCGACCAGCCGGTGGATGTTCGCCCGGACCGTGACCCGCGCGGTCGCGATGAGTTGGATGCCATCCTTCGCCATCGCCGCGACCTTCGGCGTCTCGATGACCTTCGGGTTCACCGAGACCCTCACCGCGTCGAGCACGTCGCGGCCGGCAAGGTCGATCGCGGCCGCCTGCTGGAACGAGAGGTCGATGTTGGCCTTGTCCGCGCTGATCAGCGCCTTCACCACCCGGTCGACGCTCCCGCCCGCGAGGTAGTGCCCCTCGAGCTGCTTGGTCGTCAGCTCGAGGCCGGCCTTGGTAGCGGCGATCAACGGACGGATCACCGCGGCCGGGTTCACTTTCCGCAGGCGCATGCCGATCAGGTCGCCGAGACCGACCCGCACGCCGGCGAACACCGCCTCGATCCACAGCCGGACCGGCACGGCCCAGAGCAGCAGAACCAGGACCACCACCGCGCCGATCAGCAGCAGCGGGGGCGTGAGCATGATGATGTCGTCCATTAGCCGCCTTGGTTCAGAGGAACGTCACGTAGCGCTCGCCTGGGATTACCCCACCGGCTGAACGACGTGCCGGTAGCCATCGGAGCGCACCACACGGATCGGCGTGCCTCGCTCGATCCAGCTTCCGTCGGCGACCACGTCGACCCGTTCGTCCCCGATCTGCGCCGTCCCGGCCGGCCGCAGGTCGGTCAGGGCCACGCCCTCGTGCCCGACCAGGTCGGGCCGCACCGGCGCCGAGAGATACCCGGTCTCGCGGGAGAGACTGTCGCCGAGCATGATCCCGGACCGGCGGAATCGTTCGTTGCGCGGGAGCAGTCGGATGATGGTCCAGGCGCCCACCAGGACCAACGCGATCGCCGTGGAGAGAATAAGCGCTGCCTGACTGAGGTCGAACCCCGTAGCCATGTTTCCGACGAGACTCAGGTAGAGGCTGGCGAGCACGGCGAGGGTCCCCGCCACGCCGAATATCCCGAAGCCCGGTACGACGAAGATCTCCACCCCGAGCAGCGCGAGCCCCGCGACGAGGAGGATCACCTCCTCCCACCCGGCAAGGCCGAGGATCATATGACTCCCGAAGAAGAGGGCGAGCGAGGCGATCCCCGCGAGGCCGGCGAGCCCGAACGCCGGGGTCTTGATCTCGACGATCAGGCCGAGTAGCCCGAGGGAGAGGAGCAACGGCGCGACGACCGGGTGCGTCACGAAGCGCACGACGGACTCCGCCCAGTTCGTCTCGGCGCGGTAGACCTCGGCGCCCTCCAACTCGAGCGCAGCGAGCAGGGCATCCCAGCCGGCGACCTCGCGCGCGTAACCGACGCGCACCGCCTCCTCGGTGGTCAACGTGAGCAGCTTACCTGCCTCGACGACGCCCGGGATCTCGATCTCTTCGTCGACCATCGCCTCGGCGATGCGCGGATCGAGGCCGCGCGCCTCCGCGAGCGCGCGCATCTCGCTTCGCATCGCGCTGACGATCTTCTCCGGCGCCTTCTCCCCTTCGCCCGTGACCGGCGTCGCGGCGCCGATCACCGCGCCCGGGATCATGTAGACCTCATCCGCGGCCAGGGCGATCATCGCGCCGGCGGAGAACGCGCGCCGATTGACGAACGCGTATACCGGGATCTTCGCTGCCCCGATCGCGTTCACGATTCGCTGAGCCGCGTCGATGCGCCCGCCGGGCGTCTCGATCTCCAGGACCACCGCCCGCGCACCCGCCGCCTCCGCCTCGGCGATGCTCCGCTCGACGAACGGCGCCAGGCCGAGCTCGATGGTGCCGGAAACGGGTACGCGGTAGACCAGTGGACCGGCGGCCGACGCCGACTGCGCCGCCCCGCGGGACGGGACCGAGATCGCAACGCACGCGACGAGCGCCGCGATCAACCGGCGCCCGCCCGGACATCCGAAGAAACGTCGCGTTTCCATAGCGTGTGGTACCCCTCCGCGCGCACCACGGTGCCCGGGCGCCCCGCCACGCCCGCGGCCGCTCAGTGCCCGAGGAGCTGACGTGCGTAGTAAGCCCTGCGAATGGCGAGGACAGGGTCCCCCTCGGCAAGCGCCTCGCGCGCGCCTCGCAGAAGCCGTTCGGCCCGGCGTCGCGCCGCACTCTGCTCGCCATCCGCGCGCCCGCGCTCGGCGGCCATCGCCTCTTCGACCTGACGGATCATTCGCCGCGCGACCGCGTCCGGCGTCGTCTCCCGCAGCCGGTCGGCCGCCTCGAGGAGGAGCGCCGCCGCCTGTACCGGGTGCTCGGTCGCGGCCGCCCGCGCCAGCAGCGCCCGGCCCGCGTCCAACGCCCCCGCCAGGCCGGGCAACGAGATTCCGTCCGATGCCGTCGACGCCAATTCGATCCACCGCCGCAGCCCGGCCTCGATCTCCGCCAATCCCGCCGGCCCGAGCGACCGGACCAGGACGGGTGCGGCGAGCGCGTACGACCGGTATCGAAGCTCCGTGGCCGCGGCCGGGTCCCGCGTCGACTCCGCCTCCTGCCAGACGCGGTACGCCGAGCCCACGGCCTCGGCATCTTCCGGCTCGAGCCGTCCCGTGGCCCGCGCCCGCTCCACGATCTGCGGCAATGCCGGCAGCTCCGCCGCGACTCGGAGCGCCGCCTCGGTTTCCGCCGCCACGACGAGCGCCAGCGGCTCGCTCGGGGCGTCCCGGCACGCCGAGGCGGCCAGTACGGCGGCAATGACGATCAGGATTCGGATTCGCGGCGTCGTCGCCATAGCTCCATGGGACTGTGGGCCTTATGCCGGCAATGCCCAAGCTAGTCCCGCCATTACCGCGCCACAAGTCCGACGCTACTTGACCCGGCCGACCCGCGTCTCTAGGTTCACGGCCGGACGTTCGAACGATCTCCGGTCCCGATGCCCGAAGAGCGACCCACCTACGACGAGAAGTTCGCCCTGATCCTCCGCACCGCGGCGGCGATCTTCGCCGACAAGGGCTACCATCGGGCGAGCATTCGGGACATCAGCCGGGAGACGGGGATCAGCCTATCCGGGCTCTACTATTATTTCGAGAGCAAAGAAGAGCTGCTGTACCTCATCCAGAGCCACTGCTTCGAGACGGTCCTGGAGGAGGCGGAGCGCTTGCTGGCGGGCGTCGAAGACCCGCCGCGGCGGCTCCGGATCTTCGTGGAGAACCACCTTCGCTACTTCGTGGCGAACATGAAGGAGATGAAGGTGCTCTCCCATGAGGCGGATTCCCTCGGCGGCGATTACGCCCGTCGGGTGAACGCGCTCAAGAAGCGCTACACGGCGATCTGCGCGGACATCCTGTCGCGGCTGCGGCCGGAAGGGAGCGAGATCGATGCTCGGGTGGCGACGTTCGCGCTCTTCGGGATGATGAACTGGATCTACAACTGGTATCGTCCCGGTCGCGACGTCGGCGTGGCCGAGCTGGCTGAGGACATGACTCAGTTGTTCTTGCGGGGGTACATGGCCGGTGCCGAGCTGCCCGTCGGTCTCGACGAGGGCGCGCCCGGCGAAGCCAGGCCCTCGATCTGGCGGAGAGAAGCGACGGTCGTTCCCCGGAAGGCCGGGGGCTCGCGGTCGTCGCGCTGACCCGAACGGAGGACGCAATGGCGAGTGTGCTGGAATCGGCAACGACGAAGACGCTGGTCCACTACGAGGTGCGCGATGGTGTCGCGCTGCTGACGCTCGACGACCCGCCGGCGAACACGTACACCTACGAGATGATGCAGCAGCTCGATGCGGCGATCCTCCGGGCGCGGATGGACGAGTCCGTGCACGTGATCGTGCTGTGCGGCGCGGGCGACAAGTTCTTCTGCGCCGGCGCGAACATCGCGATGCTGAACTCGGTGACGCCCACCTTCAAGTACTACTTCTGCCTGCACGCGAACGAGACGCTGAGCCGTCTGGAGCAGACGCCGAAGCTGGTGATCGCGGCGCTGAACGGCCACACGGTCGGCGGCGGGCTGGAGATCGCGATGGCGGCGGACCTGCGCATCGCGCGGCGGGGCGCCGGCAAGATCGGGCTGCCCGAGGTCAACCTCGGCGTGCTGCCGGGCACGGGCGGGACGCAGCGGCTGTCCCGGCTGGTCGGCAAGGCGCGCGCGATCGAGCTGATGGTGACCGGCCGCACCTTCGACTTCGACGAGGCCAAGTCGCTCGGGATCGTGGACGACGTCTACGACGCGGACAGCCGCGACGCGTTCATGGACCAGGTCATGGAGTACGCCAAGCGGTTCACGCCGCCGAACGCCGCCTCCAAGGCGATCGGGCACATCAAGCGCTCGGTCCAGACCGGCTGGGAGCTGCCGATCGGCGAGGCGCTGGCGGTCGAGCGCGAGCTGCAGCAGCTCCTCTTCCAGAGCGCGGATGCCAAGGAGGGGCTGGCCGCGTACGTCGAGAAGCGCAAGCCCAACTTCAGCGGCAACTGAGGGAGGCGAGATGGCGACGACGGCGGTGCCGGTCGAGCGCAAAGCGCCCAACCTGCTCTTCATCGGCGGCGAATGGGTCGCCGCCGCGGACGGCCGGACCTTCGCGACGCTGAACCCCGCGACGGGGGAGGTCATCGCGGAGGTCGCCGAGGCGGGGCCCCGGGAGATCGATGCGGCCGTCGAGGCGGCGCGCTCGGCGCTTTCGGGCCCGTGGGGCCGGTTGGATGCCGCGGAGCGGGGCCGCCTGCTCTGGCAGATCGCGGACGTGATCGAGGCGCGCGGCGCGGAGCTCGCGCGCCTCGAGACGCTGGACAACGGCAAGCCGATCCGCGAGGCGCAGATCGACATCCGGGAGGTCGTCGACTGCTTCCGCTACTACGCCGGCTGGGCGACCAAGCTTCACGGCGAGACGATCCCCGTCCGGGGCAACATCCTGAACTACACGCTCCGCGAGCCCGTCGGCGTGGTCGGCGCGATCATCCCGTGGAACTTCCCTCTCCTCATGGCGGCGTGGAAGGTGGCGCCGGCGCTGGCGTGCGGGAACACGGTCGTCCTGAAGCCGGCGGAGCAGACGCCCCTGTCCGCGCTGGAGCTGGCCGCGATCGCGCACGAGGTCGGCCTGCCGGCCGGCGTGCTGAACGTGGTCCCGGGGTTCGGCGAGACGGCCGGCGCCGCTCTCGTCCGCCACCCTGGTGTCGACAAGATCGCCTTCACCGGCTCGACGGCCATCGGCAAGGTGATCATGCGCGAATCGGCCGAGACGCTGAAGAAAGTTTCGCTCGAGCTGGGCGGCAAGTCGCCGAACATCGTCTTCCCCGACGCGGATCTCGATGCGGCCGCACGCGGCGCGTTCGCCGGGATCTTCTACAACACGGGGCAGGCCTGCACGGCCGGCTCGCGCTTGCTCGTCCACGAGTCGGTCCACGACGCACTGCTGGAGAAGCTGGTCGAGCGCGCGGCCAAGACCGTGCCCGGCGACCCGCTCGATCCCAAGACCCGCATCGGGCCGCTCATCTCGCAAGAGCAGCTGGACCGCGTGATGGGGTACGTCGCCCGCGGGAGAGAGGAAGGCGCCGAGCTGCTTTGCGGCGGCGGCCGGGCGCTCTACGAGGGCGAGGAGAAGGGCTACTGGCTCCAGCCGACGATCTTCGACCGGGTCGCCCCGGAGCACACGATCGCTCGCGAGGAGATCTTCGGCCCGGTGCTGGCCACGCTGACCTTCCGCGACGAGGAAGAGGCGATCGCTCTGGCGAACTCCACGATCTACGGCCTCGCCGCCGGAATCTGGACGAGCGACGTCAAGCGCGCCCACCGCGTCGCGCGTGGCATCCAGGCGGGCACCGTCTGGATCAACACCTATCACCCCCTCGACCCCGCGTCCCCGTTCGGCGGCTACAAGCAGTCCGGCTACGGGCGCGAGCTCGGGCAATACGCGCTCGACCTGTACACGCAGGTCAAGAGCGTGTGGGTCGATCTCGGCTGATGATGGAAGCATGGATCATCGACGCGGTGCGCACCCCGATCGGCAGGCACGGCGGTGCGCTCGCGTCGGTACGCCCTGACGATCTGGCGGCGATCACGCTGCGCGCCCTCGTCGACCGTACGGGGATCGACCCGGCGCTGATCGACGACGTCATCCTCGGCTGCGCGAACCAGGCGGGCGAGGACAACCGCAACGTGGCACGGATGGCCGCGCTCCTCGCGGGCTTCCCGATCGACGTGCCCGGCCAGACGGTCAACCGCCTGTGCGGCTCCGGCCTGCAGGCGGTCAATGCCGCGTTCCACGCGATCCGCGCCGGCGAAGGCGCGGTCTTCGTCGCCGGCGGCGTCGAGTCGATGAGTCGGGCGCCGTACGTGATGCTCAAGCCGGACACGGCGTATCCGCGCGGCGCGCCCGAGGTCGCGGACACGGTCCTGGGCTGGCGCTTCGTGAACCCCCGAATGCCGGACCACTGGACGATCTCGCTCGGCGAGACGGCCGAAGTCGTGGCCGAGCGGTACGGGATCACGCGCGAGGACCAGGACCTGTTCGCCGTGGAGAGCCAGCGGCGCGCCGGGGACGCCATGCGAGCGGGGCGTTTCGTCGACGAAATCGTCCCGGTCGACGTCCCGCAGCGGAAGGGACCGCCCGTCCGATTCGCGGAGGACGAGCACCCGCGCCCCGACACCACGCTCGAGAAGCTGGCCAAGCTCCCGCCGGCGTTCAAGCCGGGCGGCACGGTGACCGCCGGGAATTCGTCGGGATTGAACGACGGCGCCGCGGCGCTTCTCATCGTGGAGGCCGGCCGGGCCAGGGAGCTCGGGCTGCGGCCGATCGCTCGCATCGCTTCCAGCGCTGTCGCGGGCGTCGAGCCGGACTGCATGGGGATGGGCCCCGTGCCCGCCACGCGACGGGCGCTCCAGCGTGCCGGGATTTCGATCGGCGACATCGCGCTCGTCGAGCTGAACGAGGCCTTCGCTGCGCAGAGCGTCGCATGTGTTCGCGAGCTGGAGCTGGATCCGTCGATCGTGAACGTGAACGGTGGCGCCATCGCGCTCGGCCACCCGCTCGGCTGCTCGGGCGCGCGCATCCTGACCACGCTCGTCCATGAGCTGCGCCGGCGCGGCGGCGGCTACGGCCTCGCCACCATGTGCATCGGGGTCGGGCAAGGGATCGCCACGGTCGTGGAGGGAGTCGCATGAGCAAGTCCAACGGCGTCGCATCGAAGCAGGACAACATCCTGGTCGAGCGCGACGGCGACATCGGCTGGGTGCGCATCAACCGCCCGGAACGCCTCAACGCCTTCGCCGGCACCATGCGCGAAGAGATCGAGGCCGGGCTGCACGAGCTGGAGGCCGACGACGCGATCCGGTGCGTCGTCATCACCGGCGTCGGCCGGGCGTTTTCGACCGGCGGCGACGTGAAAGTCATGGCCCAGCTCGCGGCCGATCGCGACCGCGAGCGCTTCGCCGAGCTGGTGAAGACGGGGGCGCGGATCGTCTCCTTCATCGACCGGATGTCGAAGCCGGTCATCGCGGCGGTGAACGGTCCCGCCGCCGGCGCCGGCGCCTGCCTCGCCCTCGCCTGCGACCTCAGGATCGCGAGCGAGACCGCATCGATCGGCTTCACGTTCGCCCGCGTGGGGTTGCACCCCGACTGGGGCGGGAGCTTCTTCCTGCCGCGGCTGGTCGGACAGGCGCTCGCCGCCGAGCTGATCTACACGGGAGGTATGGTCAGCGCAGAGCGGGCCGAGCGCCTCGGCATTTTCAACCGCGTGGTGCCGGCCGCGGAGCTCGAGCCCGCTGCGCGCACGCTGGCCGGGCAGATCGCCGCCGGGCCGGCCGGCGTCACCGCCGCGGTCAAGCGTTCGCTCCGCCGCAGCGCCACGGCCACGCTCGACGAGATGCTCGAGCTCGAGGTCCAGGCGCAGCTCGAAGCCTTCGATTCGCCCGACTTCCACGAAGGGATCACCGCCTTCCTCGAGAAGCGGGCGCCCCGCTTCGGCAAACGTTAGCACTTCACAGGGAGAGTTCGCCGTGGCTGAGATTCGGCGAGTGGCGGTCATCGGCGCCGGCACCATGGGGCACGGTATCGCGCAGGTGGCCGCAATGGCTGGATATCACGTCGCGCTCCGCGACACGACCGAAGAGCTGGTCCAGCGCGGGCTGGACCGGATCCGTCAGAACCTCGACGACGGCGTCATGCGCGGCAAGGTTCAGTTCGAGACCCGGGCGGACACCCTCGCCCGCCTCACGCCGCACACCGACCTGGCCGCGGCGGTCGGGGACGCCGACCTCGTCGTCGAGGCCATTCCCGAGAAGTTCGATCTCAAGGTCGAGGTCCTGCGCGAACTCGAGGCGCTCGCGCCGTCGCACGCGATCCTGGCCACGAACACCTCGAGCTTCAGCATCACCCACCTGCAGCAGACGACGCAGCGCCCCGGCCGCGTCCTGGGGATGCACTTCTTCAATCCCGTCCACATCATGAAGCTCGTCGAGGTGGTCCGCGGCAAGCAGACGGACGAGCGGGTGGTCGAGGAAGCGGTCGCCTTCTCGGAGCGGATCGGCAAGGAGCCGATCGTGGTGAACGACTCGCCCGGGTTTGCCTCGTCGCGCCTCGGGATCGCCCTCGGGCTGGAGGCGATGCGGATGGTCGAAGAGGGGGTCGCGACCCCCGACGCGATCGACAAGGCGATGGAGCTCGGCTACCGACACCCGATGGGGCCGCTTCGACTCACGGACCTGGTCGGCCTCGACGTCCGTCTCGACATCGCGAACTACCTGTACGAGGCGCTCGCCTCGGAGCGGTTCAGGCCGCCGGAGATCCTCAAGCGCCTCGTCGCCGAAGGGAAGCTCGGCCGCAAGACCGGGCAGGGGTTCTACACCTGGAACGACTGAGGGGCGGAATGCCGTACGAGTCGCTTCTTCTCCAGATCGAGGACCGCGTCGCCACGATCGTCGTCAACCGGCCGGAGAAGCGTAACGCGCTGAACGCCGTCGTGCGGCGCGAGATGGTCGAGGCGCTCGACGCGCTGCGCGACGAAGCGGAGGTCCGGGTCCTGGTGATCACGGGCGCCGGGGACAAGGCGTTCATCGCCGGAGCGGACATCGCCGAGTTCGCCGAGCGCACGCCGCTTGAGCAGCGGGAGGCGATGGAGGGCCGTCGCCTCTTCGAGGTGCTCGCCGACTTCCCCAAGCCGACGATCGCGATGATCAACGGCTACGCCCTCGGGGGCGGGTGCGAGGTGGCCCTCGCATGCGACATTCGCGTCGCCGCCCGCTCCGCGCGCCTCGGGCAGCCCGAGATCAAGCTCGGGATCCTGCCGGGCGGCGGAGGGACGCAACGGCTGCCGCGACTGGTCGGGCTCGGCCGAGCCATGCGCATGATCCTGACCGGCGAGATGATCGCCGCGGAGGAGGCCGAGCGGATCGGCCTCGTCGACCTCGTCGTCGACGACCACGAGCTCGCCGCCCGCACGCGGGACCTCGCCCGGACGATCGCGGGCTATTCGCCGGTCGCGCTCAAGCTCGCCAAGGAGGCCGTCCGCGCGACAATGGAAATGCCCCTCTCCGCCGGACTGCGCTTCGAGCGCGAAGCGTTCGTCACCGCATTCTCGAGCGAGGACAAGCGAGAAGGCATCGCGGCGTTCCTGGAAAAACGAACGCCCGAATTCCGCGGCCGATAACCCCGGGGGACCCATGCCGGACCGCAATCCGTTCGGAGACGAGCCGCTGCACCCGCGCCGCGTCAATCCCTTCGGCGACGAAGCTCCGTCGGAGGCGCCGGAGGACGCGGCGGCGCGCATCGAACAGGCCGCGCGCAAAATCCGAGGGCTTCGCAGCCAACTCGGCTCGGAAGGGCTCACGCTGGCCGGAACACGGGAGCTGATCGACGAAGTGTCTGCCGCGCTGGATGCCGCGGCTCGAGCGTTGCGCAGGATCGCCGAGAGCTGAGAGACGAGGTTCGGGCGCTCACCACCTCCATTCCCTGCCGCCCCGCCGGCGCCCGGGCGACCCGGGCGCCCCCTCAATCCGCCGCCGCTTCGGGGCCCGGCTCGTAGCCGCGACCCGACTCACGACGGGAGACGGTCGGCCCTACTCCCGGCCGCGGCCCCGCCGCCTCCGACCCCGGCGGCACCCGGTGCAACAACCGCGTGATCAAGACCCGCTCCGCGCGGATGTCGTGGCCGATGTCGACCAGCAGGCGAACCAGATCCCCGCCGCCCCACAGCACCACCGCGAAAACTCCCGTCCGTGCGATCTCACCCAGCAGGATCGGCATCGCCGCCCAGCCGTCCAAGCGGATGCCGGCGATGAACTCCGCGATCACGGCGACCACCAGGAACACCGCCGCCGCCTTGAAGAGCGTCGCCACCCACCGCAGCGCCGTGTACGGCTCGATGTCGCTCCGCCGTACCGCCCCGACTCGATTCCGGCGCCGGTACCTGCGATCCCGGTTCATTCGCCGCCTCCTTCATTGCTGACGACCGGCCGGCTCCACTTCGCAGGAACGGGGCCACACGACAACGAAAAACGCCCCGGCTCGCTTCGGAGCCGGGGCGCCTCTTCCGTGCGGTTCGGCCGGGTCACTCCGCCGGGTAGACCGACGCGTACTTCCGGTGACCGCGCCGCTCGAACGCGACCACGCCATCGATCAGCGCGAACAGCGTGTCGTCCCGCCCGCGCCCCACGTTGCGGCCAGGGTGGAACTTCGTCCCGCGCTGCCGGACAATGATGTTTCCCGCCAGCACCCGCTCGCCGCCGAACTTCTTGACGCCCAGGTACTGCGGATTCGAGTCGCGGCCGTTCCGGCTCGAGCCTACACCCTTCTTATGAGCCATTTCGCCTCCTCAACCGACGCGGATCTCGCCGATCCGCACCTCGGTGTACTTCTGCCGGTGCCCCTTCTTGCGACGGTAGTTCTTGCGCCGCTTCCACTTGAAGACGATGATCTTCTCGCCCTTGCCGTGAGCGACGACTTCTCCCGTCACGACCGCGCCCTCGACCGTCGGCGTCCCGACCTTCACATCACCGTCGGCGCTCGTGAGGAGCACCTCAGGGAAGGTGACTTCCTGTCCGACCTCGGCCTCGAGCGAGGGGATCCGGATCGTCTTGCCGGGTTCGACCCGGAACTGTTTGTCGCCAGTGCGAATGATTGCGTACATGATCGTCTTCGCGAAGTCAGCCACCCTACCCGCTCGGGGCGTGGCCTCGGTTCCGGTCACAGACGTGATATTATCGCGATTTTCCGTAGCACTGTCAAGCCGCCGGCCCCGTCAGTCGAAGACAACGCTCCGGATGCGGTCCCAGGGGAGCGCGGCGACCGACCCGTCCTGACGAGTGACGAAGATCCCCTTGTGCCCCGGCCCCACATCGTTGGAGCCGCGGAGGACCCAACTCCGGCCATCGCGGAGGGTGACGCGTGCGCCGTCGCCACGGCGCTCGATTTCGCGGATGGCGCCGAATTCGATCTCGAGCTCTGCACCATCGGCATCGCCGTTGAGGAGCTCCCAGGCGAACTCCTCATCGTTGTCCCAGCGGATGGCGCCGGAGAGTCGTTCGTCGTCCACGGTGTGGACGGTGCCGTGGATCCGACGCTGGAAGGCGACCGGGTTATCTCCCGGCGCCGACGCCGGGGCCGAGTGCAGATCAAGGCGATCGAAGTTTCGCCACGAGATGCGGGCCTGGCCGAAAGTCGGTTCGGTCACGACGATGCCGCGGTTCGAGTTGTTGACGTCGTTCGTTCCGCTGAGGAGGAGTTTGCGCCCGGAGCGGAGCGTGACGAGGGAGGCATTCCCGCGCTGCTCGATCGAGGCGATGTCGCCGAACCGGATCTCGTAGCTGCGCCCCCGCTCCTTGCCGTCGAGGATATCGGTGGTGAGTGTCTCGTCTACGTCCCAGGCGATGTAACCGGTGAACGAGCCTCCCGATGAGGTCCGCACGGTCCCGTAGAGCCGCTCGCCGGACCGGCTCCGCAGACCGGCCGGAGCGTTGAAGAAGTCGACGCGGTCGATATCCCGCCATTTGAGTGAGATCTCGCCGATCTCACGATCTTCGATCACGACCCCGCGCATGTCCGGCCCCAGGTCTCCGCCCGGGCGCAGCTCGACCACCGCACCGGAGATCAGGACGAGGCGGGCGCCGCTTCCGGTCCGCTCGAGCGTCAGGATATGGCCGAATCGGATCCCCGAGGATGCGCTGGTCGGGTAGTCGTCGTCGCTATCGAGGTCGAAGCGGACGCCCAAGATCGAGAACCCGACCGTGCGCCCGGCCCGCCGTCGCCCGAGAAGCTCATCGGATAGGCGTACGTTCTCCTCCGGGATTTGCTTGGATGCGTGGAGGATGTCCGACCAGTTCGTCTCGTTCCGGTCCCAACGGATGAAACCCTCGTACGTCTCCCCGTTCTGGGTCGTGATCCGACCGTAGATGCGGGTGGTGTCCGTCGGAGCCGTCGAGAAAAGCGCGACGAAGGCGAGCGAGGACAGGGCTGCACTGAGCATGGACATGATCGGGCCTCCGGCAAGGACCTTCGGAACCACTGCAGGATGCGGCGCCTTACGGATTCGCGGGGGCGGAGGTTTCGGCCCCGGCGGCGATTGCCGCCGGGGCCGTGCAGGAAATTCTCAGCCGAGCGCGTACTTGGCCGTGACGTCGACGGCCGCCGGGCCGGACAGGAGCCGGAATTCGTCCTGTCGCATGAGCGGATCGTCACGCATGCCGAGCTCGATCTTGTAGGTCTTCTGCAGTCGCCGCAGGAACTCCGGCTCGTCCTCGAGGATGTGCAGTGCGACCTGCGGGTGCAGGCGGACCATGATCGACTTCTCGATTCCGGCGCCGGAGGCCCGCCGGATCGCGCGCTCGATGCGGCGAACGACGGTCTCGGGCCTGAAAACGCGGCCGGTCCCACCGCAGTGGGTACATGGGACCGTGAGCGTGTGGTACAGGGACGGCCGGACGCGCTGTCGCGTCATCTCGACCAGGCCGAGTTCGGAGACCTGGAACGCGCGCGTCCGTGCACGATCGCGGTTCAGGTACGTGCGCAGTTCCTGGAGGACGCGGTCCTGATTCGCCTTGGACTCCATGTCGATGAAGTCGCAGACGATGATGCCGCCGATGTCCCGAAGGCGGAGCTGTCGCGCGATCTGCCGTGCGGCGTCGAGGTTGGTCTTGAGGATCGTCTGCTCGGGGTCCTTCTTCCCCGTGTAGCGGCCGGTGTTGACGTCGATCGAGACGAGCGCCTCGGTCGGCTCGATGATGATGTAGCCGCCGCTGGGGAGGTCTACGCGGCGCTGGAACGCCTCGCGGATCGCGTCTTCGACGCCGTAGCGGTCGAACAGCGGGACCGGGTCGGTGTCGAGCCGGACGCGGCTCAGGAGATCGGGATCGACGCCCTCGAGGTACTGCTTCACCTCGTTGTAGACTTCCTTGTTGTCGATCACGAGCGCGTCGACCTTCTCGGTGAAGACGTCGCGGATGATGCCCCGCGTGAGCTTGGCCTCGCGGTGGATGAGCGCGGGCGGGCGCGAGCTGCGGGCCCGGCGCAGGATCTTCTGCCACGTCCCGTGGAGCGTCTTGAACTCGCGCTCGAAGATCTCCCTGGTCAGCTCTTCGCCCACGGTGCGGATGATGACGCCGCCGGCGCCCTCCGGGACGATCTCCTTGGCCAGGGCGCGGAGCCGGGCGCGCTCCTCGCGGTCCTCGATCTTGCGGCTGACGCCGATGTGATTCGAGTACGGCATGAAGACGAGGAAGCGGCCGGGGAGCGAGATCTGGGTGGTCACACGCGGACCCTTGGTGCCGATCGGCTCCTTGGTGGCCTGGACGATGAGTTTCTCGCCCTTCTTGACCAGGTCCTGGATCGGCGGATACCTGCGCGCGCGACGCTCGCCGTCGTCGTCCTCTTCCTCGTACTCCTGGTCGTCGTGCACCACGTCCGAGACGTGGAGGAAGGCGGCCTTGTCGGTCCCGATGTTGACGAACGCCGCCTGGATGCCCGGGAGCACCGCCTCCACCTGGCCGACGTAGATGTCGCCCACGATGCGCTCGGCGTCGGGGCGGTCGACCATGAATTCGACGAGGACATCGTCCTCGAGGATGGCCACGCGCGTCTCCTGCGGCGCGGCCGAGATCAGGATCTCACGCTTCATACATGTCGAACGTGCGGCGGCCGTGAAGCCGCGACTGAACTGGCGGGGCGGGGTCGGTGGGTGTGGGGGCGTCAGTCACGGCCGAGGAGGTGGCGGGCGATCACGAGACGCTGCACTTCGCTGGTCCCTTCGCCGATCTCGAGGATCTTGGCGTCGCGCATCATGCGCTCGACGGGGTACTCGCTGGTGTAGCCGTACCCGCCGTGCAGCTGGACGGCGCGGGTGGTCACGCGCATGGCGAGCTCGCTCGCGTACAGCTTCGCCATCGCGGCCGCCTGGCTGTACGGGCGTCCCCTTTCCTTCAGCCACGCGGCGTGATAGACCAGGTGCCGGGCACAGGCGATCTCCGTGGCCATGTCGGCCAGGGCGAACTGGACGCCCTGGAAGGCCCGGATCGGCTTGCCGAATTGCTGGCGCTCGGCCGTGAATCGCAGGGTCTGGTCCAGTGCGCCCTGGGCCAGCCCGAGCGCGAGCGCGGCGATGCCGATACGCCCGGAGTCCAGCGTCTTCATGAAATTGATGAAACCTTCGCCTTCGGCCCCGAGCAGGTTCTCGGCCGGGACCTCCGCGTCCTCGAGGATCAGCTCCCTCGTGTCGGACGCGCGCCACCCCATCTTGTCTTCCTTCTTGCCCGCCCGGACGCCGGGGGTGAACGGCTCCAGCTCCGGTGCGTGCCCCACGCCCACCCGATCCGCCGCCTCGCGGTCGGTGGTTTCCTTGGTTACGATGAAACTGCTTATCCCGCGGGCGCCCTTCGTACGGTCCGTCACCGCGGTCACGACGAAAATCTCACCCACGCCCGCGTGGGTGATGAAGATCTTGCTCCCGTTGATTCGATACCCGCCATCGTGCCGGACGGCCGTCGTGCGGGTCCCGCCCGCATCCGAACCGGCCCCCGGCTCCGTGAGCCCGAAACCGCCCAAGACCTGGCCAGTGGCAAGGAGGGGAACGTAGCGGCGCTTCTGCGCCTCGGTCCCGAAATTCAGGATCGGCGAGGTCCCGAGCGTCGAATGGGCGCTCACCGTGATCGCGTGACTCGCGTCGACCCGGGCAAGTTCCTCGATCACGAGCAGGTAGCTCAGGTAGTCCAGCCCCTGGCCGCCGTATTCCGTGGGAACGTTGACGCCGAACAGGCCGAGTTCGGCCATCTTGCGGACGTTCTCCCAGGGAAATCGGGCGGATTCGTCGAGTTCGCGAGCGACCGGCGCGATCTCGGCCTCGGCGAACTCCCGGATCTCGGCCCGAAATCGCTCGTGTCTCTCGTCCAGATATGGATTCATGTCCCGAACTGTTTCGTCGGACTTTCGGCCGGCTACAACTTAGGGGATCGAATCAGGCGCCGAAAGAGCCGGACGTAACGATCGCGCCGTTGCTCGTCCTTCGGCGCGAGGCGCGCCGCGGCCCGCCGACCGCAGTTGTCGCAGCCGTCGCACTCGTCCATGGCGTCGGGGTCGCCGAAGTAGCGGAGCACGTATCCGCGCCGGCACCCGTTGCAGCGCACGTACCCGGCCATGCGACGCAACTTCTCGATCTCCCTTGCCCGCCCCGCGCGCACGGCGCTCCAATCGACCGGAAGCCGATCGGGTGGCACGTCGAGCGTCGCCTCGACGACCTCGCCGCCGGAGCGTGGCTCCCATTCGACGAAGCACGCGTCCTGCAGCGTATCGAGGATTTTACTCGCCTCCTCGAGCGTCGTTCCGGTCCCGTCGAGGTCCCAAGGCTGGAGCTCCACGCCCCGTTCGAGCGCGGCATCGCCGAACGCCTCGCGAGGGGCGGCGAGGAGCTTGCGTGCGGCGCCCCAGCGGTCGCCGTCGAGTTCCTCGTCGATTCTCCGGGGCGATGCGACGAGGCGGAGCCGAGCCGCACCGCGCGCAGCGCTGCGCCGCACGGCTCCCGCGCCTTCCAGGACACGGAGCGCGGCCTCGACCTGTCCCACGCCTCGCGCGCGACGGGCACGCCTCGCGAGCGCTTTCGCATCGGCCGCACCGCCGGCCGTGAGGAGCGCGGCGTAGACGTCCTCGACGACCTCGCGGGCGGGATGGCTCTGCTCGATGAAAAACGCCTGAGTGCGCTCGTCGCCGTCGGCATAGAGAAGAACGCACTCGGCGGCCCGTCCGTCACGGCCCGCACGCCCGGCCTCCTGGTAGTACGCCTCCAGGGAGCCGGGCAGGTCGTAATGGACGACCAGGCGGACGTCGGGCTTGTCGATTCCCATCCCGAAGGCGTTCGTCGCCGCGACGACGGGGTGCTTGCCGGCCATGAACTCTTCCTGCATCCGCCGCCGTTCCGCCCCCGGTATCCCGGCGTGATACGCGGCGGTGCGCACCCCGGCATGGCTGAGCAGGTCGGCGAGGGCGTCCACCCTGCGGCGCGTGGCGGCGTAGACGATGGCGACGCCGGGCTCCGTCCTTCGTCCCTTCAACATGTCGAGGAGCAGGCGATCCTTCTCCGCGGGGCCGCGCACCCGGTGCACGGACCAGGACAGATTGGGTCGGTCGAAGCCCCGAACCAGGACCATTGGGTCGTGGAGGCGCAGGACGCCGGCGATGTCTCGCCGGACCTCGGGCGTGGCGGTGGCCGTGAGCGCGATCACGGGACACCCGAGCATGTCGCGTACGGCGCCCAACCGCAGGTACGAGGGGCGGAAGTCATGCCCCCACTGCGAGATGCAGTGCGCTTCGTCGACGGCGAACAGCGATACGTCGAGCCGTGGGAGTCGCGCGCGGAAGCGCTCGCTGTCGAACCTCTCCGGTGCGACGAAGAGGAGCTTGATCCTCCCCTTCTCCGCCGCCTCCATGCGCGCCTCGGCCTCGTCGCGCTCCAGCGTCGAGTTCACGAACGCCGAGGGGATCCCAGCAGCGTCGAGCCGGTCGACCTGATCCTGCATGAGCGAGATGAGCGGGCTCACGACGATGGTGATCCCCGGCAGGACGGCGGCCGGGACCTGGTAACAGAGGCTCTTCCCTCCCCCGGTCGGCATGAGCACCATCACGTCGCGGCCCGCCAGCACGGCCTCGATAGCGGGCCGTTGGGCTCCCCGGAAATCGGGGTAGCCGAAATGCCGTTTGAGCACCGCGCGGGCGGCGTCGAGGTCTGGGCGCATTGGGTAGCCCGTCACAGGAGTCGACGACGACGTTCGACCTTCCGACCCGGCCGGCCCGTCGGCGGGACGCCGGTTTCCGGATGGATTCGAAATGCGGAATCGGGATGGGCGCCGCCATGGGAGTCCGGGCCGGATGCGAAAAGGCGCTGCGGGAGATCTCCCGCGGCGCCTCCGTGCCCACCCGTCTACGCCGTGAATCCGCTCACATCGCCGGCCCGATCAGGACCGCGTTGGTGAAGAGCTGGAAGCCGGAGTACCAGAAGTGACGGAACAGCGGGTCGTCGGCAAAGAGGATCACGCGCCCGCTCCCCACGCGACGGGTGGCGAGCCACGTGCTCTGCGACAGCCGTTCGAGGTTCCTCTCGCTGATCACGCCGCTCACCTTCTCGAGGCCGTCCGGGAAGTACGCGACGGACTCGAAGTCCACACTGGGCTCGAACGTGCGCCCGTCCGTGTAGAGCACGTACACGCGCTCCGGATCGCCGTCGACGCCCGCGCCGAAGGCGAGCGGGTGCGCGGGGTCCAGCCGGGCGGCGAGGATGGTGCCGGGCACCTCCTGCTCCCACCGTTCGAGCTCGCGGGCTTTCCGGCCGCGGAGCGCGCGAGCGGCGTCATCTCCCTCATCTTCGGCCGTACGCAGTTCGATCCCGCCGACCGCCTTGGCGACCGCGCCCGCGCCGCTGCCCACGGCCACGAGCGTGCCGCCGGCTCGTACCCACGAAGCGAGTCGCTCGATCGCCTCGTTGCCCATCCCGCCCCGACTCGCCTCGGGGAGGACGACGACGTCGTACCGGTCGAGGTCGACCGTTGCAATGCGCTCGACCGGAACCGCGTCGAACGGCAGGCCGAGCGTGCGCTCCAGGAAGAACCAGTGAGCGCCGAACGACGTCGCGTACACGCCGTTCCCGGTGAGGACGGCCACCCTCGGGAGCTCGATGAGGTAGGAGTCCTGGCTGCCGAGCTCGTTACCCACGGGCGTCCAGCCTGTGGCCGTTGCGACGGCGTGGGCATCGAGCCCGGCGTCGCGGACGCGCCGTCCGAGGCCTTCGTTCATCGCCCGCGGCAGGAAGATCGTCCCGGCAGGCCACGAGCGCCCGGCCAGGGTGAACGGCTCGTCGAGGACGACGGCGCGACCGCCATCGGCAAGGAATCGTACCAACGCGGGCCAGACGGAGAACGACGGCGCGACGAGGTAGCCGTAGGGATCGGTCGCACCGCTCGCCGGCGACTCCTTCGCGGCCAGGAGCGTCGTCTCCTCGACCCGCCGCCACCCCGCGTCCGGCACGCGGTGGGCGCGATGCGCCTCGACGCCGTAGGCGAACGGGAGCGACCAGGCGCTCACGTCGTAGGAGAACGTCGCATCCAGGACGGTCTCGGGCTGCAGGAGCGTCGTCGCCAGACGGCCCCTGGTCTGACGCGCCGGGACGCGATACGTCCCGGCCGGGAACTCCCGCCGCGCGGCGAAGCCGTTGTGCGCCTGCGCATCTGCGCGGAATGGCCGCTCCGCGCGCTCGACCTGGATCCCCTGGAGCCGAAGCAGCTCGACCAGCGCGTCTACGCGGCTCGGGTCCGCACCCGGAACCAGCAGCACGTCCGGCTGCCCCTCGCCCACGCTCCGGTGGAACGCGGCGTAATCACGCAGCAGTTCGCCCTTGGCGGCCGCCACGGTACGCAGCGTCGCCGTCCCGGCGGTCCAGTGGTGCAGCGCCCGGTCGCGCAGCGTCAGCGTCGTGCCGTCAGGCCGATCGATCGCCAGACCGGCCGACCCGCCGCCCGCCTGCTCGTACGTCATCCCGATCGCGCCCAGGAGGCTCGGCCAGCTGTCACCGTAGCCAGGGTAGAAGAGGTCGAACCCCTCGGCCGTGTAGTACAGCCAACCCTGCTCGTCGAAGGCGCGGGCGTTGCCCTGCCCGATCCGCTCGCCCCACTTGAGCGTGTACTCGGGATAGATCGGGTTGATCGGCTCGGTGGCCGGGAAGAAGAAATAGCTCGACCGCCAGCTCATCTCGTGGAAATCCACGTGGACCTGCGGCATCCACGTGTCCCACGTGGCGATCCGCGCCCGGGTCTCGGGCTGCGACATCCACGCCCAGTCGCGGTTCAGGTCGAAGAGGTAATGGTTGTAACGTCCTCCGGGCCACGGCTCGGCGTGCTCCCGCGCCTGCGGGCTCGGGTTCGGCTTCACACCGACGGCCTGCCGGTACCAGTTCACGTACCGATCGCGCCCGTCCGGGTTGACCGCCGGATCGATCACGACGACGATCGAATCGAGGACTCCCGCCACGCTCTCCGCGCCCCTGGCCAGGTCCCATGCGGTCCAGAGCGCGGCCTCGCTCGAGGAGCTCTCGTTGCCGTGGACACCGTAGCTGAAGTAGACCACGGCCGGGTTTCGGGCCGCGATCTCGCGGGCGCGCGCGGGCGGCGTGTCCGGATTCGACAGCTCCCTGTTCAGCGCGAGGATCTCGTCCAACCGCGCCATGTAGTCTTCGCGGGCGATGACGACCTGAAGCAGGGGCCGCCCTTCCACGGTTTCGCCGTAGCGGCGGACTTCGACTCGGGGCGAGGCGGCGTCCAGCGCCTCCATGTAGCGGACGACGCCTGCATGATCGGTGAAGCGTTCGCCGAGTTCGTACCCCAGAACATCGGCCGGGGACGGGACGGTCGCGGGCGTCTGTGCGAGCGCCGGCGCCGCGGCCGCAGCCAGGGCGAAAAGTGTGAGCGTGCGTGTCTTCATGTTGCCTGTCGATGACTGGTTCGGATCCGCTCGTTCGGTGGGCGGTGCGATTGGCGGAACATAGCGTGAGGGGCGGGCGTACCGCAAACCCGCACCGGCATCGACGCAGGATCCTGCCGGCGGTCGCCTTGACAATCCTCCGCCGAAGCGAGTACGGTTCGCGGCCGGTGCCCCATGCGTAACCTCCTTCAGGAGCGTGCGATGGCCACGCAGCCAGTTTCCTCCGAGCCCCGCAAGTCAGGTCTCCCGCCCGAAGCGTATGCGCCGGTGCCGGGCGCCGAGTATCCGCCGTACGTGAGCCCCGGAGAGCAGCTCCCGGAGCTCACGGTGAAGGCCGTCGTCATGGGTATCATCGTCGGCATCGTATTCGGTGCGGCGAATGCGTACCTGGGCCTTCGGGTCGGGCTCACGGTGAGCGCCTCGATCCCCGCGGCCGTCATGGCGATCGTGCTGTTCCGGGCGTTCGGCCGCGGGTCAGTGCTCGAGACCAACATCGTGCAGACGGTCGGCTCGGCCGGCGAGTCGCTCGCCGCGGGCGTGATCTTCACGATCCCTGCGCTGTTCATCTGGCAGCGGACGGACCCGTCGATTCGGGTCGACGTCCTGGAGATCGCGGTACTCGCCTGCTTCGGCGGCATCCTCGGCGTCCTGTTCATGATCCCGCTGCGACGGTTCCTGATCGTGAGGGAGCACGGGAACCTGCCCTACCCGGAGGGCCTCGCGACCGCGGAGGTCCAGGTCGCGGGCGAAGCGGGCGGGCACAAAGGGCGTCTGGTCTTCGCCGGGCTCGGTGTCGGCGCGCTCTACCAGCTCCTCTCGAACAGCCGGGGGCTGAGCCTCTGGCCCGAAGAGCCGGCGCAACGCCTCCCAGCCAAGGCGGAAATCGCCGGTTCGTTCACGCCGGAGCTGCTGGGCGTGGGCTTCATCGTGGGTCCCCGGATCGCGGCGATCATGTTCTCCGGCGGCGCGCTGGCCTGGCTGGTCCTGATCCCGCTGATCAACCTCCTGGCCGGCGACCAGGTCGTGTACCCGGGCACCGTGCCGGTCTCGGAGATGGAGTCGAGCCAGATCTGGAGTGCGTACGTCCGCTACATCGGCGCGGGCGCGGTCGGCTTCGGCGGGATCATCACGCTGATCAAGAGCCTCCCCACGATCTGGGAATCCATCCGCCTCGGGTTGGGGCAGATGGGGCGCGGCGCCGGCGAGACGGAAGTGCCCCGTACCGACCGTGACATCCCGTTCCAGTGGGTCATTGGCGGGTCGATCGCGGCCGCGATCGGGCTGTGGCTCTGGCCGGGCGTGCCGGTCAACCTGCTGAGTGCGCTCCTCATCGTCGTCTTCGCCTTCTTCTTCGTGACCGTGTCCTCGCGGATCGTCGGGTTGGTCGGCTCCACGTCGAACCCGGTGTCGGGGATGACGATCGCCACGCTCCTGCTCACGGCCCTGATTTTCGTGCTGCTGGGTCTCGGCGACGAGCCCGGCGCGCGGGTCGCCGTGCTCGCCGTGGGCGCGGTGATCTGCATCGCCGCGGCGATCGCGGGCGACTCGTCACAGGACCTGAAGGCCGGCTTCCTGCTCGGCGCGACGCCGTGGAAGCAGCAGGTCGCCGAGCTGGTCGGAGTCCTGACGAGCGCGGCGGTCATGGGCTTCACGCTGATCCTGCTGAACGAATCGTACGGGATCGGCGTCGAAGGCGGCCTCCCTGCGCCGCAGGCGACGCTCATGAGCCTGGTCATCGACGGCGTGCTCGCCGCCGATCTGCCGTGGCGCTTCGTGCTGGTCGGCGTTGGGATCGCCGCGTTCGTCGAGTTCGTGCTCAGGATCCCGTCCCTGGCTTTCGCGGTCGGGTTGTACCTCCCCATCGCGCTGACCACGCCGATCATGGTCGGCGGGGCGTTGCGAGCGCTGGTCGAGCGCAAAGCCCGTCGGGCGGGCGAAGAGGTCGACGAGCAGCGGGAAGCCGGCATCCTCTTCTCGAGCGGGCTGGTCGGCGGCGCGGCCCTGCTCGGCGTGGTGATCGCGGTCGCGATCTATTTCTGGGGTCCGGCCGACCCGTCGGATACACCGGCATGGGTGGTCGGGCACGAGTGGATGGGCGCGTTGGCGACGCTGTTCGGCACGCTCGCGTTTGCCGCTCTGTCCTGGCTGCTGTACCGCGTGGCGAGGCGACAGCGGGTATGGTGAGATGCGGCGGTTGGCGCGGCGGCGCCTGGGCGGGCCTGATCTGCATCCTCGGGGCGTGCGGGCTCAGTGAGCCCGCCGCCACCCCGGAGGAGTCCGCGCGGATCACGGCGGACCGTTTCATCGAGGTCTACGCGGCCCTGCGGCAGGCGGCGGCCGCGGCCCAGGACACGCTCGCGTTCGACTCGATGCGCGACGAGATCCTCCGGACCCATGGCGTGACCGAGGACGACCTGTTCGAGTTCGCGCGGGCGCACAGCCGCAACATCGAATCCATGATCCAGCTCTGGGATTCGATCCGCACGCGTCTCAGCGCAGTCGGCAGCGCGGTCGACAGCGCGGTCGACAGCGCGGCTGCCGCGCGGTAATCGGCCGCCGCGCGGTAATCGACTGCCCCGAACGGTGCCGGCCGGTCGTTGCTCTCGCGGGGCCCGTGGGCATCCCGGCGCCCGGTCTCAGGCAACGAGCCGTCGGACGACCGAAGCCCCCCGATCCATCCCCTGCGCCCCCAGCAGCAGAACCAGGTCCCGGGCCCCTGCGCGGGACAGCGCCAGCTCCACCGCGCGCTCCAGGGAGGCCTCGTACACGAAGGCGACGCCGTAGCGCCGGAGCGTCTCGAGAAAGGCGTCGCGTTCGCGGCGTGCGACCCGGTTCCGGCCGCTCACGGCCTCCTGGCTGGACGTCACGACGAGGCTCGCCGGGCCGAGCCGGCGCGACCAGATGCCGACGACTTCGGCGTCCCGGCGATTGATCTCCACGCCCCGGCCACCCCGCACCGCGAACACGATGTGCAGCGCCCGGTGCGGCACCCGCTCCGCCACTTCGAAGACCGCTCCGATGCTGTCCGGGTGTCCGACCGTGTCGTCCAGGACGGTGAACCGGCCACGGTGGACGATCTGCATCCGCCGTCGCGGCGCGCGAAACCGGGACAACGCCTCGCCGACCTCTCCCGGTGGGACGCCGAGGCAGAGCGCGGCGGTCGCGGCCAACGCCGCGTTGCATATGTTCGGCCGGCCGAGAACCTGGAGTTCGACGGGGATCTCCACCGGTTCCACGCCTGCGCCGTCGACTCTCTCGATCGGGGACCGCAGTGACAGGACGACCCGCGTGCCGCCCCGATCGAGCCGCAGCCGCTCGACGCGAACGGACACCCGGCCGCCGGGGCCGCAGCTCGTGGGGCGCACGTCACGCCCGCGCAGGAGCATCCTGACGACCCGATCACCCGCCGGGTAGACGACAGGCGCGCCGGGTCGGACGTGCTCGAAGAATCGGGCTTTCGCCGACGCGTAGGCGCGGAACGAACCGTGGTATTCCAGGTGCTCGAGGGGGACGAGGTTCGTGAAGATCCCGAGGTCGAACGACAGGCCGTGGACGCGCCGCTGCACGAGCGCGTGGCTCGTGACCTCCATGACGACGAGGTCGGCTCCGGCGTCGAGGAGGCGTGCCAGCGCACGGTGCAGGACGAT
This sequence comes from uncultured bacterium, assembly GCA_937889645.1. Classification (GTDB taxonomy): domain Bacteria; phylum Gemmatimonadota; class Gemmatimonadetes; order Longimicrobiales; family RSA9; genus CALBZE01. The sequence continues at coordinate 72,759 of CALBZE010000051.1, forward strand.
CGGGGCGGGCGTCGTGAGCGACGTCGCTTCGATGGTCTCTCCCAATCGGATCCCGAGCGAACCGATCGAACCGACTCGCCGGCCGGCGGCCGTGAGGATCGCCTCGAGCATGGAAAGCGTGGACGTCTTGCCGAGCGATCCGGTGATCCCGACCAGCTGCAGACGATCCGCCGGTCGCCCGTACCACGCCGCCGCCAGCTCGGCGAGCGCCCGGCGCGTGTCCGGGACGACGAGCACCGGGACCGGTGTGGTCGCGTCGGGCGCCTTTTCGGCGACGACGGCCGCGGCCCCGCGAGAGACGGCCTCCGCAATGTACGAGTGGCCATCCCGCGCATCTCCGCGGACGGCCACGAACACCTCTCCGGGCTGCAACTCGCGCGAATCCGCCGCCACGCCGGTCACGCGTGTGTCCCTGGTCGGCGGTGACGCCTGAATCCCCGTGAGCCGGCCGGCCAGCTCCCGCAGCGGTCGTCCCCGCTCGCCCGCCATGCGCACCTCCCGCTCCCCCTCATGCAGGTTCCGTTCACCCCCGGCGCGGCGGCGGGCGCGTGGCGTAGAGATTGCACCTTCGGCTCACCGGTGACGCCGGCAGGCATCACCTGCGTGGAACCATCGAGGAGCGGGAGTACGGTGTTGGATCACGCATACGACGAGTGCACGGGGAACTGGCGCCTGGTCGGCACGGGCGACTCCCGATCGATCCGCTGCGATCGATGCGACGCGCAGTATCCCGCCACGCCCGAGAATCGGCTCGCCGCGATCGACGAGAACTACGCCGGCATCTACCTGAGACGGCTCACGGCCGAAGGCGCTTCGCAGATCGATGCCGACCGGGACGGCGCGTGAATCGCCCGCGCCGAGCGGTCACTCCCACTCGATGGTTGCCGGCGGCTTCGAGCTGATGTCGTAGCACACCCGGTTCACCCCGCGTACCTCGTTGATGATCCGCGTAGACATCCTGGCCAGCACGTCGTGCGGGAACGGGAACCAGTCGGCCGTCATCCCGTCCTGGCTGGTGACCGCACGCAACGCCGCCACGTTCTCGTAAGTCCGGCTGTCGCCCATCACCCCGACGCTGCGGACCGGGAGCAACACCGCGAATGCCTGCCAGATGTCGTCGTAAAGCCCGGCGGCCCGGATCTCCTCCAGGTATATGGCGTCGATCTCCCGCAGGATGTCGAGGCGCTCCTTCGTCACTTCGCCGAGGACGCGGATGGCGAGCCCCGGTCCCGGGAACGGGTGCCGGCCGACCAGCTCTTCCGGCAGACCCAGCTCCCGACCGACCTGACGGACCTCGTCCTTGAAGAGCTCACGCAACGGCTCGACCAGGTCGAACGGCATGTCCTTCGGCAGGCCGCCGACGTTGTGGTGCGTCTTGATCGTGGCCGACGGGCCGCGCACCGACATCGACTCGATGACGTCGGGGTAGACCGTCCCCTGCACCAGGAAGCGCGACTCGGAGCCGGCTTCGCGAGCCGCCTCCTCGAACACTCGGATGAACGTCTCGCCGATCCGCCGCCGCTTTTCCTCCGGATCCTCGACGCCCTTCAGGCGAGAGAGGAATTTCTCGCTCGCGTCGACGACCACGAGCCGGATCCCGAGGTGGCGGCGGAAGGTGCGCTCCACGCTCTCGCGCTCGCCCTTCCGGAGCAGTCCCGTGTCGACGAAGATGCAGGTGAGTTGGTCGCCCACGGCGCGGTGCACGAGCGCGGCCGCGACCGACGAATCGACGCCGCCGGACAGGCCGCAGATCACCTTCTCGTCGCCGACCTGCCTGCGGATCCGCTCGACCGATTCCTCGATGAACGATCCCGCCGTCCAGGTCGGTTCGCACTTGCAGATCCTGAAGACGAAGTTCGAGATGATCTCGTCGCCGCGCGGCGTGTGCGCGACCTCGGGGTGGAACTGCACGCCGTAGATCGGGCGGTCGACGGCACAGAACGCGGCCACCGGAAGCGACGTCGTGCTCGCCAATGTACGGAATCCCGGCGGCGGCTCGTCCACGTGGTCCCCGTGGCTCGCCCAGACGGTTACGTGCTCGCCCGGCGCGAACCCGTCGAACAATTCGTTCGGCTCCGTAATCGTCATCTCGGCCCGGCCGTACTCCCGGCGCCCGGGCACCACCTTGCCGCCCTGCTGGTGCGCGATCAGCTGCATCCCGTAGCAGATCCCGAGGATCGGAACGCCCAGGCCGATGATGCCGGGGTCGGCCGACGGGACCTCGTCGCCGTATACCGATGCCGGCCCGCCCGAGAGGATGATCCCCTTCGGATCCCAGGCGCGGATCCAGTCCAGGTCGACCGTCGGCGGGTGGATCTCGCAATAGACCCGCTCCTCTCGGACGCGGCGAGCAATGAGCTGCGTGAACTGCGATCCGAAGTCCAGGATCAGGATTCTGTTCGCCATTCGTGTGGTTACGCTCGGGGTTGTCAGGTGTCGCTCGTTTCCAACAATTCGACCTCGCCGCGTACGAGGTCGTCGACGGTTTCTCGACGGCGGATCAGACGGAACGCGTCGCCGTCGACCAGGACCTCCGCCGGCCGCACGCGTGAATTGTACTGCGACGCCATGCTGAAGCCGTAGGCGCCGACGGTGCGGATCGCCAGCAGCTCACCTTCGGCCGGGCGCTCGAGCGGCCGGTCCAGCGCGAGGAAGTCTCCCGTCTCGCAGATCGGGCCGACGACGTCGACCGCAATCACCGGCCGTCCGGGGTGCAGCTCGACCGGCTCGACGGCGTGGTAGCTCGCGTAGTGGCTCGGCCGCAGCAGGTCGTTCATCCCGGCGTCGGTGATCACGAACGTCTTGCCGCCCATCTCCTTGACGTAGAGCACGCGGGTCAGCAGTACGCCCGCGGGCCCCACGATGTATCGCCCGGGCTCCAGGACCAGCCGCAATCCGGCCCCGACGACGCCCGGGAGGAGCGCCGCGGCGAGGTCGGAGATCGACGCGTCGATTCCGTCGTCGCCGTAGGCGACGCCGAACCCGCCGCCCAGGTCGAGGTACTCGAGCTCGATCCCCTCCGCCCGGATCGCGTCGACCAGCCCGAGGACGTGCGAGAATGCGCGCTGGTACGGAACGACGTCGACGATCTGGCTCCCGATGTGCACGTCCACACCGCGGACGCGAATCCCCGGGAGCGCCGCCGCGAGCCGGTAGAGCCGGAGCGCGTCCTCGCCCGGGATCCCGAACTTCGTCGCCCGGTGTCCCGTTCGCGTGTACGCGTGCGGCGTGGGACTCTCGATGTCCGGGTTGATCCGGAGGGCGATCGGCGCGACCTTGCCCACCGCCGAGGCCAGCTCCGAGAGCGCCCGGAGCTCGCCCTCGCTCTCCACGTTGAACCCGTAGATCCCGGCCTCGAGCGCGGCCGCCATCTCCTGGACCGTCTTCCCCACCCCGCTGAAGACGATCTTTTCCGGAGCGATGCCGGCGAGGAGCGCGCGGTGAAGCTCGCCGCCGCTCACGATGTCTGCGCCCGCGCCCTCGCGCGCGAGAAGGCGCAGGATCGAAAGGTTCCCGTTCGCCTTGACCGAGTACGCAATGAGCCGGTCCACGCCCGCGAAGGCGCGGTCCAGCTCATGGTACCGCTCGACGATGCTGCGGCGGCTGTAAACGTACAGCGGCGAACCGTGCGCCGCGACGAGGTCCTCCGCGGGCACCGCTTCGCAGTAGAGCTTGCCGTCGCGGTGCCGAAAATACGAGTTCGGGGTCAGTAGGCTCGTGCCCAGACCGCCTCCTCCCGGGCCTCGCCGCCGCACACCAGGCAGCGCTTCGGCGGCTCGGGCGTCCGGAACTCCTCGAACGGCAGGACGCGGATCGTCGCCTTCGTGTCCTCCTTCACCTTCTCCTCGCACCGCGGCGAGCCGCACCAGCCGGCGTAGACGAAGCCGCCCACGCCCTCCATGATCTCGCGGAAGCGCCCGTAATCCTCGATGCCGCGATGGGAGTTCTCCTCCCGACGCCGACGGGCCGCCGCGAGCATCGTGTTCTGGATCGCCTGCAGCCGCGCCGGGATCGTGGCCAGCGCCTCATCCTCGGGGACGAACTGCTTCCGCGGACCGTCGCCGTCTTCGATGCGGCGCACCAGGACGAGCTGCCCGTTGGCCACGTCCTTCGGCCCGATCTCGATGCGGAGCGGCACGCCCTTTCGTTCCCACTCGTAGAACTTCGCGCCCGGCGTCATGTTCTCGCGCGTGTCCACGTGGAGCCGCACGCCGCTCGCGCGGAGAGCGGTGGCCACCGAATCCGCCTTCTCCAGGACGACGGACCGCTCCTCGTCCTTCCGGTAGATCGGAACGACGACGACCTGGTACGGCGCGAGCTTCGGCGGCATCACGAGGCCGGTGTCGTCGCCGTGCGTCATGACCATCCCGCCGATCAGGCGCGTCGAGACGCCCCAGGACGTGTTCCACGCGTACTCCTCGCCGCCCGCCTCCGTCTGGAACTTGAGGTCGAACTGGCGCGAGAAGTTCTGCCCCAGCATGTGCGATGTGCCCGCCTGGAGCGCCTTGTTGTCCTGCATCAGCGCCTCGAGCGAGTACGTCCGCACCGCGCCCGGGAACTTCTCCGATTCCGTCTTCCGGCCCAGCACCGGCGGCATCGCCATCCACTCGTCCATGAATGTGCGGTAGACGGCATGCATCCGCCGCGCCTCCTCCTCGGCCTCCGCCTCCGTGGCGTGCGCCGTGTGCCCCTCCTGCCAGAGGAACTCGAGCGTGCGCAGGAAGAGGCGAGTCCGCATCTCCCACCGCACCACGTTCGCCCACTGGTTGATCAGGAGCGGCAGGTCACGGTAGCTCTGCACCCACTTCGCGAACATCGCGTAGATGATCGTCTCGGAGGTGGGGCGCACGACGAGCGGCTCCTCGAGCTTCGATTCCGGGTCCGGGATCAGCCCGCCCTCGGGCGACGCCTTGAGTCGCGAGTGCGTGACGATCGCCATCTCCTTGGCGAAGCCCTCGACGTGCTCCGCCTCGCGCGAGATGAAACTCTGCGGGATGAAGAGCGGGAAGTACGCGTTCTGGTGCCCCGTCTCCTTGAACATGGCGTCCAGCGCGCGCTGCATGTTCTCCCAGACCGCGTAGCCGTACGGCCGGATCACCATGCTGCCGCGCACCGGCGAGTAGTCCGCCAGTTCCGCACGCAGGACGACCTCGTTGTACCACGCGCTGAAATCTTCTGCTCGAGGGGTCAGCCCCTTCTCTTCCGCCATCGGACCTCCAAACCCCGTCCCTTGGGTGCGGTTCGCACCCCATGCTCTCCGTTACCCCCGATCCCGGGGCATGCTCCTTTCGGGCCGCGGCCCATAAACCTCACCCGAACACCCCGCGGCCCCGAGCCGAATCAGCCTCGTTCGCCTTCTCCCGGCCCGCCTTCCGGCGGCGACCCGCCGTTCCCCCTGAGCGCCGCTACGATGCGAGCGATGGCCGGCACGCCGAGAATGACAACGATCAGGACCAGCCACGTCTCGCGGAACGGGAACCCCGCGAACGAGAGAATCCATGCGACGAGCGCGGCGCCGAGGACGGCGACCACGACGGCCGCGAGGAAGGTACCGTACGTGAACAGCGCCGCGCGCCGCAGGATCCGGCGACGCTCCTCTCGGAATCGATCGGGCTCCCTCGTCTCGGGCGTCATCGTCCCTCAGGGCGTGAGTTCGTCGAGCGGGATGCGACGTTCCTCGCCCGTCCGCATCTCGCGCAGCACCGCGACCCCGGCGGCGACCTCGTCCGGCCCGAGCACGATGACGCGCTCCGCGCCCCGGGCATCCGCATCCTTGAACTGCCGCCCGACGCCGCTGGGGTGCAGCGAGTAGGCGACGGAGTTGCCCGCCTCCCTCAGCCGCTTCGCGACCCGCAGCATGAGCGGCCGCTCCGACTCGCCGATCGTGACGATGTAGTAGTCGAGCCTCGGCTCGAGCGGCGGGAGCAGCTTGCGATCCGCCAGGATCTCGCCAAGCACGACGTCGCCCATGCCGAAACCGAGCGCCGGGAGGTCGACGCCGCTCACCGCACGCAGCAGGTTGTCGTACCGCCCACCGCCGCAGATCGCGCGGAACTCGCCCGCCCGGTCGAAGATCTCGAAGACGGTGCCCGTGTAGTACGCGAGCCCGCGCACGATCGTCGGGTCGAGGACGACGAAGTCGCCAAGCCCCATCGCGTCGAGGTGCTCGAAGTATCGCTCCAGCCGCGCGAGTTCGTCCGCCACGCCCTGTACGCCGGCGTAGGCGCGGGCGAGGGACTCGAAGTCGCGGTGCTCGAAGATTCCGAACACCTCATCGACCGTCGTGGGCGCGAGCCCGACCTCCTTGTGCAGCTTCTCGCGCGTACGCGCCTCCTCCTCCCGCCCGAGCTTGTCGATCACGGCGTACGCCGCCGGGAGCTGGTCCGCCGGCACGCCCGCGTGCAGGAGCAACCGCTCGAGCAGGCGACGGTCGCTGACCCGGGCGACGACGTCGTTCGGCCCCAGGCCGAAGAGCCGCAGCGCGTCCAGCGCGACCGCGAGCACCTCCGCGTCGGCCAGGATGTCCTCCTCGCCCAGGATGTCGACGTTCCACTGGAAGTGCTCGCGCAGGCGACCCCGCTGCGTGCGCTCGTAGCGGAAGAGCTGCGGGATCGAGAACCAGCGGATCGGCTTGCGCATCCCGGCCGCCCGCGCGCCGACCATCCGCGCGAGCGTCGGCGTCATCTCCGGCCGCAGCGCGACGGCTCGCCCGCCCTTGTCCTCGAAGTTGTAGAGCTGATGGACGATCTCCTCGCCGCTCTTCTCGATGTAGAGCTCGAGCGGCTCGAGTGGAGGCCCGTCGTATTCCTCGAACCCGTACCGCCTCGCCACCTCGCGCCACACGCCCATGATGTAGGCGCGCACGGCGAACTCGGCCGGGTAGAAATCCCTGAATCCCGGTAGGCTGTTGAACGCTGGCATGGGCGCGAATCTAGGACCCGCAAACGAACGCGGGCAAGGGCGCGTCGACCCCGAACGGCGCGAGGTCGAGCGCGGCGAGGGCGTCGCCTACGGTGTGGAAGGAACCGGTCACGACGACGGTCCCCGAGGCCGCGCTCGCGCGCGCCTCGGCGAGCGCGGCGCAGAAGTCGGGGCGCGCGAGGACACGCTCCGACGCGAGCGACGCGGCGACGACCGTCGGGTCCCAGCGCCGGTGCTCGGGCGCCGTCGGCGGCACGGTCAGGATGAGAGTGTCGACGAAGCCCGTGAGCGGCGCGAGCATCGCGGGCCACTCCTTGTCGCTCAGGATCCCGACCACGGCGACCACCGGCCGCTGCGCCCCGATCGCGCCCAGCGCGGAGACCAACGCCTCGACGCCCGCGGGGTTGTGCGCCGCGTCGAAGATCCAGGTCCGGCCGTCGATCTCCTCCCGCTGCAGGCGGCCCGGCCACCTGACTTGGGCGACGCCGCGAATGACGGCCTCCCGGTCGGGGCGAAGCTCCGCGGGCAGCCGTTCCAGAGCCGTGACCGCGAGCGCGGTGTTGCGCGCCTGGTGCTCGCCGACGAGCGGCGTGTGGAGTTCCATCTCGCCCCAGGCGCGCGTCGCGAGGACCAGCCGCGTCCCATCCGCGCCGACCCGAACGTCACGGATCGCGTCCGGCTCGAGAACGGCCATCGGCGCGCCGACCTCGGCCGCACGGGAGCGGAAGACGTCGAGCGCCCGCGGCCCGCGCTCCGCGGTGACCATCGGGACGCCCGGCTTGATGATCCCGGCCTTCTCCGCCGCGATCTCCTCGATCGTCTCGCCCAGCCATTCGGCGTGGTCCCGTGCGATGTTCGTGATCACCGCCACGTCGGGAACGATCACGTTGGTCGAATCGAGCCGGCCGCCGAGGCCGACCTCGATCGCCGCAACCTCGACGCCCGCCCGAGCGAAGGCGAGGAATGCGATCGCCGTCGTCGCCTCGAAGAACGATGGCTCTTCGATCCGGATCAGCGGCCAGAGCTCACGCGCGGCTTCGACCAGCGCATCCTCGGTGAGCGGACGCCCGTCGACCTGCACGCGCTCGCGGAAGGTGCAGAGGTGGGGCGAGGTGTAGAGCCCGGTGCGGCGCCCTGCCGCGCGTAGGACCGACGCGATCGTCGCCGAGACCGAGCCCTTGCCGTTCGTGCCGCCGATGTGGATCGAGCGGAACCGACGATGCGGATCGCCGACCGCCGCGAGTAGGCGCGCCGTCCGATCCGTGCCCCAGCGGATCCCGCCCGTCAGTCGGGGGAAGAGCTCGCGGACGAGCTCGGTATAGGTGAGGGAGTTCAATCGGCCGCCTGCTCGCGCGCTTCCGAACCGACTCCGGCAGGCGCGGCTTCGGGCAACCCGAGCATGTGGCGCAGCAACCGGCCGACCGTCGCCTTGAGCTCGCGCCGGTCGACGATCGCATCCAGCATCCCGTGCTCGAGGAGGAATTCCGACCGCTGGAAGCCTTCGGGAAGCTCCTGCTTGATGGTCTGCTCGATCACCCGGGGCCCGGCGAACCCGATGAGCGCGCCCGGCTCGGCCAGGTTGATGTCGCCGAGCATCGCGTACGAGGCCGTCACGCCGCCGGTCGTCGGGTCGGTCAGGATCGAGATGTAGGGAACGCCCGCCTCGTGAAGCTGGGCCAGTACCGCCGAGGTCTTGGCCATCTGCATGAGCGAGAGGATCCCTTCCATCATCCGCGCACCGCCCGAGGCGCTCACGATGAGGAGAGGGCGACGGTCCTCGAGCGCCCGGCGCGCGAGCCGCGCGATCTTTTCGCCCACGACGGAGCCCATGCTCCCGCCAATGAACGAGAAGTCCATGACCGCGAGGTAGACCGGCACGCCCTCCAACGTTCCGCCCACGGCGCGGAGCGCGTCTCCGTGCCCGGTCGCCCGTTCCGCCGCCTCGAGGCGCTGGGGATACGGCTTGAGGTCGACGAACCCGAGCGGATCGCCGCTCCGAAGGTCCGTGTCGAATTCCTCGTACTCGTCCCCGTCGAGCAGAAGCCGGATGTACTCCTCGGCGCCGATCCGCATGTGGTAGCCGCAGGAGGGGCAGACGTTGAAGTTCTGCGCCAGCCGCGCACGGTAGAGAATCTCCCCGCACTGGGGGCACTTCTCGAACACGTCGGCCGGGAGCTCCCGCCGATCCGCCGCCTGCAGCTTCTTTTTCGGCTTGCTGAACCAGGCCATCGTCCTATCACATCCTTCCCTGCTCCGCGGCGATCCGCTGCACGAGGCCAAGGGCCAGGTACGACGCGAGCAGGAACGAGCCCCCGTAGCTCAGAAACGGAAGCGGGATCCCGGTGATCGGCATGATCCCGACCGTCATCCCGATGTTGACGACCACGTGGGCGAACCAGGCGCCGAAGATACCAAAGACGACGATCCCTGCAAAGGGGTCCGGCACCCGCTCCGCGATCCGAGTGATCCGCCACAGGATGAGCCCGAAGACCAGCAACACCGGGAACGTGCCGAAGAAGAAGCCGAACTCCTCTCCGATGACGCTGAAGATGAAGTCCGTGTGCTGCTCCGGCAGGAACGCCAGTCGCTTCTGCGAGCCGAGGGTGAATCCCTTGCCGAACGGCCCACCGCTACCGATCGCGACGCGCGATTGGATCACGTGCCAGCCGGCGCCGCGCGGATCGATCGAGGGATCCAGGAATACGAGGAGGCGCGCCTTCTGGTACCCGGCGAGCGAGTTCCAGAGCGGCAGCGCGATCGTACCCGCCGCCAGGTTCGCGGCCACCACGGTGACTCCCTCCCACAGGTACGCCCTGTAGAAGTAGAGGAAGACCACCAGGAGGACCATGTGTATGCTGAACAGCCCCGCGTTGAACGACAGCAGCAGTCCGACCACGGGACTGACGAGCATAAACATCAGACCGAGCGGAGTTCCCGCCCAGTACAGCACCGCGAGCAGGATCGCGGTGAAGACCATTGCCGTCCCGAGGTCCGGCTGGAGCATGACGAGGCCCATGGGCACGAGGACGAGCATCACGGGCGTGATGAGCGTCCATAGCGACCTGGGCGGCTCGCGCCAGTTCCCGGTGACGCGGGCGAGCATGAGGATGGTCGCCAGAATAGCGAACTGGGACGGCTGCACCAGGATGGGGCCGAGATCGATCCAGCTCTTGGTGCCCTGCGCGGTCCCGTAGCCGCGGCCGATCACGAGCGTGAGCGCCAGCAGTGCGGTACCGATCACGTAAGCCGGGACGGCGGCCCATTCGAACCACCGCACCTGGATCCGCGTGACCACCAGGAAAACGAAGACCGAGACGCCTAGGAAGAGGAGCTGCTTCTTCCATACCCACTGGACCGCGGGGTCGGGCACGTCGAGCTGGCCGGCCGAATAGACCATGGCCACGCCGAAGAGCGACAGCCCCAGCACGAGGAGGAGAAGCGTCGTATCGCCCAGGGAGGCGCGGAGCCGCTGGATGAGGATCATTGCGCCCAGCGTGCGGGTCGTCCCGCCCTGTAGTGTTCCATCAATGTCTGTACGGTATCCGTCGGCATGCCGTACTTGCGTCGCAAGTAATAGTCCGCGGTCTTGGCGGCGTACTGCGCCGCGACCCACCCGTGCTGACCGAATTCGAGGAGCACGGCCACGACGATCTCCGGCTTCCCACCGCGAGGCCCGGCCATCCCGACGAACCAGGCGTGGTCGTCGCCGTGCGCGTTCTGCGAGGTGCCGGTCTTTCCGCGCCAGTCCCAGTGCTCGAGCGCCGACATCCCCGCGGTGCCGCCGCCGTTCGGGATCGTTACCCGGCGGATCCCCTCCAGGAGCGGCTCGAGGATCTCATCGCCCCAACCGAGGTCCCAGCGCCGTTCGCTTCCATCGTCGTCGGCCGCGATGCGAGGCGCCATGACGCGGCCGTTTCCCGCGAGCGCGGCGTAGAGCTGCGCCATCCGCAGCGGGGACTGGTCGTTCGCGCCCTGCCCGATGGCGAGACTCAGTACCTCGGCCTGGGTCGGGTCCCACCCCCAGCGCCGGCGGTACCAGCGGGGCCCATCCGGGAAGATCCCGGACTTCTCCGAGGGCAGATCCACGCCGGATGCGGACGCGAATCCGAGCCGGGTGCCCTCCGACAGGAATCGCTCCAGCCCGATTTTCAGGCCGACCTGGTAGAAGTAGACGTCGCACGAGACCTTGATCGCGTCCGGTAGAGTCAGGTACCCGTGCCCGGACCGCTCCCAGCACCGGAAGTAGCGATTTCCGTACTGCATCCCGCCCCGACAGGGGATCTGCATCGGCTGGTCCGGGTCGAGAACGCCCAGCTCCATTGCGATCGCGGCCGTGACCAGCTTGAACGTCGATCCGGGAGGATAGGTTCCGTCAGTGGCACGGTTGAGGAGCGGCTTGGCCGGGTCTTCGTTCAGCCGCCGCCACACCTCCGGGTCGATCCCGCCGACGAAGAGATTGGGATCGAAGCTCGGATTCGAGTACATCGCCAGGACGTGGCCCGTCCCCGGCTCCACCGCGACGATCGCTCCGCGCATGGTGTCGGGGAAGATCTTCGCGATCCACCGCTGGAGGTCCAAGTCCACGTGCAGCCTGAGGTCCTCCCCGGGTACGGGCGCCACGACCCGCCGCGGCGCGTACTCGCCGACGATCCGGCCGTGGGCGTCCATCTCCACGTACCGGACGCCGGGCGTGCCGCCCAGGGTCCGCTCGTAGCGACGCTCGATCCCCGTCTTCCCGATCACCTGGCCGGCCGAGTATCCCTCGAATTCCGGGCGAGCGAGCTCGTCCTCCGAGATCTCGCCGACGTAGCCGAGGAGGTGGGCCACGGCCGCGCCGTCAGGGTACCGCCGCTTCGGGCGCATGTCGATGTAGACGCCGGGGAGGAAGAGCCGCCGCTCCTCGATCGCCGATACCTGCTCGAACGTGAGGTCGGTCGAAACGACGAGCGGCTGGCCGGGCGCGCGGCGGCGACGCGCCATCAGCGCGTCGATGCGAGCTGGCGTCAGACCGAGCAGCGGCGCGAGTCGCTCCAGCGCCGCCCGCACCGTGTCCGGCGGCCCGGGGAGGAGCGACAAGGCGTAACCCGGCACGTTGTCGGCAAGGATTTCCCCGTTGCGATCGAAGATCGAGCCCCGGGGCGGCGGGATCGGCAGCGGCCGCAGCCGGTTCGCATCCGACTGCAGCGCGTACGTGTCGTTCTTGAGAACCTGGGTCTCGAAGAACGCGAAGCCGAGCGTCCCGAGCCCCAGCGCGAGTACGGCCAGGGCTCCCTGGGCCCGACGCCGTCGCGCATGCGGGTGGAAAAGGTGCATCCTTTCACGTCCCGGCCGCTTCCGGGCGCCAGGCCGTGCACGGCCCGCCCGGCGGCGGCTACCGTTCGCCGGTGATCAATCGATAGACCAGGAACGCGACCGATCCGGCGACGGCCGCGTAGGCCGCCGCGATCGGCGCCTCGATCGCGAGCCGGGTCACGGTGTCGCCCCGGACCGCCGGCCCCGCGATCAGGAAGTAGACCACATCGTGGAGCCACTTCCCCACGAAGAGGTAGCCCGCCACGAAGAGCGTCCCCTCGCCGAGGAAGAGGTCGCGAGAACGTGCCCCGAGGAACCCGAGCAGCGTCATCGTGACCGCCTCGGCGCCGAACGCGATGAGCGAGAGCGCATCCCGCAACAGACCAAGGACGAGGCCCAGCGCCGCGGCCCCCGCGCCGCCCAGCCGGCGCGCGCCCAGGAGCAGCGCAACCGTCAGGAGATCCGGGGCCGTCGCACCAAGACCGATCGCGATGTGCAGTACGAAATCTAGAGCGACGAGCAGGGCGATGAACGCCCAGAACGTCCACGCCCGGCTAGCCGTCATTGCCGATTCCCATCCGCCTCCTCACCAGTATCCGCCGCCGCGGTGTCCGGTTCGCCGCCCACGGGCCACAGATTCGACAGGTCGCCCCCGCCGCCCCAGTCCGACCGGATTCCCACGAGAACGTGCGACGCCGCTTCCGGCCTAACCGCCGGGCGCACGAGATAGCTCTTCCGCCAACCCGTGTCCGCTTCTTCGATCCCGACCACGGAGCCGAGCGGGATCCCCCTCGGGTACACGCCGCCGCGACCCGACGTGACGATCCGGGTCCCGGGCTTGATGTCGCTGTGGAACGGCGCGCCCGCGAGAACCAGCAGGTCCTCCTCCCGGAACTCGCCGCGCCGCGGCTCGACCAGGCCGTACACCTGCCCGTCCAGCGTCATGGCGCTCGCGCGGAAATCCGGGTGCGTCCAGTCGATCGCCTGCGAGATGTGCTCGTCGACTTCCCACACGACGCCGAGCAGCCCCTCGGGCGTCAGGACCGGGCTCCCCACCTCCACGCCATCCGCCCTGCCGATGTCGAGGAGAAACGTGCTCTCCGCGCCCGGCACGCCCAGCCGCATGACCTCCGCCGACTTGAAGTGCTCGGCCGCCCGCGCGCGCAATCCGAGGAGCGCGCGCAGCCGCCGGTTCTCCTCGGCGAGCGTCGCCTGCGCGGCCGTGACCGCGGCCAACGAATCGTGCCGGGCCCGCAGCTCCGCGACGTCGACGCTCAAGACTCGCCGCTCGACGATCTCCCGCTGCGCCGCCAGGAACGGGCGCAATGCAGTGCTGCGTAGCGCCCCCCGAATCGGCGCCTGGTAGCCCGACGGCAGGAAGAACAGAAAAAGCGCGATCAGCATGAGGCCTGAAACCACAGCTGCTTCGCGCCTCTTCCCCCTTCGCTTCCCCTCGAAGTAGTCCACCGCTCAGGTCTGCAGAACGCTCCGATAGCGCGGCAGGTCATCCAGGATCCGACCCGCGCCGCGCACCACGCACGTCAGCGGTTCCTCGTCCACGTGGATCGGCAGATTCGTCTCGTGCGCGAGCAGCTTGTCCAGCGCACGGATCAACGCTCCGCCGCCTGTCATCACGATCCCGCGGTCCACGATGTCCGACGCCAGCTCCGGCGGCGTGATCTCCAGCGCGCGCCGCACGGCGTCCACGATCTGCTGGATCGGCTCCTGGATGCACTCCCGGATCTCCTGCGAGTGCACCCTCACCGTCTTCGGGATCCCGCTCACGAGATCCCGCCCCTTGACCTCCATCTCGCGTTCCTCGCCGATGTTGAAGGCGGAGCCGATCTGGATCTTGATCGCTTCCGCCGTCGGCTCGCCGATCAGCAGATTGTAGTTCTTCCGCAGGAACGTGACGATCGCATTGTCGATCTCATCGCCGCCCACGCGGATCGACGTGTCCGACACGATCCCGTTGAGCGCGATCACTGCAATTTCCGTGGTACCGCCGCCGATGTCGATCACCATGTTCCCCGTCGGCGTGTCCACGGGCAGGCCGACGCCGATCGCCGCGGCCATCGGCTCGGCCACCATGTAGACCTCTTTCGCGCCCGCCGCGGCCGCGCTCGACCGCACCGCCCGCTTCTCCAGTTCCGTGATCCCGGACGGCACGCCCACGACGACCCGCGGCTTGATGCGGAAGATCCGCTTCGACGTGACCGTACGCAAAAAATGGCGCAGCATGATCTCGGTGATGTCGACATCCGCGATCACGCCATCCTTGAGCGGGCGAACCGCCATGATCCCTTCGGGCGTACGGCCGAGCATTCGCTTGGCCTCGAGGCCGATCCCCTTGATCCGGTTCGTGCCTCGCTCCACCGCCACCACCGAAGGCTCGTTGAGGACGATCCCCTCGCCCTTGACGTAGATCAGGGTGTTCGCGGTACCGAGGTCGACGGCGATGTCGTTGACTGGGAGGAGTCTCCCGGAAGAAAACCAGCTCTTGAGCGCCATAACTCACCGCGTGCCCCGACCTCGGGGCGGGACAGGGACCAAACATGCGAGACCCACCGTTTCGGTGGGTCACGCCCTCGAAACTCCAAGGGAGCGTTCAAGTTAACCCGCGCGAAAACCTCGTGCAAGATTTCGCGCGGGAACGGCTCAGAGGCGACCCGTGCTGCCGAATCCGCCCGCGCCGCGCACGCCGCCGGCGGGCAACTCCTTGACGAGGTCCCACTCGATGCGGCATACCCGGGCGACGACGAGCTGCGCGATGCGCTCGCCGTGCGCGATCGTTTGCGGTTCGCGGTCGAAGTTGATCATTGGGACGAGCAGCTCGCCCCTGTAGTCACTGTCGATCGTGCCCGGGGCATTCGGCATTCCGAGCCCGCGGTGTATGGCGAGCCCGGACCGGGGACGGACCTGGGCCTCCGTCCCCTCGGGGAGAGCGATGGAGAGACCGGTCGGGACGAGCACCCGCCCGAGGGGCGGGAGCTCGATGTCCGGCCCGGCGTTACGCAGGTCCACGGCGGCGGAGCCCGGCGTCGCGTAATCGGGCAGCGGCCACTCCGCTGGGAAGTGGGGCAGTCGGCGGATCAGGACGCGGACCGATTCCATCGACGCCGGCTCGCTCGGGACCGCCTCAGAGGACTTCCTCGACCGGCGTGTACGGCAGGCCGAACGCCTCCGCCACGCCCGGGTAGGTGACCTTGCCGTCCACCACGTTGATGCCGAGCGCGAGCGCCCGGTCGCCGCGGCACGCCTCGAGCCACCCCTTCCCCGCGAGCGTCAGCGCGTAGGGGAGCGTCGCGTTGGTCAGCGCGAGCGTCGAGGTGCGCGGCACGGCGCCCGGCATGTTGGCGACGCCGTAGTGGATCACGCCGTCCACGACGTAGATCGGGTTCTCGTGCGTGGTCGGGTGGATCGTCTCGACGCACCCGCCCTGATCGACGGCGACGTCGACGATCACCGCGCCCTCCTTCATCCGGGCGAGGTCCTCGCGGCGCACCAGGTTCGGCGCCTTCTTCCCCGGGAGCAGGACCGCGCCGATCACGAGGTCCGCCTCCTCGATCTGGGCGAGGATGTTGTGGCGGTTGGAGTAGACCAGCTTCACGTTCCTCGGCAGGACGTCCGACAGGTAGCGCAGCCGGTTGAGCGACACGTCGAGCAGGACGACGTCGGCCCCGAGGCCCGCCGCCATCTTCGCCGCGTTCGTGCCCACGACGCCGCCCCCGATGATCACGACCCGCGCGGGCTCGACGCCCGGCACGCCGCCCAGGAGGACGCCCCGCCCGCCGAAGAACCGCTCCAGGTACTTGGCGCCCTGCTGCACGGCCAGACGGCCGGCCACTTCGCTCATCGGGGTGAGGAGTGGCAGTTCGCCGCTCGGGAGCTGCACCGTCTCGTAGGCGATCGCGATCGCGCCCGAGTCGATGACGGCGCGCGTCAGCGCCTCGGAAGCGGCGAAATGGAAGAACGTGAAGATGACCTGCCCTTCGCGCATGCGCGGCCACTCGGGCTCGATCGGCTCCTTCACCTTGACGATCATCTCCGCCCGGGCCCAGACCTCCTCGGCGGTGTCCACGATCGTCGCGCCGGCCCGCTCGTAGGCCTCGTCACCGAAGCCGCTCCCGACACCCGCACCCTTCTCGATGAGGACCGTGTGGCCCGCGTTCACGAGCGCGTCCGCGCCGGCGGGAACCAGGGCGACCCGGTTCTCGTTGGCCTTGATCTCCTTCGGCACTCCGATGATCATGATGTCGCTTCCGTCAGATAGTCGTCTCAGCTCTTCGGCCCGAGCCGGACCCCGACCTGCCGGTCCGGGTCGTAGCACTCCGCCGCGACACCGGCCACGTCGTCGAGCGTCACGGCGTCCAGCCGCGCCATCAGCTCCTCCACAGTGAGAAACGGCTCCTCGTAGAGCCCGAAGCCCGCGAGCCGCTGGAGCCGAGCTCCGCTCGACTCGAGCGAGATCACGAGTTGCCCCTTGACCTGCCCCTTCGCGTCCTCCAGCTCCTCGGCCGTCAGGCCGGAGCGCGCCAGGCGCGCCAGCTCCTCGCGAAGCACCTCCTCCGCCCGATCCGCCCATTCGTGCCGGGTGCCGACGTACACCCCGGCGATCCCGGCTTCGGCGTAGAAAGATTGGAAGGAATAGACGGTGTAGGCCAGCCCCAGTTCCTCGCGCACCCGCTGGAACAGCCGGGAGCTCATCCCGCCGCCGAACGCGCTGGAGAGGAGGACCAGCGCATACCGCCGCGGGTCCCGGTGTCCGAACGTGTGCGTGCCCAGGACGATGTGCGTCTGCGCCGTCGGCCGCTCCACGTACAGCGACTTCCCTTCCGCGGGCGTCGGCTTCGGGACCGGCATCGGGTCCACGCCGTCCGGCGCATTCCCGAACAGCGTCGCGACGCGATCCACCAACTCCTCGTGGCGGACGCTGCCCGCCGCGGCCACGATCAGGTTCGGCCGCCTGTAGCCCCGTGCGTGCACACGGCGCAGATCGTCTATGCTCAGCCGGCTGACGGTGTCGCGTGTGCCGAGGATCGGGTAGCCGTACGGGTGTGCGCCCCAGAGCGCCTCGGAATGCAGCTCGAAGACGAGGTCGTCCGGCGTGTCCTCGACCGTCGAGATCTCTTCGAGCACGACCTCGCGCTCGAGCTCCAGGTCCTGCGCCCTCAGCGTGGGGTGTAGGACCAGGTCCGCCAGTACGTCGAGCGCCGTGTCGAAGTGCTCGTCGAGGACACGGGCGTGATACGCGGTGTGCTCCCGCGTCGTGTACGCGTCGAGCGAGCCGCCCAGGCGCTCGATGACAAGGGCGAGCTCCTTCGCGCTCCGCCGCGCGGTCCCCTTGAACACCATGTGCTCGACGAGGTGGCTCGCCCCGAGTTCCGCCTGCGATTCGTGGACCGAACCGCTACGGACCCACACGCCTACGGACACCGAGCGGACTCCCGGCATCTCCTCGCTGAGGACCAGAAGCCCGCCCGGCAGTTCGACGCAGGCGAACCGATCCTGCGTCACTCCAGTTCCTGCAGCGCGGCCTTGCGGGACAGACGGAGCCGTCCCTTCTCGTCGATCGAGAGGAGCTTGACCTTGGTCGTGTCGCCCTTCTTGAGCACGTCCTCGGTCCGTTCCGTACGGCCCTCCTGCAGCTCCGAGATGTGGCAGAGCCCCTCGACGCCGGGCAGGATCTCCACGAACGCGCCGAACGTCGTCGTGCTCTTGACCACGCCCTCGTAGATCCGACCGATCTCGGGTTCCTGCACGATCGCCGCGATCATCTCCCGCGCGCGCTCGCCGCCCTCGGCGCTCACGCTCGCGATCGTGACCAGCCCCGAATCGTCGATGTTGATCTCCGCGCCCGTCTCGTCCTGGATCGAGCGGATCGTCTTCCCCTTCGGCCCGATGACCTCGCCGATCTTGTCGGGGTTGATCTGCATCGTGATGATCCGCGGCGCGTAGCGCGACAGCTCGCTGCGCGGCGTGGACATCGTCTGATCCATGACGTCGAGGATGTAGAGGCGCCCCTTGCGGGCCCGCTCGAGCGCCTCGCGCATGATCTCGATCGTGAGCCCCTCGATCTTGATGTCCATCTGGATCGAGGTCACGCCCTCGCGGGTGCCGGCGACCTTGAAGTCCATGTCGCCGAGCGCGTCCTCGAGGCCGAGGATGTCTGTGAGGACCGCGACCTGGTCGCCTTCCTTGATCAGCCCCATCGCGACGCCCGCGCAGGCGGCCCGGATCGGCACGCCGGCGTCCATGAGCGCGAGGCTCGCGCCGCAGACCGAGGCCATCGAGCTCGAGCCGTTCGACTCGAGGATGTCGCTCACCACGCGGATCGTGTAGGGGAACTCCTCGTACGGCGGCAGGAGCGGCTGGATCGCCCGCTCGGCCAGGGCGCCGTGCCCGATCTCGCGCCGGCTCGTCCCGCGCACCGGCTTCGCCTCGCCCGTCGAGAAGGGCGGGAAATTGTAGTGCAGCATGAACGACTTCGACGTCTCCTGCGGCACGTCGATCGTGTCGATCCGCTGCTCGTCCGAGCTGGTGCCCAGCGTCACGACCGCGAGCGCCTGCGTCTGGCCACGCGTGAAGAGCGCCGAGCCGTGCGTGCGCGGAAGGACGCCGACCTCGCACGTGATCGGGCGGATCTCGTCGACGCGGCGGCCGTCCGCCCGCTCGCCCCGCTCCAGGATCTGCTGGCGCATCACCCGTTTCTCGATCTCCGAGATCACGGTCCCGATCGCGCCGTCCTGCTCCGGGAACTCCTCCGCGAGCGCCGCTTTGACGTCTTCCCGCAGCGTCGCCAGCGCCTGGTTGCGCTCCGCCTTGTCCTTCAGGTTGAGCGACTCACGAACCCGCGCCTCCGCGAGCTCCTCGACCCGCGCGCGGAGATCCTCCGGGATCTCCGCTCGCACCCACTCCATCTTCGGGACCGAGACGTCCTTGAGGAACTCCTTCTGGATCTCGATCAGCTCGCGGATCCCCTCGTGCGCGACCATCAGCCCCTCGGCGATGTCCTCCTCGGGGACCTCGACCGCTCCGCCCTCCACCATCGTGATCGCCGTCTCCGTGCCGGCCACGACGATGTCGACGTCGCTGAACTGCAGCTGCTGGAACGTCGGGTTCAGGACCCACTGCCCCTCGATCCGCCCGATCCGCACGGCCGCGACCGGGCCGGCGAACGGGATCTTCGACATGTTCAGCGCCGCGGAGCAGCCCAGGAGCCCGAGCACGTCCGCATCGTTCTCCTGGTCGGCCGACAGCACGTTGACGAACAGCTGCGTCTCGTACATGAAGCCGTCCGGGAACAGCGGGCGCACCGGCCGGTCGATCTGGCGGGCCGAGAGAATCTCCTTCTCGCTCGGACGCCCCTCGCGCTTGATGAACCCGCCGGGGATCTTCCCGGCCGCGTAGCTCTTCTCACGGTACTCGACCGTGAGCGGGAAGAACGGCATCGACGTCGGCGTGTCCTGAACCGTGGCCGTGCACAGCACCACCGTCTCGCCGTACTGGACCAGGCACGCGCCGTGCGCTTGCCGCGCCATGCGCCCGGTCTCCAGGATCAGCTTCCGCCCCGCAAACTCTCGCTCTATTCTGTGCATTGCCTCTTTTCCGTTCGCTCTAGCGCCTCAGCCCTACCGCACACGCCGCCGCGCTTCCGCTCAGTGACGCAGCCCGAGCTCCTCGATCAACGAACGGTACCGCTCGAGGTCCGTGCGCTTGAGGTATTCGAGGAGACGACGCCGCTTGCCGACGAGGAGCATGAGCCCGCGCCGGCCGTGATGATCCTTCTTGTGAACCTTGAAGTGCTCGGTCAGCTCGTTGATCCGCGCCGTGAGCAAGGCGATCTGGACGGGAGCACTGCCGCGGTCGTTGGGGTGAAGCTGGTACTTCTTGATGATCTGCTCTTTGTCGATCGTCATGATTCTCGTGCCTCCGCGAGAGTCTACGCTGGTCGGGAAGCGAAACGCTTCGGATTTTGAACAACCATTTACATTAGCACACTTTCGTTTTCCCTGCAAGCGCCGCCCCCCTCCGCGAAGAGGGCGCGGGCGCGGGCGCTGTCCTCGTCCATCGCGGCGATGAGCTCGGCGGGACCCGGGAAGGTGCGGACCTCCCGGATCCGGCCACAGAACGCAATCTCGATCGTCCGGCCGTAGAGGTCGCCGGCGAAGTCGAAGACGTGCAATTCGATGGACGGCGGCTCGCCCGCGAAGGTCGGCCGCGGGCCGAGGTGGAGGACGCCGTCGCGCTCGGTCCGGTCCACACCGCGCGCACGGACGGCGTAGATCCCCTCGAGTGGGATGAGCTTGTCCGGGTCGTCGACCCGGATGTTGGCGGTCGGGTAGCCGAGCTCGTTCCCGCGCCCCGCGCCGCGGACGACGGTTCCCCTCACGGTGTACGGGCGGCCGAGTCCGCGAGCGGCGGCCAGGACGTCGCCTTCGGCGAGCGCCTGCCGGATCCGGGTAGAGGAGATGGGCGCACCCTCGGCCTGGATGGCGGGGACGACGTCGACGCCGAAGCCGAGCTCCGCGCCGATCTCGCGCAGGGCGTCGGCGTCGCCCGCTCGCCCGCGGCCGATGCCGTGGTCGTACCCCATGACCAGGTGGGCCATGCCGACGCGGCGGATGAGGATTTCTTCGACGAAGCGTCTGGGAGAATAGCTCGCCAGCTCGTGCGTGAAGGGGAGCGTTACGACCTCGTCCACGCCCGCGGCCAGGAGGAGCTCTCTCCGCTCCTCCGCCGTGGTCAGGCGACGAGGCGCGTGCTCGGGGCGCACGACCCGGAGCGGGTGCGGCTCGAACGTGACGGCGACGGCGCGCTCGCCCCGTTCGCGTGCGATCCGGAGAAGTTCGGCCAGCACGGCGCGGTGGCCACGGTGGACGCCGTCGAACGTGCCCACGGTCACGACCGCGTCGCGCGGCCGAGCCGCGCCGTCGGGGCCGTCGGCGATGAAATCAACGTTCATGCAAAGACCTTCCGCGGCCGAAGCCGCTCGTCATCATATTCACCGATCGCCAGGAGCGCATCCTGGTGGACGACCGCGATCGGGCCGGGCCCGTCCGGCTCTCCCCATGCCCAGGGGAGAGGCCGGCCATGGCGCAGAGCCGCGGCGCCGTCGGCATCCACCTCGATGCGCGGCAGGTGCGCGAGCGCGTCCAGCGGCGACAGCCACGCCGCCTCCACCGCGTCCGGATCCCCGAGCCGGTCGGCCGGAACCGCGGCGGAGACATGGTGGCTGCCGATCGCGGTGCGGCGCAAGGCGGTGAGGTGTGCCCCGACCCCGATGGCCGCACCGACATCCCGCGCGATGGCCCGAACGTACGTCCCGCTCGAGCACTCGACCTCGAATTCGACGTCCGGGAGTTCGACGCCCAGGAGCTCCATCCGGTAGATCTCGACCTCGACCGCGTCGAGCCGGACCGCCGCGCCTCGACGGACCAGGTCGTACGCACGCTCGCCGGCGATCTTCTTGGCCGAGTACGCCGGCGGCACCTGCCGGATGCGCCCCACCTGCGACTGGAGCGCCTCCAGGATCCGGCCGCGATCCAGCGCCCGCCATGCCTGTGACTCGTAGACCGGCGCACCGGTGGCGTCACCCGTGTCCGTTTCGACGCCGAGGCGCATCCTTGCCCGGTAGGTCTTCGGCAGATCGGTCAGGTATTCGGCGATGCGGGTGGCGGTCCCGATGCACAGGAGCAGGAGCCCCGAGGCGAACGGGTCGAGCGTGCCGGTGTGCCCGATTCGGCGAGTGCCGAGGGCCCGGCGGGCGGCCGCGACGATGTCGTGGGACGTCGGGCCCTCCGGCTTGTCCACCGGCAGGACGCCGGAACGGTCAGTCGACATCCCCCGGGTCGGCCGCCGTGTCGTCCCCCTGCGCTCCCCCGTGCTCGTTCGCCTCGCGCAGGAGTCGCTCGATCCGCAGCGCGTGCTCCAGGCCGCGGTCGAGCTCGAATCGCAGCTCGGGCGCGCGACGGATGCGCAAACGCCGCCCCAGCTCGCCCCGGATGAACGGCGCAGCCGCGCGCAGTCCCTCGAACATCTGACGTTGCTCTTCGTCCGTGCCGGACGCCATGACGTACACCCGCGCCAGCGTCAGGTCCGGCGACGTCTCGACCGCCGTGAAGACCGGCGCGCCGACCCTCGGGTCCTTGACCTCGTTGCGGACGATGTCCGTGATCTCTCGCTTGAATTGCTCGTTCAGCCGCTCGATTCGTCGGCCGCCCATGGCTCCCCCCTTCCCCTCGAACGGGCCGTTCGCTCTTGCCCAATGCAAAGTGGCGGCCGGCCCCTCGGGCCGGCCGCCCATCACGTCAATAGAAGGTTCGATAACTGTCGATGATCCGCGCCCGAGCCTCGCCGGCCACGAGCCGGTCCGCGCTGTCGAGCACGGATTCCGCATGGCTGCGCGCCGTCGCCACGACGCAGGCGCTCAGCTCCGCCCGCTGCCACAGGTCGTGGTGGCCCGTCTCCGCGACCGATACGTTGAACCGATCGTGAAGCCGGTCCTTCAAGCTCTTGACCACGCTCCTCTTCTCCTTCAGCGACTGGCAGCCGTAGATCTCCAGCTCCCAGGAGATGAGGCCGATGATCACCGCTCGTGCGACCCTCCTCTCCGGCGCGGCGCCGCGGCATCAGGCGCCGTCGCCGCCCTGCGCGCCCGCCAGCGTGCGGGCCACTTCTTCGACGCGGAAGCACTCGACCAGGTCGCCGACCTTCACGTCGTTGAAGCCCTGGATGTTGAGGCCGCATTCGAAGCCCTCGCGCACCTCGCGGACGTCGTCCTTGAAGCGCTTGAGGCTGCCGAGCTCGCCCTCGTAGATCTGGACGCCGTCGCGGATCAGGCGCACGCGCCCCTTCCGGTCGATGACGCCCTCCGTCACGTAGCAGCCCGCGACGGTACCCACGCGCGGGACCTTGAAGAGCTGCCGGACCTCGGCGATGCCGAGCAGCACCTCGCGCTCTTCGGGCGCCAGCATCCCTTCCATCGCGGCGCGCACATCCTCGACCGCCTCGTAGATGATGCTGTAGAGGCGGATGTCGACGCCTTCGCGCTCGGCCGTCGCCCGCGCGTCCGGCGTCGGGCGGACGTGGAACCCAATGATGATCGCCCCGGCCGTCGTCGCCAGCAGCACGTCCGACTCGTTGATCGCGCCGACCGCCCTGTGGATCACGTCCACCTGGACCTCCGGCGTCGAGAGCTGCTCGAGCGCGTCCGACAGCGCCTGGACCGAGCCGTCCACGTCGCCCTTGATGATGACGTTGAGCTGGACGGTCTCGCCCCGACCCATGAGCTTGCTCAGGTCGGTCAGCTTGACGCCGCGGCTCTTGATGCGGAGCTGCTTCTCGCGCTCCAGCCGCTGCCGCGTCTGGGCGATCGCGGCCGCGCGCTCGCCGTCCATGACGATCAGCGAATCACCGGCCTGGGGCACACCCGAGAGACCGAGCACCTGGACCGGGATCCCCGGCGCCGCCTCGGTGACGTGGTTGCCGCGCTCGTCCAGGAGCGCGCGCACCCTGCCGTCGTAGAGGCCGCAGACGAACGAGTCGCCCACGCGCAGCGTACCGGTCGTCACGAGCACCGTCGCGACAGGGCCCTTCCCGACGTCGAGCTGCGCCTCGATGACCGTCCCGTGCGCCGGCCGCTTCGGGTTCGCCTTCAGCTCGAGGATCTCCGCCTGCAGCAGGATCTTCTCGAGCAGGTCGGCCATCCCCTGCCCCGTCTTGGCACTGACCTCCGCGCACAGGACGTCGCCGCCGAACTCCTCGACCATGACGCCGTGCTGCAGAAGCTCCTGCTTCACCTTCATCGGGTTCGCGGCCGGCTTGTCGACCTTGTTGATCGCAACGACGATCGGCACACCCGCGTTCTTCGCGTGGCTGATCGCCTCGACCGTCTGCGGCATGACCGAGTCGTCGGCCGCCACGACCAGCACCACGACGTCCGTCACCTCGGCGCCGCGCGCACGCATCGCGGTGAACGCGGCGTGACCCGGCGTGTCGAGGAAGGTGATCGCCCGTCCGTCCTCGAGCTTGACGTGGTACGCGCCGATGTGCTGCGTGATGCCACCCGCCTCGCCGGCGATCACGTTCGTCTTGCGGATGTAGTCGAGGAGCGACGTCTTCCCGTGGTCGACGTGGCCCATCACCGTGACGACCGGCGCCCGCGGCTCGAGGTCCTCCGGCCGGTCCTCGATCTGCAGCTCCTCATCCAGCTCCGCGCCGTATTCCTCCTCGCGGATCGCCTTGAAGCCGAACTCGTCGAGCAGCAGCTCGATCTGGTCGAAGTCGAGGCGCTGATTGATCGTGACCATCAGGCCGAGGTTCTTGAACGCGCTCGCGACGATCTCCGTCGGCGAACGGTCGATCAGCTCGGCCAGCTCGGCCACGGTCAGGAACTCGTTGACGCGGATCGTGCGCGCCTCCTCGGCCCGCTGCCGCTCCCGCTCGGCCTCGCGCTCCGCCCGGCTGACCGGCTCCTCGCGGCGATGACGGCGCTTCTTCCCGCCGGACTTCAGCTCCGCCATGACGCGCTGCAGGTTCTCCTGCACGGCCTCCTGGTCGACGCGACGCTGCTTCTTCTTCCGGCGCTCCTTCTTGCGCCGCCCGTCCGCCGTGAAGCCTTCGGCCTGGATGCGAACCTGCCCGCCCGGCCCGGCGCTCGCAGCCGGCGCCGGCGCCGCCGGCCGCGGCGGCAGCGCGAGCCCTTCGGTCACCCGGCGCGGGCGACGCGGTACGCGCTCCTCGACCGGCGCGGGGCGCGCCGGCTCGGGCGCCCGCTCTTCCGCCTTGGCCGCCGGGGCGGGCGCCTCCGCGGCAGGTTCCGCGGCCGCCGGAGCCTCCTCGGCAGGCGGCGCTTCCGCTTCGGCCCCGGCCGACTCGTCCGCCTCGGGCGCGGCGGCAGCCTCTTCCTCGACCTGGGCCGCAGGCGCCTCCGCCTCGGCCTCGGCTTCCGGCTGCGCCTCGGCAGGCCCGGCCACCGGCTGCGCCGGGCCCGGGCTGCTCACGACCACGGTGGTGCCCGTCGCCTCCGCCCCGCCCGTCGTCACGAGCTCCGCGCCCCGCTCGGCCGCCGCTTCGGCCTGCTCCGCGGCCATCTGCTCGGCCGCGTCGGCCACCGGCGAGGCCGACGAGTCGGCCGCCGTCACCTCGGGCGCGACGTCCTCGCGGCGCCGACGCCGACGACGACGCGTACCGGCCTGCGCGTCCTCCATCACGGCCTCGATGACCTCTTCCGCCTTCGTGTGGCCCGCACGCCGCTCCCGCTCGAAGCGCGCACGCAGCCGCGCCACGACGGCGTCGTCGACTTGCGACGCCTCGCTCCGCACGGAGACACCCATCTCCCTCAGGAGCTGGATGAGGCTCTCAGCCGGTACGTCGAACTCCCTCGCTACTTCGTAGACGCGCATATCCTTTCGCACCACCTCTCGATTGACTCACGAACCCTGCTCGGACTCCGCGTCGATCAGGGCCTTCAGCCGGTCGGCGAACGCCCGGTCGGTCACCCCAACGGCGCTCAACGGAGCGCGGCCGACGGCGGCGCCGAGGGCGTCACGGCTCGCCGCCACGACGTACCCGATCCCGCGTTTGGCCAGGAGAGGCAGAAGCTTCTCCTTTGCGTTCGCGGAAGCGTCCTCGGCGACCAGAACCATCCGCACGCGTCCGCCTCGCGCCGCTTCACGCACCCGTTCCGTACCGGGCACCACGGCGCCTGCGCGGGCGGCCAATCCGAGCAGCCGCAGCGCCGCCTCAGGCGCCTGGCTCCTCCGCGCCATCGTCCGACGTCTCAGCCACCGACGGCTCGTCGAACCGCAGGCCGAGGATCTCGGCCGCGACCTCCCGCGCCTCGGCCAGCTCGGCCTCGGTCGGCCCGGTCTCCGTCGGCTCGGTCGTCGCCGGCTCCTCCTCGGTCAGCTCATCGATGATCCGCACGATCTCGTCCGCTTCCTCCGGGCCGATCCCCGGAATCCGCAGCAGATCCTCGCGCTCCAGATCGATGATGTCGAGGAACGTATTATACCCCGCGGCCTCCAGCGCGGCCACGGTCGCGGGCGGCAGCGAGAGCTCCCGCAGCGGGAAGTCCGCGACTTCGTAGTCGCCTCCGCCGCCGAAGAGCGCCTCGTCCGCACCTCGCTCCAGCCACTCGCGGCTGCCGTACAGGTCGATCTGCCAGCCGATCAGCTGGCTGGCCAGACGCACGTTCTGACCGTTGCGCCCGATCGCGAGCGACAGCTGGTCCTCGTCGACGATCGCGGTGATGACGCGCCGCGACGAATCGCTGATCACCTTCGCGACCTTGGCCGGCGCCAGCGCACGGCGGGCGAAGATCTCCGGGTCCGGGTGCCACGGAACGATGTCGATCCGTTCGCCACCCAGCTCGCTCACGACCGCCTGGACGCGAGCGCCCTTCAGCCCCACGCAGGCGCCCACCGGATCGATCGACTCGTCACGCGACGTGACCGCCAGCTTGCTGCGGCCGCCGACCTCGCGCGCGATCCCCTTGATCTCGACGATCCCCTGCGCGATCTCCGGGACCTCGAGCTTGAAGAGCGCCGCCACGAACATCGGATCGGCCCGCGACAGGATCAGCCGCGGCCCCTTCGACGTCTCCTCGACCCGCTTCAGCACCGCGCGGATCGGCTCGCCCTGACGGAACCGCTCCCGCGGGTTCTGCTCCTTCCACGGGATGATGGCGTCGGCCTCGCGGGCCTTGTTGAGCATGACCACGATCTTGCCGCGCTCGACCTGCTGCACCTCGCCGCTCAGCAGCTCTCCGATCCGATCGGAGAACTCCTCGCGGATCTTGTTGCGCTCGCCCTCGCGCACGCGCTGGATGATCCGCTGCTTCGCGGCCATCACCGCGTTGCGGCCGAACTCGTCGAAATCGACGGGGATCTCCAGGATGTCGCCGATCTCGAACTCGGGGTCGTCCCACCGCGCCTCCTCGAGGGAGACTTGCCGCGCAGGGTCCTCCACCTCCGCGACCACCTCCTTCAGCACGGTGATCTGGATGTTCCCGGCCTCCTCGTCGATGCGGATCTCCGCCTCGACCGTCGCCCCGAAACGCTTGGCCAGCGCCGCCATGATGCCGTCGCGGATCAGATCGTGCAGATCCTCGCGCGACAGGTTCTTGTTCGCGATCATGTCGCGGAACGCCGCCAGCACCTGCGCTGTGTTCGCCATATCCCTTCCTGCTGGACCTTGCTCGCCCGCCTGACTTCGCCCCTTCCGGGGGTCAGCCCCAGCGGAACACCAGATGAGCCCGCGTGACCTGCGCGCGGGGTATCTCCACCACTTCGCCGTCCTCGAGACGGAGTCGAATTCGCTCGTCGCCTTCTTCGCCGCTCAAGCCGAGCAGCTCACCCTGCAGGCGACGACTGCGGCCGGCCAGCGGCTGCGCGCCCCTGAGCGCGACCTCGCGCCCGGCGAAGCGCTCGAAGTCCCGAGGCCGAACCAGCGGCCTCTCGACGCCGGGCGAGGACACCTCGAGCACGTAGCGCCCTCCCAACTCCGGGCGAGCATCGAGGAGAGGCTCCAGCTCGCGCGTCACGCGCGCACAGTCGTCGAGCGTGACGCCCTTCCCCGGCTCTGCGCCGGGGCGGTCGATCCTGATCCTGAAGATCGGCCGGGTCCGCGAGCCGGTTCGCTCCAGCTCGACGAATTCGTAGCCCAGTTCCTCGACCCGACGTTCCAGCTGCTGCTCGAGCTCGTTCGCGGGCATGCCGTCGCCATCAACAAAAAAGTGGGGGTGCATCCCCCACTTCTCACCCGAGCCGCGGCTGGGCGGCCCGACTCCAACTGGATGGAATATAATGCGATCCCGCAACGAATGCAAGTCAATGCGTGGGCCGGCGGCGGCCTCACCCGCTCTCTTCGATGTCCGCGGTCCAGGTCACCTCGACGGCGCCGCGCAGCGAGCAAGCGGTCGGGCACTTCTCGACGTGCCTGGCGAGAGCGCGGTCGACCACTTCGCGCGTCCCCGGTGGGATGCGCAGCGTGTAATGCACGTTGATCCGGGTGAGGACCGGCACCCCGTCCCGGACTTCGTTGATCCCCTCGGCGATCGCCCGGATCGCCCCCGGCTCGAGGCGCACCTGCCGAACGGCGAGCGCGCCGTTGAGCGTGCCGAGCATTCAGCCGCCGGTCGCGGCGACGATGTAGTCGACCGGGAGCGGTAGGTCGGGCTCGGCATCGAGGCCGTAATGGGCCTTGATCGGCCCGTGCACGCCGAACTCGAAGGCGGTGCCGGTGGCGAGCGTGGCGCGCCGGTGGACGCCGCGTACGATCTCGATCTCCGATCGTGCGCGATAGAACGGTTCGCTCATCGTCGAATCCTCCGAAGTGTCTCGGGAGTGTCTGTGAATGGGGAGCCGGGGCGCCGCGTCGTACGGGGAGCGTCAGGGTCGCGACGACTCGTCACGACCGTCCCCCGGTGCCGGCTCGTGTCCGTCGCAGCGCAGGACGGGGAGCCGCGGGTAGCGGGGGAAGCGCGGGTCGGTCCGCGACCGTTCGCACAGGCGGAACCGCGAGCCGCGCCGGTTGACGATCACGCGCGAGTGGCGGCAGTCGCCGCAGAGCCCCGGGGGCGCAGAATCCATTCTCGGGCCCCCTGTCAGCCGCGGATCGCGAGGAAGCCGACCTGCCGCTCCGCACACCCCGCCCGGTGCGAGAAAAACGGCGACTCGCCGCACCGGGTACAGTATGCCGAGACGGTGACATGGGCGGGTGCGACGCCCGCGGCCGCCGCGCGCGCCGCGGCTACCGCACGCAGGTCGACCGGCACGTTGCGGTCGGGTCGCTCGAGCCCGAGCGCCTCGTGCACCTCCGGGCCGACCTCATAGCACTCGCCGCAGATCGCCGGGCCGAGATGGACGTGGAAGCCCGATGGGTTCGTGCCGGTCAGCCCGGCGAGGGCTTCGATCCCCGCCTCGACGGCACCGGCGGCGATCCCGCGCCACCCCGCGTGCACGACGGCGATCGCCCGCGGTTCCGGCGAAACCAGGAAGACCGGCACGCAGTCCGCGACCGATACGGTGAGGAGCGTCCCCGCGGCCGCGGTCGCGTGGCCGTCGGCGTCGTCTGCGACGAGGAGGCCGGCATGCCCCCCGCCGTGCACCAGGATGCGGGTGCCGTGGACCTGCCTCGCGTAGACGGCGCTGGCGCACGCCGTCGCTTCGCGCAGCGCGCGCCAGCGCTCCATCACCTTCCCGACCGGTTCGAGGCCGAAGAGCCGCAGATCGAACGGCTCGGCTCCGTCGCCGCGTCCCGTGGTCCCCTGCACGAGCCAGGGGAACCGCTGCGCCCATTCGGGGTGCCCGAACGCGGGCACGTCGACGGGGAGGCGCGACTCCCGCACCGTTCGCGGCGTTGCGACCCGGCCGTCCATGCGATCCTGCGCCCGAATCCGTCTACTCCTCGTCGACCGGGATCGTGCGCGCCCCGCCCCGCCCTTCCAGCTCGGCGATGCGCTTCTCGAGCGCCGACACCCGGTCGCGCAGCGCGTCGAATTCCCGGCGCGGAACGAAGTCGAACCGCTCGCGCGTCTCCTCGAACGCACGCTGCGCGCGGTCCATCGTGGTGCGCACCGCTTCCTTCGCCCGCTCGGGCGACAGGTCGCCGCGCTCCCGCAGTTCGTCGATCGTCTCCTCGATCGCCTCCTTGAAGGCGGAGAGGATCCCCGTCGTGGCGCGGATCCACTCGCGCGTCGCCTCGCGTGCGCTCTGCCAGTCGTCCTTCATCTCGGCCTCTCTCGCTCAGGGTTCCCGGGAGTCGAAGCGCTCGATCCGTGCCCCCAGCGCCGCGAGGCGCTGGTCGATGCGCTCGTATCCGCGCTCGATCTGCCCGATGTTGTAGATGTGGCTCTGCCCTTCCGCTCCGAGGGCGGCGATCAGGAGCGCCATCCCTGCACGGATGTCCGGGCTTTCGACCACGCCAGCATGCAGGCGCGAAGGGCCGACGACGACGGCGCGGTGCGGGTCGCACAGCACGATCCGCGCGCCCATCCCGATGATCTTGTCGGCGAAGAACATCCGCGACTCGAACATCTTCTCGTGGATCAGGATCGTGCCCCGGCACTGCGTGGCGACCACGAGTGCGATCGACGTGAGGTCGGCCGGGAACGCAGGCCACGGGCCGTCGTCGATCTTCGGGATGTGCCCGCCGAGATCCATCCGGATCTCGCGGTCCTGGTCCGCGGGGACGAACAGGTCGTTGCCGCGGATCTCGCAGCGGATTCCGAGCCGCTCGAAGGCGAGGAGCGTCGAGTCGAGGTGCTCGACGGCGGCGTCCTCGATCAGGATCTCGCCCCGGGTGACGGCCGCGAGGCCGATGAACGAGCCGACTTCGATGTGGTCGCTCCCGATGCGGAACTCGCACCCGTGCAGGCGGTCGACCCCTTCGATCTCCAGGATGTGCGTCCCGATCCCCGAGATGCGGGCGCCCATCGCGTTCAACATGTGGCAGAGATCCTGTACGTGCGGCTCGGCCGCCGCGTTTCGCAGCCGGGTCGTCCCCTTGGCCAGCACGGCGGCCATGATCGCGTTCTCGGTGGCGGTCACGCTCGGCTCGTCGAGGAAAACGTCGGTGCCGCGGAGCCCGTCGGTCTCGATGCGGTAGCCGCCCACGCTCTCAACGCGCGCGCCCAGCTTGGAGAGGGCGAGGAAATGGGTGTCGACCCGACGGCGGCCGATGACGTCGCCACCCGGGAGCGGGAGCAGCATGCGCCCGGTCCGGGCGAGCATAGGCCCGGCCAGCAGGATCGACGCCCGTATCCGTGCCGCCAGGCTCGGCTCGAGCTCGGTCTCGCGGACCTCGGCCGCGTGGACTCGGACCCGGTTCGGGCCCAGCCACTCGCTGCGCGCCCCGAGCACGTCGAGCAGCTCGAGGAGCGTCCGCACGTCGCGGATGTCGGGGACGTTGTCCAGCACGACGGGCTCGTCGGTGAGCAGCGTCGCGGCGAGTACGGGGAGCGCGGCGTTCTTGTTGCCCGCGGGGCGGATCGTGCCCCGGAGCGGGTAACCACCCTCGACGACGAATTTTGGCATCTCTTCTCTCCGTGGGAAGCGCGCGTCGGCGCCTCAGTCGGGAACATACCTGGACCGGTACAAAGACGTCAATTCGGCGATCGGGTCACGGCTCACGTCACGTGGATGCGCACGCGGAGCGGCGCGCCCTCTATCCCGAGCACGTTGACCATGGTCCTGTCGCCGATCCGGTTGAACTGGAGCGAGACGCGGCTGTCCCCGACCTCCATGCGCAACAGGTCCAGGAAGCGGAGGCGCGGCGGGAGGTACGGCTCGACGAGCTGGATCACGCCGCCCACGCCGTCGGGCTCGATCCCGAGGAGTCCCTGGAGGACGAGAAACAGAGCGCCGGCCGCCCACGCCTGGGGGGAGCAGGACACCGGGTACGCGACCGGCGCGTCGGTCTCGCCGCGCCACATCCCGCAGAACAGCTCGGGGAGGCGGTGGTAGCGGAAATGGAGCGCAGCCTCGAAGAGCGCTTCGAGGACGATGGCCGCTTCGCGCTTCAGGCCGTAGCGGGCGAGCCCGTGCGCGACGATCGCGTTGTCGTGGGGCCAGATCGTCCCGTTGTGATAGGACAGCGGATTGTAGATCGGCTGGTGGCGGGCGAGGGTGCGGATCCCCCAGCCGGAGAACATCTCGTCGCCGAGGAGGACATCGGCCATGCGTCGCGCCTGGCCGCGGGACGGTACGCCCGACCAGAGCAGGTGGCCCGGGTTCGATGTGACGGTGGCGACGGGCCGCTTGCGGCCATCCAGCGCGAGGGCGTAGTACCCCTGGTCCTCGAGCCAGAAGGCTTCGTTGATCCGGTCGCGCAGCACGGCCGCCTCGGCGGCGAGCCGGTCGGCGCGCTCGAAGTCGCCGAGCGCGCGGTAGATCGCCGCCATCTGGAGCTTGGCGTCGTAGACGTACCCCTGGACCTCGACGAGCGCTATCGGCGGCTCGGGCTGGCTGCCATCCGGGAAGGAGACGCCGTCGCCGGAATCCTTCCACCCCTGGTTGACGAGGCCGTGCGGGGATCGGGGCGCGTACTCGACGAACCCGTCGCCATCGCGATCGCCGTAGGCGTCGATCCAGTAGAGGGCCCGCTCGGCCGCGGGGAGCAGCTCGCGCGCGAGGTCGAGGTCGCCGGTCCAGCGAACGGTTTCGCCGAGGAGGACGAGGAAGAGCGGCGTCGCATCGACGCTGCCGTAATACGGCACGTGCGGGATCTCCATGCACGCCGCCATCTCGCCGCGGCGCAGCTCGTGGAGGATCCGGCCCGGTTCCTCCTCGGTCCAGTCGTCCTCGGTACGCCCCTGGAACTCGGCGAGGAACCGGAGCGTGTCGCGCGCGAGCGCGGGCCGGACCATGAGAGTCTGGAGGCAGGTGATGATCGAGTCCCGGCCGAACGGCGCGGTGAACCACGGGATCCCGGCACAGATCACCGTACGCCCCTCCCAGTCGATCGTGAGCGCGCGCAGGTCTGTGATCGATTGACGGAGCGCCGTGTTGAAGAACTCGTCGTCGGCGCGCACCGCGGTCGACGAGCCGTGCCAGTAGTCGTAGGAGGTGCGGACCTTCCGGAACCGCTCGCCGAACGGGAGCGCCGGGACGCGGACGCGCCGCTCGTCGAAGAGCGGGACGATCCAAGCCTCGAGCTCGATGGCATCCTTGGGACGCAGGTGGAAAACCCAGCGCGCCCGATGCGACTCCAGGATCGTCGGCGGAAGCGAGAAGTCGAACACCGTGCGCCGCAGCCGCCCGTCGCGCCCCTGGTACGCCCACACGACCTCCCGGTCGCCGACCTGCGGCTGGAAGTACTGGCCTCGCCGTTCGCGCTTGGCGCCGCGCACCTCGAAGATGTCCGCGTAATCGGCGGCGAATCTCAGCTCGATCCAGAACTCGACCTCGCGGCCCATGTAGTTGGTCAGGATGAGCCGGTCGGTGAGGAAGCGGTCGAGGAGTTGCTCGCGACGGAGGTGCAGGAAATTCTTCGGCTCGGAGAACAGCCCCCCGAACTCCCGATCGGTCGCGGTCAGGTCGATCTGCGAGGCGAACACGCGCGCGGCCTGCGAGCTGAGCACGTCGGGCCGGCCGGCGGCGGTCGTGAGATCGTAATGGCTGAGAAACCGCGTGTCCTCGAGGAACAGGCCGAGTTCGCAGGCGCCGGGCGGCGCGACGTTGCCCGCCGCGTCCGTCAGGAGGAACAGGCTCCCTTCCTTCAGCACCAGCTCGGTACTGGCGAGCGTTTGCGCCTCACAGCCGATGTCGTCGTACCCCAGGAGGTCGCGGGCGGATACGGGGACGAGGTCGTGAAGTCTATCCGGTGCGGCGCTCATCGTCTCGCTGTCGTGCCGGCCCGGGTCGTTCACGAATGGACATGCGACGCGCCCGATCGCGACGCCGCGTCGATCGCGCGGCGGTAGTACGCCTCGTACGCCTCGACCATACGGTCGCGCCCGAAACGGGCCGCGGCAAGGGCGCGGCACCGCTCGCGATCGAAGCCGTGGAGCCGATCCCGCACGATGTCGGCCATCTCCTCCGCATCGCGAGCGAGGAAGCCGGTCACGCCGGGCTCGATCAATTCTGCCGCCGATCCGCGCGGGTACGCAACGACCGGGCAGCCGGCGAGCATCGCCTCGATCAGGACCAGCCCGAACGGCTCTTCCCATTCGATCGGCGCGAGGAGCGCCCAGGCGTTTCGAAGCAGCTCGGCTTTCTGTCGCAGCCCGATGGGTCCGAGGTATCGCACGTGGGAGCGCTCCAGGCGCGGCCGGAGCTCCCGGTCCACGTAGCCGGGGTCGTCATCGTCGTCGTGGATGGCGCCGGCCACACGGATCTGCATCCCGACGCGCGCCGCGATGTCGATCGCCGTGTGGGGCCCCTTCACGCGCGAGAGCCGGCCTATGAAGCACAGGTAATCTCCGGCATGCGTGGGCCCGGTGTAGGCGGCCGGGTCGAGCCCGTGGTGGATCACCGTGACGTGTGGCAATTCCACCTCGAGCTCACGCTGCCGTTCGCTGATCGCCACGTACCAGATCCGGGGATATTGGCGATAGTAAGCCGACAACACCTCATCTCGCGCGTGGTGGAGCGTGTAGACCATCGGCGGGTCCGGGAGGAAACGGCTCATGGCGAGGGCGCCGGGCTGCTGGCAGTGGACGATGTCGTACCCCGCGCCGCGGATGTGCTCGAGCGCACGACTCAGGTGCGTCCACTCGGTGAGCGGGTCCGGCGGCCAGCGCGCGGCATCGAAGAACGAAACCAGCCGGGCGCGGGTATGCGAGTCCCCGGTCGCGAAGAGCGTCACGTCGTGCCCGCGCGCCAGCAAGCCCTCGGCGAGCTGGTACATGACCAGCTCGGTGCCGCCGTAATCCCTGGGCGGCACGGGGACGAACGGAGTGGATACGAGCGCGATCCGCATCGGAGGTCAATGGGTGGGGCGTGATCCGGCGATCGGCGTCCTCGCGATCGCTGCCGCGCGAGGTGTGGCGCAAGAGACGTTCCATGCAAGGGCGCTACCCGGCCAGCGGATCCAAGCTTGACACTCCGCGATCGGCGCGTCTAAGATGGACGCCCCGGCGTCCCTAGGCCGGTTCCTCGAGAGATTCCAACGCAGATGCGACTGCGAGATTATCTACGCCCCGACCTGGTCATCCTGGGCTTGAAGGGTCGTGGCGCAGCCGACGCGATCCACACCCTGGTCGAACGGATTGGGTCGAAGGGCGTGGTGCCGGACCCGGGGGCCCTGGAGTCGGCGCTCCTTGCCCGGGAGGCCGCACACACGACGGCGATGGGGAGCGGCGTGGCCGTGCCGCATGCCACGATCGAGGGGTTGGAACGCCCGGTCGTGGCCGTGGCCGTGTCGGCGGACGGAGTGGCGTTCGGCCCCGTCGGCCTCGATCCGGTGCACGTGTTCTTCGTTCTTCTCTCGCCACCCGACCAGACCGGGCTGCACATCAAACTTCTCGCGCGAATTGCGCGTCTGGTGCGTCACCCGGGGCTCGTCGCCGGGCTTCGTGACGCGTCCAGCGAGAGCGCGGTGCTAGAGACGCTCACATCCGTCGATGCCGGCCACGTCTGAGGGGCATAGATGCAATTACTGGTTGCCGTCATCAACGAGAGCGAAAAGCTCGACGAGATCCTGTCGGGGTTCCTCGAGCTGGGGATCACCGGGGCGACCATCATCAACAGCGAGGGGATGGGTCGTGTGCTCTCGCACGACATCCCCATCTTCGCCGGGCTCCAGACGCTGATCGCCCGTTCCCGCCCGCAGAATCAGACGCTGTTCAGCGTGATCAAGGAGGAGGAGAAAGTGGAAGGCGCCCTTGCCCTGCTCCAGGAGATCTGCGGCAATTTCGACGATCCCGCGACCGGCATCGCGTTCACGATCCCGGTAACGCGCGTGGTGGGGCTGAAGCCGGAGCTCGGAACCGAGGAATCGTGACGGTCCGCCCGGGCGATCGATCTGCACTCGACCCGGACCTCCCGCCGCGCGTGACCCAACCGATCCCACCCGCGCCGATGACCCGTCCAACGCTGCGCCTGGCCGTACACCAGTTCGCGCCGGAGCTGGGCCGGGTCGAGGAAAACGCCGACCGCATCGCGGCTGCGGCGGCGAGTGCGGGTGCGGACCTGATCCTGACGCCGGAGCTCTCCCTGACCGGTTACGACGTCGGCGACGACGCGGCCGATGTCGGTATCGCGCTCGATGCCGGCGCCCCTCTCCCGGCGCCGCTCCGCAATGCACCGGATGTCGTGGTCGGCCTCGTCGACCTGGGCGCGGACGGCGTGCCGTACAATGCGGCCGTGCACGTCCATCGTGGGTCCGCCCTGTTCCGCCACCGCAAGATTTATCTGCCGACCTACGGCATGTTCGACGAAGGGCGCTTCTTCGGCCGGGGCGACCGGGTCGAGGCCTACGACCTGGGCGGGGGCTGGCGAGCCGCGCTCCTCGTTTGCGAGGATTTCTGGCACCCTGCGCTTGCGTACCTCGCGGCGATCCAGGGCGTGAACCTGCTGCTGGTCCAGGCGGCGGGGCCGGGGCGCGGGGCGTGGACAGGGAGCGCCGAGGGAGGCCGGTTCCGATCCACGGAGGCGTGGACGCGGATTGCACGAACGGTCGCGCACATCTACGGTATCTACGTCGCGCTCGCGAATCGGGTCGGCTCCGAAGGGGGCGTGGTCTTCGCGGGCGAATCGCTGATCGTGGGGCCGACGGGCGAGGTGTTGGCGCGGGCGCCGTCGGAGGGAGAAGCGGTGATCGAGGCGGAGCTGTCGCTCGCCGAAGTCGCACGTGCCCGCCGTCCGTTCGCGCATGCGCGGGACGAGGACCCGCACCTCGTGCACCGCATGCTGACGCGCATTCTGGAGGAGCGTCATTGAACGTCGGGGTCGAATCCCCCGCGAGGCTGGATCTCGACGCGGCCAGGGCACGCATCGGGAGCGTGGTCGCCGACGTCGTCCGGCAGGTGGTGAGGGATGCCGGAGCCACGGGCGTCGTGCTTCTGGACGACGGCTCGCCGGAGGCATCGCTGGCCCGCGAATGGTGCGAGCTGGGCCTCGGCGAGGAGGCGGTGTGGCCGGTCCCGCGGCCGGACGCCGCCGATGCCCGCGGCTGGGCGGTTGAGATCGGCGGCGACGTCGGAGGTGCCGATACTCTCGCGGAGGAAGCCCACCGTTTCCGTTGCAGGCTCGTCGCGGCCGTGTGCGGCGCGCTGGTCGCGCACCCGGCGAACAAGACGGCGCTGCTGCTCGCGTCCCGGCTCCCGCCGGAGCCGCTCCTGCCACTCGGCGACCTGTACGCGAGTCAGGTCGCCGCGCTGACCGGGGCGTGGACGGGGCCGCCGGAGCTCGTTCGTCTGGTGGAGCGAGCGGGCGGTGTCGCCGCTCTGGATGCCGCGCTCGATGCCTGGCTGGACGAGCGCCGGCCGTTCGATGCCGTGGTCGCCGCGCTCGGGCCCGATGTCGCCGCCGAGCTGCGGCGGGCGTTCGATGCGGGTCGCTTCTGGCGGCGTCGTGTGGGTCTCGTCCCGAAGCTGGGCTGGCGGACGCTCGGGATCGATCTCTTCGGTTGAGGCGTGGAGGGAGGGAGTCGTGTTCGGAGTCATGACCGTCATACAGGAAGCCGCCGACGTGGCCGGACGCCTGGAGTGGATCGCCTGGGCGCAGACAGCGACCGCAGTTGCGACCGTTCTGCTCGCCCTCTTCGGGATCGGCCTGGCCATTGCGGGGTTGTACATGCTGCGCGCGGCGAATCGGCTGCTCCACACGCTCGAGCGGACCGTCGAGCGCCTCGCTCCCCGTGCCGAGCCGCTCCTCGAGCGCGCGAGCAAGGTGGCCGAGGACGCGGCCGAGATCAGCGAGCGGGTGAGGCAGAACGTCGACCAGGTGAACGACACGCTCGAGGACGTGAATCGGCAGCTCCGGGAAGCGGTGCGCGCGGCGGAAGCGCGCGTCAAGCGGTTCGGGGCGGTCGTCGACACGGTCCAGGCGGAGGTCGAGGACGTCCTCCTCGACGCGGCCGCCGCCGCCCGCGGTCTCCACGCCGCGGCTGAAAAGCTCCGCCTCGCCCCGAATCGGGGCCGGCGGGAAGCCGCGGACGACTAGAGCCGCCGACGCGCGTCGGAGGTGACCAGATGCCGCAGAAGGACACGGTGGATTTCCTTTCGGCGTTCGCTATCGGTGCCGTAATCGGCGTCGCGCTGGTGCTATTGCTCCGCCCCGAGCCGCCCAGCCGAGCCGAACGTTTCGTGGCCACGCTGAAAAAGAGTTCGGTGCGCCCCGGCGCACGCTAGACCGGACGGATCCTTTGCGTATTCTCGTCGTTGCAGTTGCGACGCTCGCGGGGCTGCTGCTCCTGCCGACCGACGCGTGGGCGTTCGGGCCGGCCACCCACGTCTTCCTGGGCGAGCAGATCCTGAACAACCTCGCCTATCTGCCGCCCGTCATCGCCGATCTGCTGCGGGCGTATCCGCAGAGCTTCCTCTACGGCTCGATGGCGGCCGACATCTCGCTGGCCAAGAAGTACGTCCCGCTCGGCCGACACTGCCATTATTGGCACGTGGGCGAGGAGATCTTCGATGAAGCGGCCAATGACCGGCAGCGCGCCGTCGCGCTCGGCTACCTGAGCCATCTGGCCGCGGACACCGTCGCCCACAACTTCTTCGTTCCGCGTCAGCTCATGCTGACCAGCTCGACGAAGGCGCTCGGACATTCCTACTGGGAGCACCGGATGGATGCGCACCTGGGCGAGCGCTTCGCGTCGCTGGCGCGCTCCATCGTCATGGACTACGACCACAGCGAGGCGGACGCGCTGTTCGACAGCGTGCTCAGCGGAACGATCTTTTCGTTCGAGACGAACCGCCGGATCTTTCGCGGGATGATCCAGGTGCAGGACAGCGACCGGTGGAAGGCGGCGTTCGACCGCGTCGTGCAGCACTCGCGCTGGGATCTGACCGACGACGAGGTCGAGCTGTACGTCTCACACGCGTTCGACTCGATCGTGGACTATCTGGTTCGCCGCCGGACGTCGCTCCCGGCCGCGCTCGACCCGATCGGCGAAGTCAACCTGCACATGGCGAAGCGGGTGCGGCGCATGGCGTTCCGGGAGGGGGTGTGGCGGCAGCGGTCGCGTCTCGTCGAGCTCGCGGACGACTTCTTTCCGTTGCCGCAGATGGATCTCGGCTACTGGAGCCGACGCGGGCAGGCCCAGGCGGCCGGGTGAGAAAAGAGAGCCCCCGGGGAGAACCGGGGGCTCTCTTCGCGGTATGGCGGCGCCGGCGGCCCGTCACGCGAGAACGCTTGCCGGGACGTGCGGCGATGCCGCGCCCGGGCTCTCGCAGCGCCGCCGACGGCGTCACCCGCCGAGCTTGCGCCGGATGATCTCCGTGGCCTGGCGCGGGTCGGCCTTCCCGCCGGACTTCCGCATGACCTGCCCCATGAAGAAGCCGATCAGCTTCTGCTCGCCGGCGCGGTAGCGCTCCGCCTCGGCCGGGTGGGCGGCGATCACCTCGTCGACCCACGCCTCGAGCTGGCCGGTGTCGCGGACCTGCGCGAGCCCTTCTTCCTCGACGATCGTCGCCGGCGGCTTGCCCGTCTCGACCATTCGCGTGAAGACCTGCCGCCCCAGCGTGCTCGACACGGTGCCATCGGCGACGAGCCCGATGAGCTGCGCGATGTGCTCCGGCGGGACCGGGAAATCCGTGATCGCGCACTGGCGCTGGTTGAGCCACGCGAGCACCTCGGTCATGACCCAGTTGCTCGCGGCCTTCGCGTCGCCCGCGGCGGCGGCCACGGCCTCGAAGTAGTCCGCCACCTCGCGCGTCGCGGTGAGGACGCCGGCGTCGTAGGCCGGAAGGCCGTACTGCTCGCGGAAACGCCGCTCCCTTGCGTCCGGCAGCTCCGGGAGCACCCCGCGGATCGCTTCGATCTCCGCGCGCTCGAGCACGAGCGGCGGCAGGTCCGGCTCGGAGAAGTAACGGTAGTCGTGGCTCTCCTCCTTCGACCGCATGGGCCGCGCTTCCCCACGCGCGGCGTCCCAGAGCAGCGTCTGGGCCTCGACCTTCCCGCCGGCGTCGAGCACCCTCGATTGCCGCTCGATCTCGAAGTTGAGCGCCCGCTCGACGTTGGCGAAGGAGTTCATGTTCTTCACCTCGGTCTTGGTGCCGAGGCGATCGCTACCGGCCGGACGCACGGAGACGTTCGCGTCGACGCGGAGGCTCCCCTTCTCCATATCGCAGTCGCTGACCTCGAGGTACTCGAGGAGCTGCTTTAGCCGCGTCAGGAACGCGCGGGCGTGCGCCGGCGACTTCAGGTCCGGCTCCGTCACGATCTCGATCAACGGCACGCCCGCGCGGTTCAGGTCGATCGCCGTCTCGCCGGGAAAGCGATCGTGCAGCGACTTCCCCGCGTCCTCCTCCAGGTGGATCCGGCGGATCCGAACCCGCGCGGCCTCGCCACTCTCCTCGCCCTCGACCGGCACCACGAGCCAGCCGTTCGTGGCGAGCGGC
This sequence comes from uncultured bacterium, assembly GCA_937889645.1. Classification (GTDB taxonomy): domain Bacteria; phylum Gemmatimonadota; class Gemmatimonadetes; order Longimicrobiales; family RSA9; genus CALBZE01. The sequence goes on from CALBZE010000051.1 coordinate 112,984, forward strand.
CGGTCGTATTGCGTGATCTGGTACCCCTTCGGCAGGTCCGGATAGAAGTAGTTCTTCCGCGCGAACACGCTCGTCTCGTGGACCGTGCAGTTCAGCCCGAGCGCCGCGCGCACGCCGAGTTCGACCGCGCGCCGGTTGACCACCGGGAGCGCGCCGGGGAGCCCCAAGCAGACCGGGCACACATGGGTGTTCGGCTCCGCCCCGAACTCCGCCGAGTTGCCGCAGAACATCTTGGTCGCGGTCTTGAGCTGGACGTGGATCTCCAGCCCGATCACCGGTTCGTAGCGCATCCCCTCCTCCCTACTCCTTCAACGCGCGCTCGAGCGCGGCCGCGGCGCGCACCATGGTCGCCTCGTCCCAGTGGTTGGCCAGGAATTGCCCGCCGGCCGGGAGTCCGTCGACGGTGCCGATCGGGACCGAGATCCCCGGGATTCCCGTCAGGTTCGCCGTCGCGGTGAAGATGTCCGCGAGGTACATCTGGTAGGGGTCGTCGACTCTCTCGCCGACCCGGAACGCGACGGACGGCGTGGTCGGCGTGAAGATCACGTCGACGCCGTCGTCGAACACGCGACGGAAATCGCGGGCGATCAGCGCCCGGACGCGCTGCGCGCGGCCGTAGTACTGGTCGTGGTAGCCCGCCGAGAGCACGTAGGTGCCGAGCATGATCCGTCGCTTGACCTCCGCGCCGAACCCGATCGACCGGGACTCGTCGTACACGGCCGCGGTCGACGACGCCCCCGGCGCGCGCAGGCCGTAGTGCACGCCGTCGAAGCGCGCGAGGTTGCTCGACGCCTCGGCCGGCGCGAGGATGTAGTACGTCGGGATCGCGTAGCGCGAATGCGGCAGCGAGACCTCGCGGATCACCGCGCCGGCCGCGCGCAGCCGTTCGATCGCCTCGCGGCACAGCGACGCGATCCCCGCGTCCAGCTCGGCCGGGAAATACTCCTTCGGCACGCCGACCACGAGCCCTTCGATCCCGTCGTACATCCGGGAGGTCAGGTCGGGCGCCGGCCGGTCGGCGGTGGTCGAGTCGAAGCGGTCGTGCCCGCTGATCACCTCGAGGAGCAGCGCCGCGTCCTCCACGGTCCGCCCGAACGTACCGATCTGATCGAGCGACGACGCGAACGCGACCAGCCCGTAGCGGCTCACGCGTCCGTACGTCGGCTTGATCCCTACCACGCCGCAGAAGGACGCCGGCTGACGGACCGAGCCACCGGTCTCGGAGCCCAGTGCGGCGGGCACCATCCCCGCCGCGACCGCGGCGGCGGAGCCGCCCGACGAGCCGCCAGGAACACGCGCGTGGTCGTGAGGGTTGCGCGTGGGCCCGAATGCCGAGTTCTCGGTCGACGAGCCCATCGCGAACTCGTCGAGGTTGGTCTTGCCGACGACGACCGCACCGGCCTCGCGCAGCTTGCGGATCGCCGTCGCCTCGAACGGCGAGCGGTAGCCCTCGAGGATCCGTGAGCCGCACGTGGTCGGCAGGCCCAGCGTGCAGATGTTGTCTTTGACAGCGACGGGCACGCCCAGGAGCGGCTTCTTCCCCTCCGAGCCCCGCATCGCGTCGGCCGCCGCCGCGGCGGCTTCGGCCGCGGCGCGATCGACCGTGAGAAACGCGTTCAGCCCGTCGGGGCCCCGATCGTCCCGCTCGATCGCGTCGAGCGCGGAGCGAACGACGTCCACGGCCGAGACGCGCCCGGCGTCGACTTCGCGCGCGATCTCGCGCAGCGGTCGCATGTGAACGCTCACTTCGCGCCTCCTGCGATATCCTCGGGCTCGGCCCGCCCCTCCGACGGCACGACGGCCTTGTCCTCGAACGCCTCCTCCAGCTCGCTCACGTCCAGCGCGGCGAGGCGCGGGACAGTGAAGAACCCGTCGCGCCACGACGGCGCCAGCGCCGACGGCGGAACGCTCAGCGCGTCCGGTGCGACGTCGTCCGCACGCAACGGCGCGCTCCACTCCGTCGACGCGTCGACCGCCTCGACGCCCTCGATGTCGAGGGCGCCCAGGACCTCCATGTGCGAAAGGATGTCGTTCAGCTGATCCGTGAACCGCTCGACCTCGTCCTCCCCGAGCCGGAGGCGGGCGAGCGCCGCCACGTGGAGCACTTCCTCCCGAGTAACCGCCATTCCGATCTCCCCTAGAGCTCCTTCTGCAGATTCGCGTAGCGCAGCACGACCTTCTTGCGCCCCACGCTGTCGAAATCGATGACCGCCTTGAGATCCCGGCCGAAGCCGCTCAGCTCGCGGATGATCCCGCGCCCGAACTGCGGATGCCTCACCCGCTCGCCCTTGATGAACCGCGGCACGTCCTGGGCGTCGCTGTAGTCGATGACGAGCCCGCCCGGCTCCAAATCCGCGAACGGATCGGCCTCGCCCCGGGCACCGCCCGCGGCCACGCGCTGCCGCCAGAACCGCTCGCTCCGGTCGCGGGACCGCGCCAATGTGGCCGACGTCCGGCGATCGAGCAACTCCTCCGGCAAGGCATCGAGGAAGCTGGATGGCATACTCGCCATCGACTCCCCTGCCCTCCGGCGCGAGCGGGCGTAGCTGAGATACAGCTTCTCGCGCGCCCGCGTGATCCCGACGTAGAAGAGGCGTCGCTCCTCCTCGAGCGTGTCCGGCTCGTCGTAGGCGCGGGCCAACGGGAAGAGACCGTCCTCCAGCCCGGCGATGAAGACGAAGGGGAATTCCAGCCCCTTCGCGTTGTGCAGCGTCATGAGCGTGACCGCGTGCGCCTGCGGGTCGTGGCGGTCGACGTCGGCCACGAGCGCGACCTTCTGGAGGAACAGATCGAGCGACGTCGCGCCGGCCGTGGCGTCCTCCTCCTCGGCCTCGTCGCGGACGCCGCGTTCGTCGAACTCGTAGGCCGCCGACTCCAGCTCGCGCACGTTCGCGACCCGCTCCTCGCCCTCCGGCCCCTCGTCGAGGAGCGCGTCGTAGAGACCGATCTCGTCGATCAACTTGGCGATGAGCTCGCCCGCGCCCAGGTGCCCGGCGAGGCCACGATAGCGTACGATCAGCTCGGCGAAAGATGCGAGCGCCCGCGCGCCGGCCGCACCGATCTCCGGACACTCGGCCGCGCGCGCCGCCGCTTCCAGGACCGGGAGCTTCTGCTCCGCCGCCCAGGCCAGGAGCCGCCCCTTGGTCGTATCGCCGATCCCGCGGCGCGGGTAATTCACGATCCTGTCGAACGCGCCGGCGTCCTTCGGGTTCGAGATGAGCCGCAGGTACGCCAGCACGTCCATGATCTCGCGCCTCTCGTAGAAACGCGTGCCGCCGACGATCTGGTACGGCAGGTCACGATGGCGGAACGAGTCTTCCAGCGCGCGCGACTGGGCGTTGGTGCGATAGAGCACGACGAAGTCTCGCGGCGTGCGCGCACCGTCCTCCGCCAGCCGCACCAGGATCTCTTCCGCTATCCAATCGGCTTCGTCGCGCTCGTCCCACGTCTCGACCAGCGTGATCGGCTCGCCCGGACCCGCATCGGTGCGGAGCGTCTTCCCCTTCCGCCGCACGTTCTCCGCGATCACCGCGTTCGCCGCCTCGAGGATCCGCGCCGTCGACCGGTAGTTCCGCTCCAGGCGGATCACACGGGCGTCCGGGAAGTCGCTCTCGAAGTCGAGGATGTTCCGGATGTCCGCGCCACGCCAGCCGTAGATCGACTGGTCGTCGTCCCCGACGACCATCAGGTTGCCGTGCTCGCGCGCCAGCAGCTCGACGAACTTGTACTGCGCGTGGTTCGTGTCCTGGTACTCGTCGACCAGGATGAACTGGAAGCGGCGGCTGTAGGTGCGAAGCACGCCGGGGTCGTCACGCAGCAGCTCGACCGACTTCACGATCAGGTCGTCGAAGTCGAACGCGTTCTGCTCCCGGAGCGCCGTCTGGTACGCCGGGTAGACGTCGGCGACGACGCGCGAGAACGCGTCCCGCGCGAGCGACGCGTACTCCTCCGGGTCGATCAGCTTGTCCTTCGCCGAGGAGATCGCCGCCTGGACCGCCTTGGGATGCCAACGCTTGATGGAGAGCCCGAGCCGCTCCATGACGCGCTTGATCTCGCGCAGCGTCTGATCGCCATCGTAGATGCTGAAGTTCGGTGACCAGCCGAGGACCGTGGCGTGGCGGCGGAGCAGCCGTGCGCCGATCGCGTGGAAGGTGCCGACCCACATCCCGGCCGGCTCGCTCCCGAGCAGTCGACGGACGCGCTCGCGCATCTCGCCCGCGGCCTTGTTCGTGAAGGTGACCGCCAGGATCGATGCGGGATCGACGCCGTACTCGTCTATCAGGTGCGCGATCCGCGTCGTGAGCACCCGGGTCTTCCCCGACCCGGCGCCGGCCAGGACGAGGATCGGCCCCTCGAAGTGCTCGACGGCTTCGCGCTGCTCGGGGTTCAGCCCCCGCATGTATTCCTTGTCGCCGCTCATGATCTCGTGAATACCCTACGACGCGCCCCACGCTCCTTCGCTCGGCGGCGACGCGCACGACGTCGGCCCTCGTCGTCCGAGTACGCGGGCAGCTCGATCTCGAAGACGGTCCCGCCTCCGCGACGCGGACGCGCCGTGATCCGCCCCCCGTGGAGCTCCTCGATGATCCGGCGCGCGAGCGAGAGCCCCACGCCCCACCCACCGACCTTGGTCGTGAATCCCGGCTCGAAGATACGCTCGCGCAGCTCGGGCGGGATCCCGGGCCCGTCGTCCGAGACCGAAAAGATGACCCGATCGCGGCCCGCCCCGGCCGCCGCGACGCGGATGCTCCCCGTCCGGCCGGCCAGGGCATCGAGCGCGTTGCGGACGACGTTCTCGAGCGCCCATTCCAGCAGGACCTGGTTGGCCCGCACGGGTGGCACATCCCGCCGGGCGCGGACCCGGAACCGGACGGCGCCGCCGAGCCGCGGGACGCGCGGCCGCATGTAGCGCTCGAGCTCATCGAGCACCTCCGTCACCGGAACCGGCTCCAGCTCCGGCGGCTTGCCGATCAGCTCGAACCGCCGGGACACTCGCTCCAGTCGCTCGACGTCGGCGGCGACCTCCCGCGCGATCCGGCTCTGGTCGATCCACCCCTCCCGCTCCGCCGGCGAGAGCCCGAGCACCTCGACCCACCCGACCAGCGATGAGAGCGGAGTGCCCATCTGGTGCGCGAGCTCGCGCGCCATCGCCGCCCAGAGCCTTTCGCGCTCCGCGCGCACCGTCGACCGAACGAGGCTCACGGTGACGACGAGCAGCACGAGCGCCGTGCTGACCTGGAGGAGAGGGACCCAGCGCAGCCACTTCAGGATCGGCGGCGAGCCGAAGTGCACCGTGCCGATCCCCGGCTCGACGATCGGCGGGTTGCGCCGGTCGAGCTCCCGTACGAACTCCAGGATCCGTCCCCGGTCCTCCGGGTCGGAAAGGTCGGCCTCGAACGGGAGGTTCGCCACCCACTGCGGCCGCCCGTCCGCGCCGCGCACCACGATCGGGATCCCCAGCGTCGTGAGCGACGTCTGCAGCGACGCCAGCGCCTTCAGCTCCGCGTCCGGCTCGAGCGAGATCAGGCCGCGCTGGACGATCGCGTACATGCGGGAGTGCGCCTCCGCCTCGGCGTGCACCTCCCGAACCAGGAGTTCCGTGTAGAGCAGGAATGAGCCGACGAAGAGGAGCGAGAGAAGGGCGAGTGCGACCGGCCACGGACGGCGGTCCACATCGATCGTGGCGAACCGGATCCTCATCGGCTGCGCGACCTCCCCGCTCACGGGCCCGCTCGCGGCGCGGTTCGGGTGCCGCGCCCCGGCGCGCCGGACCGGGGCGCCGTCGCCTGCTACGCGATCCGGTCCGCGCCGAAGTAGGGCGCCAGCGCCTCCGGCAGGACCACGCTGCCGTCCGCCTGCTGGCCGTTCTCCAGCAGCGCGACCACCACACGCGCCAGGGCCAGCGCCGACCCGTTCAGCGTGTGCACGAATTCGGGGCGCCCACCGGGCTCCGGCCGGAACCGGATGTTCGCCCGCCGGGCCTGGTAATCCGTGTAGAGAGAGCAGCTCGAAACCTCGAGCCACCGGTTCACGCCGGGCGCCCAGACTTCCAGATCGTACGTCTTCGCGTTGGCGAAGCCCAGGTCCCCGCCCGCCAGCAGCAGCACCCGGTACCGCAGCCCCAGCCGCTGCAGAATCGTCTCCGCGTGCGACGTCAGCTCCTCCAACGCCGCCGCGCTCGACTCCGGCCGCTCGAACCGGACCAGCTCCACCTTGTCGAACTGATGCACCCGGATCAGGCCGCGCGTCTCCTTGCCGTGCGCGCCCGCCTCCCGCCGGAAGCACGGCGTGTATGCGACGTAGCGGATCGGCAGCGCGTCCGGACCCAGCAGCTCGCCGGCGTGCAGGTTCGTGACCGGGACCTCGGCCGTCGGGACCAGGAACATCCCGTCCAGCGGCACCTCGTACATGTCCTCGCCGAACTTCGGCAGGTGTCCGGTCCCCAGCGCCGCGTCCCGGTTCACCAAGAAGGGCGGCCACAGCTCCGTGTACCCATGCTCCCGGCTGTGGACGTCCATCATGAAGTTGATGAGCGCGCGCTCCAGCCGCGCGCCCGCGCCGACCAGCAGCGGAAACCCGCTCCCCGCCACCTTCGCGCCCCGCGGGAAGTCCAGGACCCCAAGCGCTTCGCCAATGTCCCAGTGCGGCCTGGGCTCGAAGTCGAACGTCGGGGCGCTACCCCACTCCCGGATCACCCGGTTCGCCTCTTCGCCACCGGGCGGCACGTCCGGCTCCGGAAGGTTGGGGATCTGGAGCAGCAGGGCGCGGAGCGCTTCCTCGATCTCGCCGAGGCGCGCCTCCTCCACCGCGATGCGCTCCGCGACCTCCCGCATCTCGCGAATCAGCCGGTCGGCCTCCTCGTGCCGGCCGGCTTGCTTGAGCTCCCCGACGCGCGGCGACACCTCGTTCCGCCGCGCGCGCAGCGCGTCCACCTCCGTGATCCGCGCGCGTCGCTCCTCGTCGAGTTCCAGGACGTTGTCGATCTGTGCCAGCAGCTCCGGATTGCCCCGCCGCGCCAGCCTCTCCTTCACCAGCGCGGTCTCCTCCCTCACCCTCTTGAGATCGAGCATTAGTCGTCGTCTTCCGGAGATACGAACGAGCGGTCGTTACAGTTGGGGTTGCGGACCGCTTTGAACACCACGGTGCCTTCCTCGACGTTCACCGTCGTGACGCTGACCTTCGCGTACCGTGGCGCGATGCCGGCCAGCCCGCACGCCGCGCGGCGACTCCGCACCACGTAGACCCCACCGGGCACGAGAGGCACCGGCCGGTCGGTGATGTACGCGTTCGGATCGCGCGGGGCCTCCAACAGCTCGTCGAACGACACGCCCGGCATCTCCGCGATCCCGACGTCCCCGCCCACATCGGCGAACGCGCCCGCCGGCGTGAAGGCGAGTCCGCCCGGCACGTCGGATAACACGACGTCCCAGCTCATCAGCGAGTTGGGATCCTCCGGGGTCACCCGCTGCATGACGATGAAGTCGTACGCCGATGGGAGCCCGACCAGGTCGGCGCGGTCGATCGACCACAGCCGCACGTCAATGGGCAGGTCGTTCCATCTGCTAGGTCCGAACGGATCATCGCACCCGGCCAGCGCGGGCGCGATCAGGAGCAACATCAACGACAATTTTCGCACGGCGCCGCTCGCAGCCGAAGGTCCCTAAGTCGTTTAGAGACGGAACACTAGTGGCGCGCCCGGGGAGTGTCAAGCCCGCCCGACGTTCGCGGATCCCGGTTTTCCGCGACATCGCTTGACTTTCGCCCCCCTCCGATCTACCCTTGCCCCGCTGCGGGGGCCGGTCCGCCCGGGTGGCGCGCCGTGGCCGCGCCGGGCATGGATTTCGCACCGGTTGCTCCGGTCCGCGAATCGAGAGCCCGACCGTCCACACGCCGACCGATGCCGACCGATCCGCGCCCGAACCGACGCCGCGTACTCGTCGTCGACGATGAGCCTTACATCGGACGCATCGTCCAGCTCAAGCTCGAGCACGCGAACTACGCGGTCGAACTGGCCCCCGACGGCCGAAGCGCGATCGAGCGCCTCCTCTCGGAGGCGCCGCTGGATCTCGTGCTTCTGGACATCATGATGCCCGACGGGAGCGGTCTCGACGTCCTCGCCCGGATCCGCGGCATGCCTCACCGGCGGGACACGCCGGTGATCATGCTCACGGCGCGTGGGCAGGAAACGGACCGCCAGGAAGCGGTGCGTCTCGGCGCCACCGATTTCCTGACCAAACCTTTCAGCCCGAAGAGACTCCTTGCCCGAATCGAAGAGCTACTCGATCGGTAACCCGTCGCTCTGGGCGGTGATCCTGGCAGGCGGCGTCGGATCGCGATTCTGGCCGGTATCGACGCCGGAACGGCCCAAGCAGCTCTTGCCGCTCGGGAGCGGCCGGCCGCTGATCGCGGACACCGTGGCGCGGATCGCGCCGCTCGTCCCCTTGCCGCGGCTGAAGATCCTTACCGGCGAGGCCTTCGCCGACCCGATCGTGGACGCGGCGCCCGACCTGGGCCGTGACAACCTCCTGCTCGAGCCGCAAGCCCGCGGCACCGCGCCGGTCCTCGCGTGGGCGGCGCACGAGATCGTGCGCCGCGACCCCGAGGCGGTCATGATCTCGCTCCACGCCGACCACGTCATCGAGCCGGCGGAAATCTTCCGCGAGCAGCTCGAGGAGATCTGCCGTCTCGCGGCCGAGCGGGACCGGCTCTTCACGATCGGCGTGGAACCCACGCGCCCCGAGACCGGGTACGGCTACATCCGCGTCGGCGCGGCGCTCGGCCCCGCCCTCGATGCGTACGAAGTGGCCGAATTCGTGGAAAAGCCCGACCGCGACACCGCGCTCGAATACATCCATCGGGGCGGCTACCTCTGGAACACCGGGATCTTCATCTGGCGCGCGGCGACGCTTCTCGAAGAGATCCGACGCCACGCTCCCGAACTCGCCGCGCACCTGCCGCGTCTCGAAGCGGGCGACGTCGAAGGGTTCTTCGAGGCGGCGCCCACGCTCACGATCGACGAAGGGCTCCTCGAGCGGAGCGACGTCGTTGCCGTGGCGCGGGCGCGGTTCCTCTGGGACGACGTCGGGACCTGGGACGCCGTCGGCCGCACGCGCGAGAAGGACGCTCACGGCAACGTCGCCGTCGGCGAAGCCCATCTCGTCGATTGCCGGGACTGTATAGCCTGGGCCGACGACGGCGCGATCGTCGTATTCGGCGCCGCGGACCTGGTGGTGGTTCGGAGCGGCGGCGTGACCTTCGTCACGCCGCGGGAGCGGTCGGCCGACCTGAAGGACCTGTTGAAGCGCGTGCCGGAGCGCGTCCGGCAGCTGGAGCTGTGAGTATGGCCGGCCCTTGCCTCGTTCTCTTCGACGACCGCATCGCCCGGGACTGGCAGCCGTTCACGCTGACCCGCCCGGCGGGCGAGCTGCGCTTCGGCGCGCTGACCCTGCGCGAGCGGGCGCAGCGCGTCTTCGGCGCGGACTGCATCGGCCACCTCGCGGGCGAGGATCTCACGGGCTTCGAGGAACCGGACGCCCGCCCGGTGCTCGCAGCGGGCGGAGTGCCGGCGGATCGCGACATCGTCTACCTCTCGTCCCGTGCAGTGCCTGCGTGGTCCGCGGCGGCGATCGAGTTCCCCGCAAGCCCGGCCCTGGTCCGCGTGGGCGGCGAGGCGGTCGGGTGGTATGCGCCCGCGGGCTCGCCGGCGCCGGACCCCGGGTTCTTCGACGCCCCGGCGCGACACGCCCCGGCAGCGCCCGAGATCGCGCTCGACGGCTTCGTCCTCGAGCGGATCTGGCACCTGGTCACGCGGAACGCCGAGCAGGTCGCGCGAGACATCGAGGCGCTCTTCCCGGCCGCTGCTCGACCCGAGCTCCCTGCCGGCGTGCACGTCGTCGGCGACGCGTCGTTGGTCCTCGGCGCGGGCGCCGAGATCGAGCCCGGCGCGGTCATCGACCTGCGCCACGGGCCCGTGTGGCTCGACGACGGCGCGTCCGTCGCCGCGTTCTCGAAGGTCGCGGGCCCCGCGTATATCGGCCGGCGGTCGGCAATCCTCGGCGGCCCCGTCGGCGCCGTCTCGATCGGGCCGGTCTGCAAGGTGCACGGCGAAGTCGAGGAGAGCGTGATCCTCGGGTACTCGAACAAGGCGCACGATGGCTTCCTGGGCCACTCGTACCTCGGCTGCTGGGTCAACCTCGGGGCGCTGACCACGAACAGCGACCTGAAAAACAATTACGGCTCCATCCGCATCTGGACGCCCGGCGGCGAAGTCGACACCGGTGAGTTGAAGCTGGGGTGCTTCATCGGCGACCACGTGAAGACCGCGATCGGCACGCTGCTGAACACGGGCACCGTGGTGGGCGCCGGCGCGAACCTGTTCGGCGGCGGGATCCCGCCCCGCTACGTCCCGCCGTTCACGTGGGGCGGCGCGGACCCGTCCGCCGTCTACGATCTCGAGCGGTTCCTCGCCTCCGCGGAAACGGTCATGGGCAGGCGGAACGTCCCGCTGGGGGATAGTCAGCGCGAGCTGCTCCGGCGCGCATGGCATCGGGCCAGGAGCGAGTCGTGAGCGGAGGTGCTCTGCCCGCCAGGCGACGGTGGGCGCTCGTCCTGGGCGGCGGCGCCGCGCGCGGGATCGCCCACGTCGGGGTCATGAGCGTCCTGGAACAGGAGGGGCTCTCGCCCGACCAGATCGTGGGGACGAGCGCGGGTGCGCTGGCCGGCGTGTTCATGGCGGCGGGCGTCTCGGCAGACCGGGCCGCCGTCTGGGGCGAATCGCTCCGGTGGTCGCTCCTGGCCCGTCCGATCGTCAGTCGGCTCGGGCTCATGTCGAACGAGCGGATGGGCGAGCTCCTGCGCCGGGCCCTCCCCGTATCCACCTTCGACGAACTCGCGATCCCGTTCGCGTGTATCGCGACGGACCTGGCCACGGCCGAGCCGGTGGTGCTGTGCGAGGGGGAGCTGACGAGCGCGGTCCGCGCGAGCTGCGCGATCCCCGGCCTCTTCGTGCCGGTCGAGCGGGACGGCCTGCTCCTCGTCGACGGCGGCGTGGCCGCGAACGTGCCGACGGCTCTGGCCCGGCGCTTTGGAGTCGACGTCGTCGTCGCCGTGGACGTGAACCTGTCGTACCGACGGTCGCAGCCGCCGAGGAACATGATCGAGATCGTGACCCACGCCTTCTATACGGCCGGCCGCGCGACGGCGCGCATGGCCGCCAACGATGCCGACGTGCTCATCGCTCCGGACATCGGCGACATCGGCTTCGACCAGCTCGGCCGGGCGAAGGAGCTCATGGCTGCGGGCGCGGCTGCGGCACGGCAGGCGCTCCCACGGGTTCGGGAAATCCTCGAGTCCGGCCCGAGCCGCACGGCCGTGGCGGCGGGGGAGGCGGTGTGAGGGTCACGGTCCTCGGCAGCGGCAGCGGCGGCAACTCGACGCTCGTCGAGGCCGGAGGCACCCGCGTCCTCGTCGACGCCGGCTTCACCGGGAAGGACATGGAGCGGCGATTGGAGGCCGTCGGCGTCGACGCCGCATCGCTCGACGGGATCGTCATCACTCACGACCACAGCGACCACACCCGCGGCATGGGGATCCTGGCTCGCCGGCTCGGCGTGCCGCTCTACCTCACGCCCGTCACGCGTGCCGCGTGCACCAAGCTGCTGAACGGGAACGAAACGGTGGTGGAGTACGCGTCCGCCACGGCGTTCCGGATCGGCGCGCTCGAGATCCAGCCGTTCCTGACCGTCCACGACGCGGCGGATCCCGTGGCCGTCACGCTTCGAGACGTCGAGACGGGGATCAAGCTCGGGATCGCGACCGACCTCGGCCGGCCGACCACAGCCGTGCGCCACGCCCTCGCCGGGTGCGACGTCCTCGTCCTCGAGGCGAACCACGACGAGGCGATGCTCTGGAACGGCCCCTACCCCTGGTCGGTCAAGCAGCGGATCGCATCCAGCCATGGCCACCTGTCCAATCGCGCCGCCGCGGACCTCGCGCGCGAGCTGTTCCACCCCGGCCTCGGCGCCGTGATCCTCGCCCACCTCAGCGAGCACTGCAATGACGGCGCCCTGGCCCGCGATGTCGTCGCCGAGGCGCTCGATTCCCTGGGCTTCACGGGTCCGCTCCTCGTGGCGCGGCAGGACGCACCGCTCGACCCCATCGATGCGAAAGAGCTGCGACGGGCACGCGAGCCCGTGCAGCTCTCCCTGTTGTAACAGAGTCTTCCAGGAGACCGCGGCTGCGTCGGGGTGAGGCGGGCACCCGGCCCCTACGCCTCCAACCCGCCGGCGATGCTCCTCACAGCCCGAACAGCCGAAGGAAATCGCTGGCGAGAGCCCACACCATGATCGCCAGCACGATCACGAACCCTACCTGGGTGAGCCGCATCCTCTGCTCGAACGAGAGCGCGCGACCACGGATCGCCTCGATCGCCAGGAACACCAGGTGCCCGCCGTCGAGAACGGGGATCGGGAGCAGATTCAGCACGGCCAGATTGACCGAGAAGAGCGCCATGAAATCCAGGAACGGCTCGAGCCCGAGCCGCGCGACCTGGCCGCTGAGCTGGCCGATCAGGATCGGCCCGCCCAGCGAACGCGGAGATGCGTCGCCGGTCAAGAGGTCGACGAGGAACCCCACGATCAGCGCGATGGCCTCCCCGGTCCGGGTGAAGCCGTGCCCGACGGCTCCGATTACACCCGGATGTTCGCGTTCCTGCACCCTCTGGGCGCCGATCACGCCGATCACCTGCGGTCCGTTAGGACCCCGGACCGTCTCGACCTCCGGCGTCACGCGCACCGCCAACCGCACGCCGCTGCGTTCGATTTCGAGGTCGAGCGGCCGGCCCGGGTGCCCCTGGACGACCGAAAGAAACTCACCCCAATCGCGAATGGGTCTGCCACCCGCGCTGATGATGCTGTCGCCCGCGAGGATCCCGGCCTCGGCCGCCGGCTGACCCTCCAGCACGCCGGCGATGACCGGTGGGTAGAACGGGCCGAGGTGAGCGGCGAGCAGCGCCTTCGCGGTGTCGTTCGCCGGCACCTCGATCGTCACGGGTGGGGCCCCGTCGAAGGTCACCGTCGCCGGACCCGGAGGAGCGGTCAACACCGCCATCCGGAGATCGCCCCAGTCCTCGATGGCCTTGCCGCCGAAAGACAGGATCTTCACGCCGGGCGGCACGGTAGCCAGCGCCTCGGTACCCGCCGGGAGCTCCGTCGCCTCCACCGCCGGCATCCGCGCCTCGGGTTCCAGCTCGATCCCCCAGATCAACGCGCTCGCCGCGAAGACGACGATCGCGAACAGGAAGTTCATGATCACGCCAGCCGAGATGACCAACGCCCGCGCCGGGAGCGATTTCGACTCGAAGTCGCGCGGCCGTGGCGCGGCCTGGCCGTCGGATTCGCGGAGCAGCCCCATGTCCGACGCGCCGGCGATCCCGGTGCCCTCTTCCCGCTTCACCGGCCCGCCCTCGATGGCTTCCATCTCCTCCATCCCGGCCATCTTCACGTAGCCGCCGAGCGGGAGCCACGAGATCACGTACTCCGTCTCGCCGCGACGGAACCCAACCAGCTTGGGACCCAACCCGATCGAGAAACGCGGAACCTCGATGTCGACGAGCTTGGCCGTCACGAAGTGGCCCAGCTCGTGGACGAAGATCAGAACGCCGAGGACGACGATGGTGGCAAGAATGGTGATCAGCATCCGTGCTCCAGGATTCTGCGGGCGATGACCCGGGCTTCACTATCCGCGGCCAGGACCGTTTCCAGTGAGTCGGCGGGCGCGGGCTCGTGCCGCTCGAGCACCCGCTCGATCAGCTCGGCGATCCCCGGAAACGGCAAGTCCCCGGCCAGGAACGCCGCCACGGCAACCTCGTTCGCCGCGTTGTAGACCGCGGGCGCGACGCCTCCGCTCCGCCCCGCCTCGACCCCGAGACGGAACGCCGGAAACCGCACCGGGTCCAGCGCTTCGAACGTGAGCTGCCCGGCCCGGACCGGGTCGAACCGCGTCCCCGTGTCGTGGATCCGCTCCGGGTACGTCAGTGCGTAGAGGATCGGAAGCTCCATCGACGGGAACCCCAGCTGCGCCAGTACCGAGCCGTCGGTGAACTCGACCATCGAGTGGATGATCGACTGCGGATGCACCACGACGTCGATGCGATCGTACTCCACGTCGAAGAGAAAGTGCGCCTCGATCACCTCGAGCGCTTTGTTCGCGAGCGTCGCCGAGTCGATCGTGATCTTTGCGCCCATGTCCCACGTGGGGTGCTTGAGCGCCTGGGCGGGCGTGGCTTTGGCGAGCTGTTCGGCCGTCCAGTCCCGGAACGGCCCGCCCGACGCCGTCAGCACGAGCGACCGCACCGCGCCCCGGTCCGCCCCGGCGAGGCATTGGAGGATGGCGCTGTGCTCGCTGTCGATCGGGATCAGCTCGCCGCCCCCCTCCCGCACTGCCGCCAGCACCAGCGGCCCACCCGCGACGAGTGACTCCTTGTTCGCCAGCGCGAGCCGCTTTCCCGCCTTGAGCGCCGCCAGCGTGGCCTCCAACCCGGCCGCGCCAACGACGGCATTGATCACGATGTCGACCTCTGGGTGCGCCGCCACCTCCTGCAGCGCCTCCCGGCCCGTGAGCCATTGCGTGTCGCCTGTCGAGGGGAGCGGGCCGCCGCCGTTCTCGACGAGCACCGCCACCCGAGGCCTGTACCGCTCGACCTGCCTCGCGAGTTCCTCGCCGTTCCGATGCGCCGTCAACGCGACGACGTGGAACCGGTCGGGATGGCGGCCCAGCACCGCGAGCGCGCTCCGACCGATCGAACCCGTGGAGCCCAGGATCGCCACGCCGATGCTCAAGACACCCCTCCGCCCTGACCGAGCACGATCGCGAAATACCAGTAGGCCAGCGGAATCGCGAAGAAGAGCGCGTCAAGCCGGTCGAGGAACCCGCCGTGGCCGGGGAACAGCGTGCCCGAATCCTTGACTCCGGCCTCGCGCTTCAACACCGACTCCGCCAGATCGCCGACCTGTGCGACGACGCCGATGAGGAGCCCTCCCACCGCGCCCGCGGCCCAACCGATCCCGAAGCCGTACCATCCGTCGAGCACGATGGCCGCGTACGCCGCTCCCACCACGACGGCGCCGACCAGTCCGGCCACCGCGCCGACGACCGTCTTCCCCGGGCTCACCGTCGGGATCAGCTTGCGCCGGCCCCACTTGCGCCCCGCGAAGTACGCGCACGAGTCGTTGATCCACGTGATGCCGACGGCGAAAACGACGAGCGCCGCACCCGCCCATGCCTCGGAGGCGAGCAGGCCCGGCGCGCCGAACGTCGCCGCCTCGTGCGCCTGCGTGTAGTCGTGGCGCAGGAACATCCCGTGCGCGAGCGTCCACCCCGGGAAGATCCCTCCGAGCAACGTCGTCGCCACGGACGTGAGCGGACGCCCTTCGACGCCCCTCACCCACACCGCCGCCCCGGCGGTCAGCAGCAGGACCGCCACGGCGCTCCCGAACAACGGCCCGGCCGCGCCCTCGAACGACGGCTCCGCCGCGGCGATCAGTGTCGACCCCGCGGCGAGCGCGGCGCCCAGCGACCGCATCGGCCGCACGCCGCCGCGTTCGGCCAGGCGGAACAGCTCGACGGCGCTCCCCGCGGCGACCGCCGCCAGGAGTACGCCCAGGTACCACCCACCGGCCACGATCGCCGCGATGGCCACCGGGATCCCTACGGCCGCGACGGCCACACGCTGGCCCAGCTCGCTCCTCGGCATTGTCCTCAGACCGTGGATACGCGCCCGAAACGCCGCTCCCGCTTCTGGTACTCCTCGATCGCGGCGAAGAAGTGCTCCCGCCGAAAATCCGGCCAGAGCACGGGCGAAAGGTAGAGTTCGGTGTAGGCGAGTTGCCAGAGAAGGAAATTGCTGATCCGCTGCTCCCCGGACGTCCGGATCAGCAGGTCCGGATCGGCCAGGCCGGACGTGTACAGTTCTCCCTCGATCGCTGCCTCGTCCACGGCATCGGCCGTCAGCGCGCCCGCTTGGACGCGCTCGGCGAGTCGGCGACACGCCCGGACCAGCTCGGCACGCCCGCTATAGCTGACCATGAGGTTCAGCCGCATCGCCCGCCCGCCCCGCGTCGCCTCCTCCATCGCCGCGACTGCGGCGCGGGCGCCCGGCGGCAGGCGATCCAACTCTCCGAGCACGCGAACTTCGACGCCACGCTCCCGCAGCTCCTCCCTCTCCCGGATGAGGTAGTGCCTCAGCAACCGCATGAGCGCCGCCACCTCCCGGCGCGGGCGGTTCCAGTTCTCCTGCGAAAAGGCGTACAGCGTCAGGACCCGCACGCCGGCCTCGACCGCCCCCTCCACGACGTCGCGGACCGACGTCATCCCGGCTATGTGCCCACGATAACGCGGCAGGCCGCGGGCTCGCGCCCAGCGGCCATTCCCGTCCATGATGATCGCGACGTGCTCCGGGATCGCGCCGCCTATCCGGATTCGCTCGAGGGGATCGGCACTCATGCCGCGATCAGACCTCCATGACCTCCCGCTCCTTGGCCTCAAGGAGCTTGTCGATCCGGCCCACGTAGTCGTCCGTCAGCTTCTGGATCTCGTCCATCTGACGGCGCGCCTCGTCCTCGCTCAGCTCGTGCTCCTGCTGGCGACGCTTGATCTCCTTGTTCGCCTCCTGACGCGCGTGCCGCACCGCGACCCGGCCTTCCTCCGCCATCTTGTGCAGCACCCGCACCATCTCCTTGCGGCGCTCTTCCGTCAGCGGCGGCACCGGGATCCGGATCACGTTCCCATCGTTCGACGGATTCAGCCCGAGCCCCGCGCCCTGGATCGCTTTCTCGATCTCGCCGATCAGACTCTTGTCCCACGGCTGCACGACCAGCAGCCGCGGCTCCGGCGCACTGACCGTGCCCACCTGGTTCAGCGGGAGCTTGCTCCCGTACGCGTCCACCCGGACCGTGTCCAGTAGCGCGGGCGTCGCCTTCCCCGTCCTCACGGACGTGAACTCCCGCCGCACCGCCTCCACGGCCTTTTCCATCTGCGATCGCGCTTCCGCTATCGACGGCATGGTCCTCTCCCTCGGAGATACTTCGTTGTTGGCTTACCGCGACGAGGAGGGTTCACGTCACCAGGGTCCCCACGGCTTCGCCGCGGATCGCATCCGCGATCGCGCCAGGCCGCTGGATGTTCAGCACGATGATCGGTAGACCGTTGTCCTTGCACAACGACACCGCCGCTGCGTCCATCACGCCCAGCTCCTGCGTCATGACATCCATGAACGAAAGCCGCGGCAGGAACTTCGCCGTCGGGTCCTTCGCCGGATCCGCGGTGTAGACCCCCTCTACCTTCGTCGCCTTGATGATCACATCGGCTTCCATCTCGATCGCGCGCAGCACCGCCGCCGTGTCCGTCGAGAAGTACGGGTTGCCCGTCCCCCCGGCGAAGATCACCACGCGGCCCTTCTCCAGGTGCCGCAGCGCGCGACGCCGGATGTACGGCTCCGCCAGCTCCTCCATCCGGATCGCCGTCATCACCCGCGTCTGCACGCCCTTCCGCTCGAGCAGGTCCTGCAGCGCCAGCGCATTGATGACCGTCGCCAACATCCCCATGTAATCGGCATTGACCCGGTCCATCCCCTGCTGGCTCGCCTGCGTGCCCCGCACGATGTTGCCGCCGCCGATCACCAGGCCGAGCGAGACCCCCATCGCATGGACCGACTTGATCTCTTCCGTCAGGCGATCCACGACCGGAGGCGAGATGCCGAACCCTTGATCCCCGGCGAGCGCCTCCCCGCTCAGCTTGAGGAGGACGCGCTTGTATTTCAATTCCTCGTTCGTCGACAAGATCTTACCTGGATGGTGTGACCGTTCCTCTTCCCCGGATGGGCGACGCCCCCGGCTCACTCGCCGAGGGCGAAACGCGCGAACCGACGAACGACGATGTTTTCGCCCGTCTTCGCCGAGACTTCCGTGATCAGCTGGCCGATCGTCTTGTCGGGGTCCTTGACGAACGCCTGATGGATCAGCGCGTTGTCCTCGAAGAACTTCTTCATCTTCCCCTCGACGATCCGCTCGTGCAGGTGCTCCGGACGCCCTTCCTCCTTGACCTGCTCGAGGAAGACCGCGCGCTCCCGCTCCACGATCTCCTGCGGAATGTCTTCGGGCGTGACCGCCAGCGGATTCGCCGCCGCGATGTGCATCGCCAGATCGCGGACCAGCGCCTGGAAATCTTCCGTCCGCGCGACGAAGTCCGTCTCGCAGTTGACTTCGACCAGGACGCCGATCTTCCCGCCCATGTGGACGTAGCTGCCGATCGCGCCCTCGCGCGCTTCACGGCCGGCACGCTTCGCGGCCTTCGCGGCGCCCTTCGCGCGCAGGAGGTCGATCGCCTTCTCCATGTCGCCGCCCGTCTCCTCCAGCGCCTTCTTGCACTCCATCATCCCGGCGCCGGTCCGCTCCCGCAGCTCCTTTACCTGCTCCGCAG
This sequence comes from uncultured bacterium, assembly GCA_937889645.1. GTDB lineage: Bacteria > Gemmatimonadota > Gemmatimonadetes > Longimicrobiales > RSA9 > CALBZE01. Next base: position 131,458 of record CALBZE010000051.1, read on the forward strand.
TGATCGCCATCGCTGTATTCCCCTCTCCAGTTCAGAGCCGGGGGCATCCTTGCTCCCCGACCGCCTCTTCCACTCGAATCGGCGGCACGACCGCGTACCTGCCTGCGAAAAAGCGCCGCAGGGCTGCCGGGCTGCAGCGCTGCAGCGCTCTCGCGCGCTGAGCGGTCCGCCGAACATGACGGACGGAAGGCCTACGCCTCCTCGCCCTCGCCTTCGCCCTCGCCTTCGCCCTCGTCGCCCGTCCGAAGCGTCGCAATCGCCTCCGGACGCGGACGACGACGCCGCCGCGGACGACGGCGCGGACGACGTTCCTCCTCCTCCTGCGCCATCCCCGTCTCCGACGAGTACGTCACCGCTTCCGCCTCGGCAGCACGACGACGCACCTCCGGCGGCAGCTCCCGACGCGCCTGCTCGATCGCGTCCGCGATCACCGCCGTGATCAGCGAGACCGACCGGATCGCGTCGTCGTTCCCCGGGATCGGGTAATCGATCAGATCCGGATCCGCGTTGGTGTCCGCGATCGCGACCACCGGAATCCCGAGCTTGTTCGCTTCCTTGACCGCGATGTGCTCCTTCTTCGCGTCCACCACGAAGATCGCACCCGGCAGGCGGCTCATGTCCTTCACGCCGGCCAGGTACTTCTCGAGCTTGACACGCTCGCGATCCAGCAGCAGCCGCTCCTTCTTCGTGTAGAACTCGAAGGAGCCCTCTTCCATCCCCCGCTCCAGATCCTTGAGCCGGCGGATCTGCTTCTTGATCGTCTGGAAGTTCGTGAGCATCCCGCCCAGCCAACGCTCCGTCACGTAGAGCGATTCGCTCCGGCGAGCCTCCTGCTCGATGATCGGGCGGAGCTGGCGCTTGGTGCACACGAAGAGCACACGCTCGCCCTGCAGCGTCACGTCGCGCACGACCTGCTGCGCCTGCTGCAGCGCCAGCTGCGTCTTCTTGAGATCGATGATGTGAGTACCGTTGCGATCCGCGAAGATGAAACGACGCATCTTCGGGTTCCAACGGCTCGTCCGGTGCCCGAAATGGACCCCCGCTTCCAGCAGGTCCCGGAGCTCTACTTCCTTCATCTACGACGCCTCTCGTCGTGGGGTTGATCTTCCACCGCCTTCGCCCGCCGCACCGCCCTTCCGGGACCCCAGCACGGCGTCCAGCAGTGTGTGTAGTAAGCCAGCTTAGCGCTTCGAGAACTGGAACCGCTTGCGCGCACCGGGCTGGCCCGGCTTCTTCCGCTCGACCTCGCGCGAATCGCGGGTCAGCAGACCGCGCTCCCGCAGCACGCCGCGCAGATCCGGATCGACCTGCAGCAGCGCCCGGGCGAGCCCCAGACGGATCGCGCCCGCCTGGCCCGTCAGACCGCCGCCATCGACCCTGACCTTGACGTCGAACCGGCCCTGATTCTCGGTCACGACCAGCGGCTCCTGCGCGTGCTGCTGCAGCGAGAGCCGCGGGAGATACTCGTTCAGCGAGCGGCCGTTGATCTCCCAGTTCCCGTTCCCGGGCCTCAGATAGACCCGCGCGACGCTCGTCTTGCGACGGCCCGTGCCGTGGTACTGCTCCACCTTCGTCGCCATTTCAGATCTCCAGCGGCTTCGGCTGCTGCCCCTCGTGCGGATGCTTCGGACCGGAATACACCCGAAGCTTCTTCCGCATCAGCCGGCCCAGGTTGGTCTTCGGCAGCATCCCCTTGACCGCGAGCTCGATCACCCGCTCCGGGTGCTTCGCCAGCATGTCCTTGAGAGGCGTGTGCTTGCCGCCACCCATGTACCCCGTGTGACGGAAGTACTGCTTCGTCTCCAGCTTGTTGCCCGTGAGCCGGACCTTCTCCGCGTTGATGACCACGACGTAGTCACCCATGTCCATGTGCGGACTGTAGGTCGGCTTGTGCTTGCCGCGCAGGACCTTCGCCACCTCGCTGGCAAGCCGGCCCAGAACCTTCCCCTCCGCGTCGACGACCCACCAGTCGTGCTGGATCTCGGAGGCCTTCGGCGAATACGTTTTCATGCGTTCCCTGTCAGTACCAAGCGCAAAGCGGCACAGACGTGAACAATACCCGAAACCCCGGGACGTGTCAAGACTCGGCCGCCCGGGCCGGGACCTCCGCGGCCGCTCGCGGAGCCCATTCCCGCCCGACAGCCCCGCGCACGGTCCCCACCGGGGTGCGTGCGATCAACTCAGGAAGGTTTCCAGGAAGCGGGCGCGCGACGCGTGACGCAGGCGCCCGAGCGCCCGCTCTTTGATCTGGCGCACCCGTTCGCGCGTGATCCCGAGCAGCGAACCGATCTCCTCGAGCGTCATCGGCTCCTGCCCGTCGAGACCGAAGTAGAGGCGCAGGATCTTGGCCTCGCGCTCCTTGAGCGTGCTGAGCGCCTCCTCGATCGTGACCGAGAGAGCGCGCTCGTAGGTCTCGTCGTCCGGCGCGGGAGAGAACTGGTCGGGGAGATAGTCGAGGAGCCGGCTGTCCTCGCCCGGGGCGAGCGGCGCGTCGAGGGAGAGGTGCGCCTGGGAGAGCGCGAGGGTCCGCTCGACCTCCTCTTCCGAGATGTCGAGGTCCTCGGCGATCTCCTCCGGCGTGGGCTCTCGGCCGAGCTCCTGCAGGAGCGCCGACGTGCGCTTCCCGATCCTGTGCAGGGCGCCCGCACGGTTGAGCGGCACGCGCACGATCCGGCTCTGCTCGGCCAGCGCCTGGAGGATCGCCTGACGGATCCACCAGACGGCGTACGAGATGAACTTGATCCCCTTCGTTTCGTCGAACTTCTGGCCGGCGCGGATCAGGCCGAGGTTCCCTTCGTTGATGAGGTCGCCGAGCGCTACACCCTGGTTCTGATACTTCTTCGCGACGGAGACGACGAAACGGAGGTTCGAGCGGACGAGGGTGTCGAGCGCTTCCTGGTCACCCTCTTTGATGCGCCGGGCGAGCTCGACCTCCTGTTCCCGCGTGAGGAGCGGATAGGCGCTGATCTCCTTGAGGTACTGGTCGAGTGAGCTCTCTTCGTGGGTCTGTTTGCGCGACGAATTGAAGCCCATGCCGTGCTCCAGCGCTGCTTCGGAGAAGATGAATCCGATTCGGCTGTGTGTAATGTATACCAACCCGCCCGGCGGTAACGGGCGTCGTGCACGGATCTAAGGGATGACGGGCGAAGTCGCCGGGCGCGGCCGCGCCCGGCCTTCTCAGCGGATGGCTCCTCCGATTCGGTCCCAGCGGATCTCCGTGATCCAGGGGAACGGACGCAACACGCTCGGATCGAACGAATAGTAGATGAAGAGCGGCTTCCCCTTGATGGCCGCGTCGTCGACGAAGCCCCAGTAGCGCGAGTCCTCGGAATCGTCGCGGTTGTCGCCGAGGACGAAGTACCGCCCCTCGGGCACGACGATCGGACCCCAGTTGTCCCTGGTCGGATGATACTGCTCCGGATCCACGCCCGGCGCCAGATAGCTACGCTGCCAGTACATGTCGGGGACGTGGATCGACTGACCGGACGGGTCCGTGTGCTGGACGTACGGCTCGACCTGCGGCTCCCCGTTGATGTAAAGGATCTTGTCCTTCATGGCGAGGGTGTCGCCGGGGACGCCGACGAGGCGCTTGACGTAGTTCTTGCCGGGTTCGTGCGGCGGCGTGAAGACGACGATGTCGCCGCGCTTGGGCGTGTCGAACGCCGGGAGTTCGATCTTGGTCCCCGGCAGCTGCGCGCCGTAGACGGCCTTGTTGACGAGGAGGAAGTCCCCGACGAGCAGGGTCTTCTCCATGCTGCCCGTGGGGATGCGGAACGCCTCGACCAGGAATGTGCGGATCAAGAGGAACAGGACGACCGCGATCGCGATCGACTTGATCCACTCCCAGGCCCAGCGACCGACCGAAACCGGCCCCTGGGACCGGGCGTCCTTCCGTTCTTCCACTTCTCTGGTCCGGTCCTCGGCGACGGACCGGGTGGCGTCTCGCTTCACTCGCACTCCCAGTGATTCGGATTCCGGTGGGTTTCGCCCAGCCTGTCGAGTCTTGCTCGTGTCTCGCCGTGGTGACTCACAGCAGAATGTGTTCCAGGGTCGACACGCCGGAACGTGCGGCCAGGCGCCGCCCATCGTACCCTGTCCCGCGCGGGCGCGTTCCCGCGCGGGGCCGTCCGATTCATCCTAATACGAGCTTCAGTTATACGTGTCAATCTGGGCCCGCTGCAGCCGACCCGAATAATCCACGTATACGACCTTGGTTTCCGTATAGAAGTCGAAGACTTCCCATCCGCCTTCGCGGTGGCCGTTCCCGGTCTTCTTGACGCCGCCGAACGGCAGGTGCGCTTCGGCACCGATGGTCGGCGCATTGACGTACGTGATCCCGTTGTCCAGCTCCGTCATCGCCCGGAACGCGGCCCTCACGTCGCGCGTGTAGATCGAGCTCGAGAGGCCGTACTCGACCTCGTTGTTGATGCGGAACGCCTCGTCGAGGTCGCGGAATCGGATCACGCTCAGGACGGGGCCGAACACCTCCTCGCATGCCAGGCGGCTTCCGGGACGGACACCGCGCAGGATCGTCGGCTCGTAGAAGAAGCCGTCCTCGAGGCCGGGGCCCGTAGCGCGGCGGCCACCGGTCAGGATCTCGTCTCCCTCCTGGCGAGCGACCTCGACGTACGACTCGACCTTGTCCAGCGCCTGCTGGTTGATGAGCGGCCCCACATCGGTGTTCGGGTCGAGCCCGTTCCCGAGCCGGAGCTTCCGCGTACGCTCGACCAGCCGCTCCAGGAACTCATCGTGGATGTCCTCGTGGAGGAGCAGCCGGCTCGTTGCGGTGCATCGCTGCCCGGTCGTCCCGAACGCGCCCCACAACACGCCGTCCAGCGCCAGGTCGAGGTCCGCGTCGGGCATGACGATCTGGGCGTTCTTCCCGCCCATCTCGAGCGAGAGCCGCTTGTGCATGCGCCCGCAGATCTCGCCGATCTTCGAGCCGGTCGACGTCGAGCCGGTGAAGGAGATGACCGGGATCTCCGGGTGCTCGACGATCGCCGCGCCGACCTCCTCGCCTATCCCGTGGACGAGCTGGACGACGTCCGGCGGCAGACCGGCCTCGAGCAGGATCTCGACCAGGAGCGTCGCCGTGTGCGGCACGTCCTCGGCCGGCTTGAGGATGACCGCGTTCCCGCTCACCAGCGCTGGGAACATCTTCCACGTCGGGATCGCGAGCGGGAAGTTGAACGGCGTGATCAGCCCGCAGACGCCGATCGGGCGACGGTACGTCATCGCCCACTTGTCGCGCAGCTCGCTCGGGACGGTGTGGCCGAAGAGCCGGCGCCCCTCCGTCGCGGCGTAGTAGGCGGTGTCGATCCCCTCCTGCACGTCGCCCCGCGTCTCCTGGAGCACCTTCCCCATCTCGCGGGTCATGACGCGGGCGAGCTCCTCCTTGCGCGCGGTGAGCAGGTCGCCGACGCGGCGGAGCACGTCGCCGCGCTGCGGCGCGGGCGTGCGGCGCCACCGCTCGAAGCCCTCCTTGGCCGAACGGACGGCGCGCTCGACGTCCTCCCTCCCCGACCGCGGGAACAGGCCGATCAGGTCCTTCGTGTCCGCGGGGTTGCGATTCTCGAAGTATTCGCCGGTCGACGGCTCGACCCACTCACCGGCGATGAAGTTCCGAAACGTCTCAGCCATCACTCCTCCCTCGGGCGACTCGAGTCGCCGCATTCGTCGTCGCGGGGATTCTGGAGCGTCCGGCCGGGGATGGCAAGGGCCCGCGGCCTCGCTCATACCTCTTCGCGGACGAGGCCGTACCGCTCGATCTTCTTGTACAGGTTGGACCTGGGCATGTCGATCGAGCGCGCGGTCTCGCTCACGTTCCAGTCGAACTCGCGCAGCTTCGCGAGGATGTACGCGCGCTCGGCCCGTTCCTTGAACTCCGCGAACGTCGGCGCCTGCAGCAGTTCGCCGGACAGCCCGCCGGCTTCCGGCGCGGCGCCCGAGAGCCTGTCCACGTCCGCCGCGGTGATCTCCGGTCCGCGTGCAAGGATCAGTAGCCGCTCGACCGTGTTCCGCAGCTCCCGGACGTTCCCTGGCCAGTCCAGGGCGCACAGCCTGTCGATCGCCGCGGGCGCGAACTCCCGCCCCGGCAGCCGCTGCTGCTCGACGGCGACCTGCGCGAAGTGCCGGACCAACATCGGGATGTCCTCCCGGCGCTCCCGCAGCGGCGGCACGTGGATCGGCACGACGTTCAGCCTGAAGTAGAGGTCCTCCCGGAACCGCCCCCGAGCGATTTCCTGTTTCAGGTCCTTGTTCGTCGCGGCGACGACCCGGACGTCCACGCGGATCGGGCGCTCGCCGCCGACCCGCGTGATGATCCCCTCCTGCAGCGCGCGGAGCACCTTGGCCTGCGCTGCCGGGCTCATGTCCCCGATCTCGTCGAGGAACAGCGTGCCGCCATCGGCCTGCTCGAATTTGCCGCTCCGATCCGCGAACGCGCCGGTGAACGAGCCCTTCACGTGGCCGAACAACTCGCTCTCGATCAGCTCGGCCGGGATCGCCGCGCAGTTCACCTCGACGAACGGCCCGTCGGCCCGGGTCGACAGTCGATGAATCGCGCGGGCGACCAATTCCTTCCCCGTCCCGTTCTCGCCCGTGATCAACACGCGCGCGTCAGTCGGCGCGACCTTTTCGATCCGGTCGAGCAGCGCGCGGATCGCGAAGCTGCCCCCCACGATCTCGTGCCGGCTCTCGACCTCGCCCCGCAGCCGGGCATTCTCCTGGACCAGCCCCCGCTGCTGCAGCGCGTTGCGCAGCGTGACCAGGATGCGGTCGGTGTCGAGCGGCTTCTCCAGGAAGTCGTAGGCGCCGCGCCTCGTCGCCTCGACGGCCGTCTCGATCGTGCCGTGGCCGCTGATCATGACCACGAGCGCGTCGGGGTCGATCGCGCGGAGGCGCATCAGGACCTCGAGCCCGTCCATGCGCGCCATCTTCACGTCCAGGAACGTCAAGTCCGGCTCGAACTCCTCGAACGCGGTGATCGCCTCGCCTCCACCGCTCGCCGTGCGGACCTCGTGCCCCTCGTACTCGAGGAGCTGCCGCAAGACCTTCCGGATCCCGTCCTCGTCGTCGACGATGAGAATGCGTGCCATGCCTGTGCCTCAGAGCCCCCGGTCCTGGTGGGGCAGAAAGATTACCGAATCGCCGCGGACGTACGCCGTGGACGCGCCCGCGGGGAGCGGGAGCGCCAGCGCGTCCGGCGGGAGCCCCGGCTCGTCCTTCCGGCCGAATCGTCGCAGCAAGGTCGGAATCAGCCCCCGCGGGAGAGGAACGCGCGCCGCCGTCACCTCGTCGACGGCGAGCCCCACGCGCGGCCCGGTCAGCGGGATCAGCTTCCCCGTGATGCCGACGACCGTCGTGTCCGGCAGGAACCCGATCACGTCGACCAGTTCTTCCATCCTCGGGAACTCGGCGGTCGGCACCCGCGCCTGGACCCGGATCCGGTCCCGCTCGAGCGTGACCTCGGGCGCGACGATGTACTTGGGCAGGTAGCTCGCCACCCGGAATTGCACCAGACTCTGGACCTCCGCCTGCGAGAGTGCGACGCGCTCACGGTCCCGGGACAGCGAAGCCAGCTTCGCCTGTGCCGAGTCGGCGAGGGCGGGGCTCGCGACCTGCGGCGCGGCATCCCGGGCCGTGAAGCTCCGCCACACGGACCGGATCCGGTCGCGCTGGTACCACGCCAGGGCGACCGCGCCGACCAGGAGCAGGAGCGTGAAGATTCGCCGCACACAACCTCCCAGAAGTCCGATCACTCGCCGACCCTCCCGTACCTGAACGACCGACACTACCCCAGCGGTGCGGAGGCGATCCGCTCGTAACGTGCGCCGGACGGCGAAAGATGGCTCTGCATCAGGTCGATCTCGCGGACAGGCACCTCGGCCCGCGCCACGACGTCGCCCAGGACCCGTTCGAATTCGCGGAACTCGCCGGCGCCGGAATCGCGCACGGCGCGGCCGAGGGTGATGTGCGGCTGGAACGCGCGCAGTTCGCGCTCGAAGCCGAGCGGCGTGAACGCCCACTCCAGGTCCTGCTTTAGGCCGCGCAGCGCCGGCGTCGCCTCGACGCCCACCCAGATCACCCTCGGGCGCCGCATCGACGGAAACGCACCGATCCCGCCGATGTGGAGCTCGAACGGACGCGATTTGGCGGCTACTTCGGTCATCGCCTCACGGACCTCGGCAACGCGCTTGGGCTCGACCCAACCCAGGAACTTGAGTGTGACGTGGAGGGACTCGGCGTCGACCCAGCGCACCGGGAACCCCGCATCGCGCAGGGGCCGCGCCGCGGTGTGAAGCGCGTCGCGGACGTCGGCCGGAAGATTCAAGGCAATGAAGAGTCTCATGAGTCTCGAACGGTCGCGGCCACCTCGCTCGCATCGGGGATCAACTCGAGGGCGACGTAGCGGAAGCCGAGCGCCTTGATCTCCGGCGCGAGCGCCGCGAGCGCAGCGATCGCGTCGCGAGGCACCTCCACCGCCGCGATCTCGGCCCGGTGCCCCGCGGCGCGCACGACCGCGCCCGGGATCCCTCGCTCGCGGATCAGGCGCTCTGCGGCGGCGACGCGGGTGTCGACGTCGCTCATCGCGCGGCTCCGAGGCGAACGAGCGGCGCGCCCTCGTTCAGCGCCCCGCGGCGGTACCCTTCGACGTCGAGCAGCACCCGCTCGAAACCGGCGTCGCGCAGGTCGCGCGCGAGCCCGTCGGCCTGCTCGACGGCCCGCGCCAGCTCGGGCGCCGAGACCTCGATGCGCGCCGCGTCCCCGTGGTGCCGAACCCGAAACTCCCGGAAGCCCCGGCGCCGCATCGCCTCCTCGGCCGCCTCGACCTGCCGGAGCCGCTCCGGCGTGACCGCCAGCCCGTACGGCAGTCGGCTCGACAGGCACGGCGAGGCTGGCCGGTCCCACGTCGGCAGCCCGAGCCGCCGCGACAGCTCGCGGATCTCCGCCTTCGTGAGCCCCGCCTCGAGGAGCGGCGAACGGACGCCCAGCTCTTGCGCCGCGCGCATCCCCGGGCGGTGGTCGCCGACGTCGTCCGCGTTCGAGCCGTCCAGCACGACGGCCAAGCCGCGCGTCGCCGCCAGCGCCGTCAGCTTGGACCACAGCTCCGTCTTGCAGAAGTAGCACCGGTTCGTCGGGTTCGCGATGTAGTTCGGATCGGACATTTCGTCCGTCTCGATCTCCAGGTGCGGGATCCCGAACCGGCGTACGCAATCCAAAGCCATCTCGAGCTGCACCGCAGGGTAAGACGCACTCCGCCCCGTCACGGCCAGCACGTTCTCTCGCCCCAGGACATCCACCGCGACCTTGGCCAGGAAGACCGAGTCGACTCCGCCGGAGTACCCGATGCAGACCGAGCCACACTCGCGCAGGATGTCGACGAGCCGGGCGTACTTTTCATCCAATGTCGCCATCGCGCTCCAACGCTCCTATCTGGCAACCCCGACTCGCCGTGAAGGTACCGATCCCCACCCCTCGGAACAAGGTGAGCCGGCACCGGGCCGGCTCCGAGGCGACCGCCGTAGCCGCCCGGCGATCTCGCCGTCGACCGCCGCGGCCGCCGGGCGGGCCTGCGGGCGCCGAGGTCCCTACGGCGCGCGGGCGGTCTCGACCGGGCGAACGGGCAGGTACTCCAACAACGCCTCGCTCCGCAGCACCGTCGGCGCCGCCAGGTGCGTGCCCATGAGGAACGCCAGCGCCGATTCCGTCCGCAGCGAGCCGTGCGTCCCGGTCACGTCCACGAGCAGGTCGGCGGCCCGGCTGCCGAAGTGGTACCCCGGCGCGAAGCTCACGACGACGTTGGCCGGATGCTTCACCACTCGCCTCAGCCCGGCGACGATCCTGCGCAACGAGTCGATGTACGGCGTCCGCTGCGTCGCCCCGAACCACGCGGAGTCGGCCGCGAACCCGTCCGGCCCCATGAGGCCGCGCCGGCGAAGCGAGGCCACGGCATCGGCCAGACCGAGCGGATCGCCTTCGAGCGGTTCGTAGCGGAACCGCGTGCCGCCGTCCCGCGCCTCGACGATGGCGCGCCCGTCGCGGCCCCGGACGTGCACGCGGCCGTCTTCGTCCTCGAGGAACACGAGCTCCACGCCCTCCGCACCGGCCAGAGCGTCGGCGAGCCGCGACTCCGCCAATGGCGCGGCGTAGAAGAATGCGCTTCCGACCAGACCGAAGCGCGGCGCGACGACGTCGTTCTCATCCTCGATCTCGTCCGCGAGGTCGAAGCCGGCCGCCTCGAGCGCCTCCTCGAGCGGGGCCCGGCGCGTCGGGATCAGCTCGTTTCCATGGTCGCTGAACAGCACGATCTCCAGCTGCGGCCCGAATCGGGCGCGCAGGTCGCCCAGGAAGTCCTCGATCGCCAGGAGCTGCTCGACCAACGCCTCACGTCCGGCCCGGTGCGCGATCGCGTCCGTGGCCACCATGTATGCGACGATCGCCGTGTCGCGCGTCGCCTGCTCGAGGACCTGATTCCTCAGCCGGTTCAACTCCCGCCGCGCCATCGCGCTCGGCCACACGTACGCGAACGTGGCCGACACGCCGCCCGGCCCGATGTCGACGTAGCGACGGAAGCCGCCGTGCTCGGAGGACTTGAAGAGGTGCTCCAGGAGCCCGCCCTCGATCCGGTTGTCCTGCGCGTCGAAGTAGCGGTCCTCGTACCCCGGCGGCGGCTCGTGCCAGATCGAGCCGAAGGCGACCTCGGTGAGCGCCGGGAACGGGCTGATCAGCTTCGACGGCGGCCGAAAGTCCGCGAAGTGTCCCGCACGCCACAGCGAGTCGACCACCGTGTACGGCACGCCGTCGAGCATGAGCACGAGCCTGCGGAGCGACCGGCGTTCGCCGGCGGGCACGGGGTCCATCGGACTCGCCGCGCGCGCGCCGCCGCACGCCGTCGTCCCGACGATCGCGATCAGGGAAAACCACGTCACGAGTCGATGAGTGCGCATGGAACCGGTACTCGGGTGAGCGGTTCGCCAGAGACGCGCGAAGTACGCCGTGCGGCGCGATTTCGTTCCTCGGCGCGGCGCCTTCTCGCTCCTCGGCGCGGCGCGGTACGGCTCCTGCGTTCGCGCCTGGGGTCGCGTCGCGCGCGCGGCCGAGCATTCGCGCTCCGCGGCCGCTGCGGTGCGCAACGGGGGTCGCGTCGCGCGCGGCCGAATCCCAGCGACGCACGAATCGGAGGACCGATGCCTGGCCGACGACTCCTCGACGACGGCACCGCCGTGCACGGCCGCCCGCCCACCCGCCTCTGGGACCGCCGCAAGGTCCACGACGGAATCGTCAGAACCTACGGCGGAACGCCCCTCATCCGCCTGCGCCGCATGGGCGAGGGGCTTCCCGGCATCGTCGTGGTCAAGCACGAGGGCTTCAACCCCTACAATTCCGTAAAGGACCGGATCGGCGTCGCGATGCTCGAGGCGGCGATCGAGAGGGGCGAGCTGCGGCCGGGAAAGGTGGTCGTGGAGCCGACGAGCGGCAACACGGGGATCGGGATCGCCTTCACCGCCGCGGCCCTCGGCCTGCGCTGCATCTTCACCATGCCCGACACCATGACGATCGAGCGGCGCAACATGCTCCGCGCGCTTGGAGGGATCGTGGTCCTGACCGACGGCGCGCGCGGGATGCGCGGCGCGATCGAGCGGGCGGAAGAGATCCGCGACCGCCTCGGCGACCGCGCTTGGATGCCGCGGCAGTTCGACAACCCCGACAACCCGGCGGTCCACTATCGCACGACCGGCCCGGAAATCTGGGAGGACACCGAAGGGCGCGTCGACGTCTTTGTCGCCGGCGTGGGCACGGGCGGGACGATCACCGGCGCGGGCCGCTACCTGCGCGAACGCAAGCCCGGCATCCGCATCGTGGCCGTCGAACCCGCGGAAAGCCCCGTCCTGTCCGGCGGCGAGCCGGGGCCGCACCGCCAGCAAGGGATCGGCGCCGGCTTCATCCCCCGCGTCCTCGACACGGCCATCTACGACGAAGTCGTCACCGTCACCAACGACGACGCCATCGCCACCACCCGCCGCCTCGCCCGCGAGGAGGGGATCCTGGCCGGGATATCCGCCGGGTCGATCACGTGGGCCGCGTTACGGGTCGCCGAGCGGCCCGAGAATCGGGGGAAGCTGATCGTCTCGATCATCCCCGACTTCGGCGAACGGTACCTCTCCAACCCCGTGTATGCGGAGATGACGCCGCCGGAAGTGCCGAGTGAGCTGGAGGCCATCGAGGGGCTCCTGTGACCCGGCCGGAGCGCCGGTTTCCCGGCCGCACTAGGGCTCCGTGGCAATGCCCGCCGGGTACGCCCGCCTCCACTGACGCCGGTCGAGCGACCGGTACTGCACCGCCTCGGCGACGTGCGCGGCCGCGATCGATTCCGACCCGTCCAGGTCGGCGATCGTCCGCGCCAGCTTGAGCACGCGGTGATACGCCCGCGCGCTCAGCCCCAGCCGGGTGATCGCCGTCCGCAACAGCGCTTCGCCCGCCTCGTCCACCCGGCAGTACCGCCTCACCTCACGGGGGCCCATGTGCGCGTTCGCGTAGACGCCGGGCTGGTCTCGGAACCGCGCGATCTGGCGCTGCCTCGCGGCCACGACGCGGTCCCGGATCCGCTCGCTCCGCTCGCCCAGCCGCCGGGATTGCAACTCCTCCGGCCGCAGGGCCGGGACCTCCACGTGCACGTCGATCCGGTCCAGCAGGGGCCCGCTCAGCCGCGAGAGGTACCGCTCGACCTGTCCGGGGTGGCACGTGCAGCGGCCGAGCGGGTCCCCGAACCAGCCGCACGGGCAGGGGTTCATCGCACCGACCAGCATGAACCGCGCGGGGTACGTCACGGCGTGCCGTGCGCGGCCCAGCTGCGTCACACCGTCTTCCAGCGGCTGCCGCAGGGCCTCGAGCGCGGAGCGGCGGAATTCGGGAAGTTCGTCGAGAAACAAGACGCCGTGATGCGCGAGCGACGCCTCGCCGGGGCGCGGGAAGTTGCCGCCGCCCACCAGTCCCGCGTCCGAGATCGTGTGATGCGGCGCCCGGAACGGGCGCCGCCGCACCAGCGACTGGCCCGCTCCGAGCCGCCCCGCCACCGAATGGATCTTCGTGACCTCCAGCGACTCCTCGAGACTCAGCGGCGGGAGGATCCCCGGGAGCCGCCGCGCCAGCATCGACTTCCCCGATCCCGGCGGCCCGACGAGCAATACGTTGTGCGCTCCGGCCGCCGCCACCTCGAACGCACGCTTCGCGTGCTCGTGCCCGCGCACGTCCTCCATGTCCAGATCGGGTGCGGCCGAGTCTGCCGCCAGATCGACCGCGTCGGGCACCACGCGCGGCAGATCCCGCGCGCCGCGCAGGTGCGCGACCACGTCCTCCAGCCGCTCCGCCGACCGGACGTCCAGCCCCCGCACCGCCGCCGCCTCCGCCCCGTTCGCCGCCGGCACCACGAGCGTCCGCACGCCGTCCGCCCGGCAGCGGAGCGCGACCGGGAGCACCCCGCGCACCGGCCGGACGTCTCCGTCCAACCCCAGCTCCCCCACGAAGCAAATCCCGCGGAGACGCTCGGGATCGACCACGCCGCCGGTCGCAAGTAGCCCGATCGCGATCGGGAGATCGAACGCGCTCCCCTGCTTGGGCACATCCGCCGGCGCGAGATTGATCGTGATGCGCTTCGGCGGGGGCACGAACCCGCTGTTCTTCAACGCAGCCAGCACTCGTTCCCGCCCTTCCCTCACCGCGCCGTGCGGGAGCCCGACGACCTGCATCTGCGGAAGGCCGTTCGCCAGGTCCACCTCCACGCTCACGGCGTACGCCTCCACGCCCAGCACTGCTCCGCTCATGACCTGCGCCAGCATCACGCCTCCTCGGCCGGCCGCGCCCTTGCGGGCGGGTCATTCCGTCTCCCACTTTCCGCCTCGACCCCGGGTCGAGAGAATCCGCCCTACCCTGCCCTGCCTCGTGGGGCGGCGCCATGGGCGAACGGGGCAAGCCGTGCCGAACTCCTGACATGCAATCGTCAACGATGTCCATCGATCGCAGGCACCCGATCATCGCACGCGTACCGTCGCGCCCCGCCGCACGCGCGTTGGCCACCGTCCTCGCGTTCTCCCTGATCGGCGCCGCCTGCGGCGACTCGACCGGGCGCGGCAGCCGCCTCGGCGGGACGGCCGGCGACAACGCACCGGCCGACACGCTCCACGTCGACCGCATCGGCTACGACATGGGCGACCCCGATGCCCCGATCCTGGTCATCGAATTCAGCGACTTCGGCTGCCCCTACTGCGCCCGCTTCGCTCTCGAGACGTTCCCCATCATCCGCAGCGAATACATCGAGACCGGGAAGGTCGCGTGGAAGTACGTGCCGTTCGTGCTCGGCACCTTCCCGAACGGAGCGGAGGCCGCCATGGCCGCGGAATGCGCGGGCGAGCAGGGCGTCGACCGGTTCTGGCAGATGCACGACGAGCTGTACGAGGAGCAGCGCGCCTGGAAGTCGACCGGCGACCCGGAGGCCCTGTTCTACTCCATCGCACGGCGCCTCCGGCTCGACCGCGAGCGCTTCGAGAGCTGCTTCGATGAGGGGCGCCGGGCCCACCGCACCCGCGAGGCCAACCAGCTCGCCGCCTACGCCGGGATCCGCGCCACGCCCACCTTCGTCATCAACGGCTTCGTGGTCCAGGGCGCGATCCCGATCGACCACTTCCGCATGATCCTGGACGACTTCGCCGCCCGCTGACGGCCGCGGCCCGCGACCGACGCCCCTCGCTGGCCGCCGCCGGCCGACCAGCGGGCGAACGAGCCTTCACCCCGGCACAAACGCCCCGGTCCGGCGTATCCCACCCGAAGGACGAACACAACTCCTTGTTCTACAAATACATAGAAGAAAGACGACAGAACAGATGAACACGACGAACCCGGGCGCCGCCGAAGCCGGGGCGCGAACGGATGCGCGCCGTGGAGCCGTTCTGCGCGGACCCGGCAGGCGCATACGCGCCACGCCGCTCCTGATCGGCACCGCCCTCATCCCAGCCGCTGGCGTGGCGATCGTCGCGACGCGCGGCCCGAAGCCGCCGGCGCTGACCTACAGCGAGTTCACCGAAGCGGTCGGCCAGGGGCTCGTCGCCCGCGTGACGATCGAGCCGGGCGTCGGACTCCGCGGCGAGTGGACGGAGACGGCGGCGCGCGGGTCGGAGTCGTTCACCGTCGTTTATCCCGACCAGGCGCTCGACGGCCTGATCGAGCTGCTGGGCGACGCGGGCGTCCACATCGACTTCGCCGCGCCGCCGAATCCGCAGCGCTACAAGGAGCTGCTCGCCATCACGCTGCAGCTGCTCCTCTTCGGCGGGATCGGCTACATGGTGTTCCTGAACCTCAGGGGTCAGGGCGGCGCGGGCGACATCGGCAGCCGCACGTCGGGCGCGCGCACCACCTTCGCCGACGTCGCGGGGACGCAGGGCGTGGCGGAGGAGCTGCGGGAGGTCGTCGACTTCCTTCGCCGCCCCGCCGACTTCGCCGCGATGGGCGCGCGGATTCCGCGAGGCGTGCTCCTCTACGGCCCGCCCGGGACCGGGAAGACGCTCCTCGCCCGCGCCGTCGCCGGCGAGGCAGATGTGCCGTTCTTCCAGATCTCGGGCTCGCAGGTCACCGGCTTCATCGTCGGGCTCGGCGCACACCGGATCCGCACGCTGTTCAAGCGCGCCAAGAAGCGTGGCGGTGTGATCTTCATCGACGAGATCGACTCGATCGGCGGGCGCCGCGGGCGCAACCGCGCCCACAACGAGGACGACCGCACGCTGAACCAGCTCCTGGTCGAGATGGATGGCTTCTCACCGGCGGAGGGCGTGGTCGTGATCGGCGCGACGAACCGCCCGGAGGAGCTCGACCCGGCGCTCCTGCGCCCGGGCCGGTTCGACCGATCGCTGGCCGTCGCGCTTCCGACCGTCGACGGCCGCGAGGAGATCCTTCGCCTGCACGTCGCTCGTCGGGGGATCCCTCTCGAGCCCGATGTCGACCTCCGCCGCCTCGCGCGGATCACGCCGGGCGCGAGCGGCGCCGACCTGGCCAATCTGCTGAACGAGGCGGCGATCGCCGCCGTCCGCGACCGGGCGCCCCGCGTCGCGTGGCGTCATGTCGAGCAGGCCCGGGACCGCATGCTCCTCGGCAAGGAGCGCGTCGGGTTCCGCGCCCGGGACGACGAGCGGCGCATCGTCGCCTACCACGAGGCGGGACACGCGCTGGCCGGCGTGATCGCAGTCCCCGAGGACGGGCTCCACAAGATCACGATCCAGCCGCGCGGCAAGGCGATGGGGGTTGCGTACTTCTCCCCTGACGACGACCGCCACCTCCATACGCGCCGGTATCTGGAGGGTCAAATCGTCAAGGGGCTCGCCGGTCGCGCGGCGGAAGAGGCCGTCTTCGGCCCGGACCACGTCACCGGCGGCGCGGAGAGCGACCTCGAGCACGTGAACCGCATCGCCCGCCGAATGGTATTTCGGCTCGGGATGGGGCATCGCACGGGGTTGCTCGTCACGGACGGGCAGCCCGGCTCGCTCAGCCCCGAGGCGCAGGCGCTGATGGACGACGAGGTCCGCGCGCTTCTCGACCGCCTCTACGCCCGCGCACGCGAGATCGTCGACACCCACCGCGCCGCGCTCGACGCTCTCGCCGAGGCGCTCCTCGAGCAAGAGACGCTCGACGGCGACGAGGCGATCCGCATCCTCTCCGCGCACGGCGTCCGCGTCCACGGCGCCGCCGCCTGACCGCCGGGCGAGCTCGGGCGCCGGCCCACCGGTCGCCGGCGCACGCACGCCGCCCCGGCGATCGGGCGGCAACCCCCGGGGCCGCCCCGTGCATCCCATTCATCGAACGGGGCGGCGCCCTCTCACGCCTACCCGAGCTGCCACCGTGACACGCTCGCAGGGCACGCGACGTGCCTTCGGGCGCGAGCCGTCAAGGCAAGAGAACCGGAAGTACCAAGGAGGAAAGAGATGTCGTCGTTCACCGACCGGATGCGGCATGTGCTGATCGCGTCGCTCGTCGGCGTCGCGGCCTGTGGGCCGGGCGAGGCGGCGCAGGCGCAGAGTGCGAGGATCGCGGAGAAAGCGGACCAGTCGCAGCAGGCGGCGCCGATCGACACGTTCACGGCGGCCCGCCTCTCGAGCGCGTTCCGCGGCGCCGCGGATCGGGCGCTCCCGGCCGTGGTGTACATCCGCGTAGTGCAGACGCAGCAGGTGATTCGGGTCCAGCCTCCCATCTTCCGGTACTTCCCCGATGGCTGGGGGTTCGGACGACCGGAGGTCTTCGAGCAGCCGCAGGAGGGCGCCGGCTCCGGGTTCATCTTCGACAGTCGCGGCTACATCATGACCAACCGACACGTGGTCAATGACGCCGACGAGGTGATCGTCACGCTCTCGGACGGCCGCGAGTACCGTGCGACGGTCGTCGGCACGGACGCGATGTCCGACGTGGCGGTGATCAGGATCGAGCCCGAACGGGGCAAGCCGCTCCCGACCGCTACGCTGGGCAGTTCCGAGGATCTGCAGGTGGGTGACTGGGTCCTGGCTCTCGGCAACCCGCTGGGCCTCGACTTCACCGTGACCGCGGGGATCGTCAGCGCGAAGGGCCGCAACGTCGGGATCCTGCGTCGCGAAGCGGATCAGTCGGCGATCGAGGCGTTCATCCAGACGGACGCGGCGATCAACCCAGGCAACTCCGGCGGGCCGCTCGTGGACCTGCACGGCCGCGTCGTCGGCGTGAACACCGCGATCGCCTCCCGAACCGGCTACTACGCGGGCTACGGTTTCGCCATCCCGATCGAGGTCGCGCGCAAGGTCGCGAACGACCTGATCGAGCACGGCACGGTCCGCCGTCCGCGGCTCGGCGTCCTGGTCGACGAGGTCAGTGCGACGGATGCGGAAGTCTACGGCCTGGACCAGATCGCCGGCGCCGAGGTCAAGCAGGTGCAGGAGGGGACACCGGCGGCGAAGGCCGGCCTCAAGGTCGGCGACGTCATCGTCGCGCTGGACGGCGCGCCGATCCGGACCGCCACGCAGCTCGTCAGCTCGCTCGCGCAGCGCGAGCCGGGCGACAAGGTGAGGCTCGAGGTGATCCGTGACAGGAAGCGGCAGACCGTCACTGTCGAGCTCGGGCAGTTCGAGGCGGAGGACACATCCCGGCCTCGGCGCCTCGCCCGCGCCGACGTGGACGAGCTCCTCGGATTCCGTGCGGCGCCCCTCACCCGCGACCTGGTGAGGCGCCTGCAACTCGACGACGTCGATGAAGATGCGAAGGGCATCGTCATTGCCGAGGTCGCGCCGAACAGCCCCGCGTTCCAGGCCGGGCTGCGCCCCGGGCAGTTCCTGCTCCGGCTGAACGGGAAGCAGATCCGCAGCGCGGACGACGTTCAGGCCATCGCTCGCGGCCTCGAGCCCGGCGACGTCGTTTCCGCCGTGATCCGCGTCCCCGGCCAGGGCGAGACGATCGTCAACTACCGGACGCGGCGATAGGCTCCGGCGCCACGGCTAGCCGGACCCGGATGGTGGTGCCCTGACCGACCTCGCTCTCCGCGGTCAGGGTGCCACCCCACCCTTCCACCAACCGCCGCACGATCGCCAGACCGAGCCCCGTCCCCGCCGACCGCGTCGAGAAGTGCGGCTCGAAGACACGCTCGATCAGCTCCGGCGGAATCCCGGGGCCGTCGTCCTCCACCGTGAGCTCGACCCATTCGCCGGTCCGACGCGCCGAGACGACCACCGTGCCGCTCCCATCCAATGCCGAGTATGCGTTTTCCAGCAGGTTGAGGATGACCTCCTTCAACTCGCCCGCCCGGGCGAGGGCGCGGGGCACGTCGGCCTCGACCTCCGCGTTGAATCGCACGGCCGTGTCCGAGCGATAGAGCGTCAGCGCCTCGCGGATCACGGCGCCGACGTCCACCGGCTCCAGCGGGCCGGCCGCTTCCGGCGGCGCGCCGTAACGCGAGAACGCCCGCGCGATTTCCGTCAGGCGGTCGATCTCCTTCAGGATCTGCTCGACGTTCGTTTCCAGGATCTGATCGAAGTCCGGACGGCGGTCGTTGTGCGCTCGCCGGAGGTGCTGCACCGCCAGCTTGATCGGCGTGAGCGGGTTCTTGATCTCGTGGGCGACCTGCCGCGACATCTCGCCCCACGCCAGCACTCGCGCGGTGTGCACCTCCTTCGCCCGCGCCTCGCGGAGCCGACGCACCATGCGGTTGAACGACGCGAAGAGCAGCCCGAACTCGCCCGCACCCTCCTCCGCAGGCAGCCGCACGTGCAGCCGCCCGGCGCCGACCGCGGCGGCCGCGCGCCGGAGCTGGCCGATCGGTCGGGCCAGCGCGCGCCCCACCAACAGTGATAGACCGAGGGACAGCAGCCCGCCGAGGAGGACGGCGAAGAGGATCAGGTGCGCCAGCTCCGCCTGCCGGACCGACGCCTCGCCCGCCGCGAGCGAGACCGGCACCGCGACCGTCCCCGCCGCGAGCCGACGGTAGGCGACCAGGTAGCGGAGCTCGCCGAGCGTCCGAGTCTCGACCACGCCGATCTCCTCGCCGCTCTGGAGCACGCCGTACACCCGCGGCGGCATCCAGGCGCCGAAGAGCCCCAGCTCGACCACCTCGGGCGACGACGCCTGCGCCAGCTCGCCCCGATGGTAGTACAGCACCTCCTCGCCGACCCGATCCGCGATCGCCCGCCAGTCGCCGGGCAGCTCGGCGAACGCGGCGGCCGCCTGCTCGACCGCTCGCTCGGCCACGATCCGCGCGGCGCGCGCCGCTTCGCCCGCGAGCGCACGGTACGCCGTCGCGCCGAAGACCACCGTCGGCAGCAGGAAGAACCCGAACAGTGCGAGCGTGACGCGTGCCCGGAACGATCCCGTCCACACCCTCCATCCGCCGGGCGGCGATGGCGGCTCGCCGCGGGCCGTGCGGCCGAACACCCACAGGAATGCGAGAAGGGCCAGGTCCACTGCCATCAGCAGCGCACCCCGTGCGGCCAGGACGCCCAGCCCCGACAGCCGCAGCTCGAGGTGGGCGTGGTAGACGCCGTCCGGGTAATTCAGCAGCTTTTCGCTCCTCCACCCCGTCTCCGTCGGGATCCATTCCGCCTCATGGGCATTGGGATCGCCGGGTTCGGAAACGGGCACGAGCGTGAGGCGCATACGCGCGTCCGGCTCGCCGCCAACGATCGGCGCCAGGATCGTTCCGCGTCCCAGGCTCCGGCGCGGCGGCACGACCACCGTGACCGCCCGGTCCGCCTGGAGCGGGACCGCCAGGATCTGCCCGCCGCCGCCCGCGTCGAAGACCGGCTCCAGCGATGACGTGCCCAGCGACCGGGCCCGGTCGATCTCCCGCCGCAACCGCGCCGTGGAGACGCCGGGGGCACGTCGCACGCTCTCGCCGTCGCCGACCGCGAGCTCCAGCGGTGGCACGCCCGGTCGCCACAGCCGGATCCGGGCGGGGTATTCCTCGGCCGCCAGCCCGCTCGCGACCCACGACCGGTAGAGCAGTTCCACGCCGTCCTCGCCCCGCCCATCCCTGCGCACCACCTCGTCGCCGAATCGGTGCAGCAGATAATCCAGGAACGGATCGGGCCGCGAGCCGAGCGTCGCGAGCTGGCGGTCCGCCGCCCGGATCGTCGCCGCCACTTCCGTGACCCAGAGGTGAGGCAGCACGGCACTCGCGGCCAGCCACCCGGCCGTCAGCCACCGGAGGACGCGGCTCGCGCGGCCGTCGTATCGGTGAATCCCGATCGCGAGCAGCGCGAACGGGATCGCCCAGAGCATCGGCAGCCAAGCCTCGACCCGGTGCGTCAGCCGCCACCGGAACAGCACGACGGCGGCAAGGAAGACGCAGAGTGCCGTGCCGCCGAGGAGGAAACCCAGCCGTGCGGGACCGGGTCGGCCCTGCGGGACCGCGAGCGCCGCGACCATCGTGAGCGACAGGAACGCCGCGACCTGCACCGCGGCCCAGTACGACGTACCTCCCTCGAGGAGGCTGGGCGCCGCGCCCGCGAGGATCAGGCGTAGCCCGCCGGCGAAGCCGATCGCCACCGCGACCGCGCCGCCGGCGATCGCGAGCGTCGCCGCCCTTCCCTCCAGGCGAACCGGGCGAGCCACGGCCGTCAACGCGGCCAACGGGAGGAGAACCGCGAGAAGCCGACCCAGCGACGGCTCGCCGAGGACGGGGAGCAGGTAGAGCGCCGGGGAGAAGAGAGAGTCCGCGCCGGTCACGGCGCCCAGCGGTGCCACCATCAGAGCGCCGGTGAGCCCGAGCAGCGGGAGCGCGCTCGCCAGACCACGCCCGCGGCGGGCGCGCAGCCAGACCGCCGAGAGGCAGACGAGAGAGACGAGCGCAAGCGGCACGACCAGCCGACGACCGACCTGTGCCAGACCGCTCCGCCACTCCGCCCGCGTGCTCGGCTCGAAGCGCGCGTGCAGGACGGTGTCCGTCCCCGCGATCAGTGACCACGCGCCCGCCGGCCCCGGCCCCGCAGCGAAATACGGTCTCGCGCCCATCCGTTCCGCGAAACGATCCGCGAAGCCGATCGCCCCCTGCCGCTCGAGCACCAGCCCCGTCTGGAGGAGCGCGGCCGCGACTACGCGCTCCCCCCTTCCCTCCACCGGCCGGGTCACGTATAGGTATCCGAAGAGCGGCCGCTCCGCGTAGAAGACCGTCCGCTCCCCGAGCTTCGCCTCCCGCGGCAGCGCGCCGCGATGCTCGCCGGCCCACGCGATCAGCTCACCGGCCTCGTCGAAGAGCGCGATCGCCGCGACGCCCGTGCGCGAGCGCACCTCGCCGAGCGCCGCGAACATGTCGCCCCGGTCCGGCGCCGCAGCACGCGCCGCGGCGCGCTCGACGGCCAGGCGGCTCTGCTCGATCAGCCGGTCCATCCCGCGGTCCAGCTCGCGGGCCAGCCGCGCCTCGCGCGACGCTTGCAGCCGCCGCCAATCGGCGTCCAGCCGATGCAGGCGATACGTGACCATGGCCGCGCTGGCGCACGCGGCCGCGACCGCCGCCCACGCCGCCACGACCAGCACCGTGGGCGCCCGGCGGCGCGACGGGCCGCCTACCGGGCTGCCGCGCCGCAACAGGCGCCACCACAGCACCGGCGCCACGGCGAGCGCCGCCCCGGCGGCCGCCAGGTACGGAGCGTCCAGCGCCCGCGACCAGGCCAGCACCAGCAGCACCGCCGCGTACACGATGCCGCAGAACAGGCCGATGTCCCGTACCGGCTCGTGCCTCATCGGCCCTTCACGTCGGGTTGCTCGCAATGCACGATTCGATGCCGTCCCTTTCGCTGGACGAGATGAGTTGGGTCGACGTGGCCGCGCACCTCGCGCGCGATTCGCGGCTCATCGTTCCGGTGGGCGCCATGGAGCAACACGGCCCGCACCTCCCCCTCGGCTCGAACGCGCTCATCGTGCGCCGGCTCGCCGCCGACCTATCGAGGGAGTTCGGCGTACTCCGCGCGCCCACGTTCCAGTACGGCGTCAACGTCAGGGCCGGCCGCAGATTCGCGGGGACCGCGTCGCTCACGGCCAAGACCCTCCACCGCGCGCTCAACGAGCTCCTCGGCTCGTGGGAGGACCACGGCGTCACCGAGTTCATCGTCCTGACCGCGCACCGACACACGCCGCACCTGGACGCCCTGGCGACGCTCCTGACCTACCGCGCCCGCGTGCGCGTCGTCGAGATCTGGGACGCGGACGTCTCGTCGCTCCTCGACGCCCAGGACGGACCGCTCCACGCCGGCGAAGCCGAGACCTCGCTCATGCTCTACCTCTACCCCGGGCTCGTGCGGATGGATCGCGCGCGCGACGTCCCGGTCCCACCCGGCGAAGCCCGACGGCACCTCCGCAACGGGATCCCCGTCCCGCCGCCCGACAGCGCCGGCGCCGTCGGCTATCCGACCGCGGCCTCGGCCGAGAAGGGCGAGCGAATCTACAACGCGATCCTCGATGCCGTACGCCGTGCGGTCTTCCTGGAGGCCGCGCCCGCGGATTCCGACACCCTGTGATCCCGGTGGCGCCGAGCGGCGCGGCCGGGCCGACCGCCTTCTCCGGCCCGGCGGCCACCCCCGCTCCGCGGGGCGTGATGCGAACTCTTCCGCGCCATGCGGGGTAAATTTGGCCTCGCCCGCTCCCTTGGAGGCTGGTATGCGACGTCCTCTCGAACGCCTGCTCGTACTCCTCGCCCTCTGTCTCCTCGGCGGCGCCACGGCGCTCGCCGCGCAGACGACCACGCTCGACGAAGGTTCGTTCCGCCTCTACCTGGCCGGAAGGACGATCGGAACCGAAAGCTTCTACATCCGCCAGAGCGGCACCGGCGACGATGCGGTGATCATCGCGCAGGGCTCGATCGCCGTCGACACGGCCGCGGCGCCACAGGCGATCCAGACCATCCTCCGCGTCGAAGGGTCGTCGCTCCGCCCCTCGGACTACGACGTCACCGTCCGCGGCGCCGGTGCCCAGCGCATCGTCGGGCGCGTCATCGGCGGGCGGTTCAGCGCCCGGATCGTCTCGGCGACCGGTGAGCAGATGCGGGAGTACCTGGCCAGCGAGGGCGCCGTGCTGGTCGACGACGGCGTCGTCCACCACCATTACTTCCTCGCCCGCCGGGCGGAGGCGGGGGCCAGCCGCATCCCGATCATCATACCACGGCTCAACCGCCAGGTCACGGGCACCGTGGAGGAGGTCGGTCGGGAGTCGGTGCGGATCGGCGGGCGCAGCATCCCCGCGAAGCGGCTCGCCGTCTCGCTCGCCGGAGCGCCGCAGGTCCACCTCTGGGTGGACGACCGCGGCCGCGTCCTGCGTCTCGAGGTCCCCGAGCGCGGATTCGAGGCCGTGCGCACGAGCGCGCCCAGGTGAGGCAAGCCCGCGCGCGCCGGGCGGCCCCGGCAACGATTTTCTTCCGCCGCGCGTCTGAAACCCGGGGCGACGCCGTCCCGTATGGTGCAGCGTTGTTGTCACCAAGGCGACGCGTCGATGCCGCCAACGGCGGCACACCCACATCGAACAGGAGAAACGAGCGGTGCATCCTCGCAGATCTTCAAGCTGGTCCGGGACCTTCCTGCTCCTTGCCCTTGCCGTGCCCTCCGTGGCCGCAGCGCAGCAGACGCCGGCGACGCTCTCCCTCCAGGAGGCCATCGACCTGGCCCGGCGCAACAACCCGGAGTTCCTGATCCAGAAGAACGACGAGGTGTCGGCCGAATGGTCCGTGCGCGAGGCGTACGGCGCGCTCCTGCCGTCGGCGTCGGTCAGCGGCACGCTCGGGTACGACGCCGCAGGCGAACAGCGCCTGGGGATCTTCTCGAGCCGCGACCTAGGCTTCGGCTCGACTCCGGCTTATCTCACCTCGGGATACGGGATCTCCGTCAGCTACCGCCTCAACGGTGACGCGATCTTCCGGCCCAAGCAGGAACGGGCGAACCGCGATGCGACACACGCGCGCGTCGAGGCGGCGGAGTTCGGCCTCAAGGCGGACATCACCCGGCGGTATCTCGCTGCCGTCGCCGCGCGCGACGGCGTCGAACTCGCCCGCCAGGAGCTCGAGCGCGCGACCGAGAACCTCCGGCTCGCCGAAGCGCGCGTCGCCGTCGGTGCGGCGATCTCCCTGGACGCCAAGCAGGCGGAGGTCGAGCGCGGCCGCGCCGAGGTCGAGCTGCTCCGCGCCGAGAACCTGCTCCGTACCGAGACCCTGCGTCTGCTGGAGGCCATCGGCCTGGACCTCGACCGCGAGGTCCGGCTGACGAGCGAGTTCCAAGTCTTCGAGCCGCGCTGGTCGGTGGACGAGCTGGTTGCCCGGGCCATGGCGCAGCACCCGCAGATTCGCGCTTACCGGGCAGCGGAGAACGCCGCCAATACGTCCGTCCGGATGGCACGCAGTCAGTACCTGCCGTCCGTGGACCTGAGCATGAACTGGCGCGGCTACGCGCGCGAGGTGGCGGACGACCAGTATCTCATCGACCAGTACCGCCGCAGCATCGACGAGCAGCGCAAGCAGTGCGAGTTCACGAACGATCTGGTGACCCGGCTCAACCCGCCGCTCCCGACCGAGGACTGCTCGATCCTCACGCCGGACCCGGCGCGCGAAGCCGAGATCGTGAGGGACAACAACGTGTTCCCCTTCAGGTTCTCGCGTCAGCCGTTCTCGGCGACGCTCATGGTCTCGCTCCCGCTCTTCAACGGGTTCGCCCGCGAGCGGCGCGTCGAGGCGGCCCGCGTCGCCGCGGACGATGCACGGCTGCGCCTCCGCGCCGAGGAGCTGCGCCTCAAGACCGAGGTCGCCGCGGCGCACGCCACGCTCCTGGCCGCCCACCGCGCGGTCACGCTCGAGGAGCGCAACCGCGAGCTGGCCGCCGAACAGCTCGAGCTGGCGCGCGAGCGTTATCGCGTCGGTGCCATCACGTTCGTCGACCTGACCGACGCGGAGACGCGCAAGTCCCGCGCGGACCGCGAGTATCTCCGCGCCGTCTACGCCTTCCACGAGGCGCTGGCCGCGCTCGAGACCGCCGTCGGACAGGACCTGCGGCCCCGGGCCGGGGAGGAGTGACATGAGGAGGCGTACCAAGATCTTGATCGGGGTCGGCGCCGTCGTCGGCGCAGGCATCATCGGAGCATTCTTCAGCAACGGCGGGTCGGCGGGGCCTCAGGTGCGCGTCGAGACCGCGGCTCGCCGCGACCTCGTCGCGACCGTGACCGGGAGCGGCTGGGTACGGCCCCACCGCAAGGTCGACATTCAGGCGGACGTCATGGGCCGGATCACGCACCTCGCGGTCGCCGAGGGCGATTCGGTCCGGCGCGGGCAGCTCCTGCTGCGCATCGACCCGGCGCAGTACGAAGCGGCCGTCGCCCGGGCACGGGCGGTGGTCAGCGAGGCGCTCGCGCGTGAGGCGCAGTCCCGGGCGAACCTGCTCCAGGCCGAGCGCGCGCTCGAGCGCGCCCAGGCGCTGGCCGCCCGCGACACCGGCTTCGTCAGCCGCCAGCAGCTCGAGGAGGCGGAGACGCAGGTCCTCGTCCAGCGCGAGCTGCTCCGCGCCGCCGAGTACGGCGTCGCGCAGGCGCGGGCAGCGCTGCGCGAGGCCGAGAACCAACTGAGCAAGACCTCCATCGTCTCGCCGATCGACGGCATCGTCACCCGCCTCAACGTCGAGGAGGGCGAAACCGCCATCGTCGGTACGATGAACAACCCCGGCAGCCTGCTCCTCACGGTCAGCGATCTGTCGGTCATGGAGGCCGTCATCCGCATCGACGAAACCGACGTGCCGCACGTGTCGCTGGGCGACAGCGCGACGATCACGATCGACGCGTTCCCGCGCCAGACGTTCACGGGCAAGGTCATCGAGATCGCCCACAGCTCGGTACGGCCGCCCGAGAGCCAGACCGCCGCCGGCCCCGGCGGGCAGTCGCAGGCCGTCGACTTCGAGGTCGTGATCCGCCTGGACAACCCGCCGCCGCAGCTGCGGCCGGACCTGACCGCAACGGCGGACATCGTCACCGACGTGCGCCAGGGCGCACTCTCGATTCCGATCATCGCGCTGACCGTCCGCAGCCGCGAGGGGCTCGAGGCGCTCCCGCAGGAGAGCCCGGAGGCCAGCAGCGCCGCCGCCGATCTCGGGAAGAGCGGCGACGTCGAGGGCGTCTTCGTCGTACGGGGCGGGGTCGCCCGGTTCGTCCCCGTCGAAGTCGGGATCGCGGGCGCCGAACACTTCGAGGTCGTTCGCGGAATCGCCGAGGGAGACTCGATCGTGGCCGGGCCGTACGAGGTCGTCCGCACGCTGACCGATGGCTCGCCGGTCCGCATCCTCGGCGCCCAGGGCAAAGCCACCCAAGCCAAGTCGGAGGAAAAGGAATGATCGCCCAGCAGGTTATCCGGACCGAGAAGCTGACCAAGGAGTACGTTCTCGGGTCCGAAATCGTCCGTGCGCTGCGCGGCGTCGACCTCGTGGTCGAAAGGAACGAATACGTGGCGATCATGGGTCCGTCGGGCTCAGGCAAGTCCACGCTCATGAACCTGATCGGCTGCCTCGACACGCCGACGTCGGGCGAGTACTGGCTGAACGGCCAGCTCGTCTCGGAGCTGTCGGACGACGAGCTGGCCCGCATTCGCAACAAGGAGATCGGCTTCGTCTTCCAGACGTTCAATCTCCTTCCGCGGGCGACCGCGCTGCACAACGTCGAGCTCCCGCTGATCTACGCGGGGGTTCCGGCGAAGGAGCGCCGTGAACGGGCCGCGAGCGCGCTCGAGCGCGTCGGCCTGGCCCAGCGCATGGACCACAAGCCGAGCGAGCTGTCCGGCGGTCAGCGCCAGCGCGTGGCGATCGCCCGGGCGCTCATCAACAACCCCGCGATCCTGCTGGCCGACGAGCCGACGGGTAACCTCGACAGCAAGACGAGCGAGGAGATCATGGCGCTCTTCGGCGAACTGCACGCCGACGGGCAGACGATCATCCTCGTCACCCACGAGAACGACATCGCCGCCTTCGCGCACCGCGTAGTCACGCTGCGGGACGGGCTGATCGAGAGCGACGTCGTTCGCGACGCCGCAGTGGTCTGACGATGCTCCTCGGCGAAGGGATACGGCTCGCGCTCCAGCAGATCCGGGCGCAGAAGCTCAAGAGCTTCTTCGCCGTGATCGGCGTGGTCATCGGCGTCATGTTCCTCATGACGGTCGTCACCGTCATCGAGGGGATGAACCGATACATGAAGGAGGACTTCGCGCGGACGATCTACGGGCTGAACACCATCACGCTCAGCCGGTGGCCCGAGGTGCAGATCAACACGTCCGCCGAGCAGTGGCGGGAGTGGATCCGGCGGCCGCGGCTCACGTTCGAGGATGCGGACGCCATCCGCGAGCAGCTCGATGTCCCGGCGCTGGTCGCCGTGGAGAGCGGCGGCGGCGGCCGCGTCGCCGCCGAGGACGGGACCGAGATCGAGAACGTGTGGCTCACGACCGCGTCCGCGGATTACTTCCGGATCCGCGAGCTGAAGATCGCCCGCGGCCGGGCGTTCACCGCGCCGGAGGACCGCATCGGCGCGCCGGTCGTGATCCTCGGCCATGAAGCCGCTCAGAAGCTGTTCGGCGACCGCGACCCTCTCGGCCGCATGGTCAAGATCGCCGGCCACCGGTTCCGCGTGATCGGCGTCCTGGAGAAGCAGGGCACCCTCTTCGGGATGTCGCTCGACAACCGCGCGATCGCGCCATCGCGGTCGATGCTCGCGCGCGTGACCGCTCCGCACGGCGTCGTCGACGACATCCTGATCCGCGTCGACGACCCGGATCAGATGCAGCAGGCGCTCATGGAGGTCGAGGCGATCATGCGCGTTCGGCACCGGCTGCGCCCGGACCAACCCAACGACTTCGCCCTCGACACCGCCGACGACTCCATGGCGTTCTGGACGCGGATCAGCCGAATCCTCTACCTCGCCTTCCCGACGCTGGTGGGGATCGCCCTCGTCGTCGGCGGGATGGTCATCATGAACATCATGCTGGTGTCCGTCATGGAGCGGACGCGCGAGATCGGGATGCGAAAGGCGATCGGCGCGCGCCGGCGCGACATCATCTTCCAGGTCCTGATCGAATCGGCGACGCTTTCCGGCTTCGGCGCGTTGATCGGGATCGGGATCGGGATCGGCCTCGCCCAACTCGTGGCCGCCGTCTCACCGCTCCCCGCTTCGATCTCGCCGGTCTGGATCGCCGTGTCGGTCGCGCTCGGCGCCGGCGTCGGGATCGTCGCCGGTCTCTACCCCGCCTCGCGGGCGGCCCGGCTCGACCCGGTCGTCGCGCTCCGCTACGAGTGAGCCATGCGCAGTGAGAGCTTCTTCGAGGGGATGCAGCTGGCGGTCGACCAGCTCCGCGCCAACAAGTTCCGGTCGGCGCTGACGATCCTCGGCATCGTGGTCGGCGTGTCGACGGTCGTGGCGATGAGCGCGGTGATCTCCGGTATCCGCGGCAGCATCCTGGAATCGATCGAGGCCGCGGGGCCGAAGAACTTCATGGTCTCGCGCTTCGACTTCAACGACGTCCAGATCGTCAGCGACGGCAGCCGCCCGGCGTGGATGGACAACGACCCGCTGACGGTGGCCGAGATCGAGGGGATCGCGAAGCTGGACGCCGTGCGCACCGCTATCGTGGACGGCGGCATAAGCCGCGACATCAGCGCCGGGAACAGACGGCTGAGCAGCGTGCAGATCTCCTCGACCAGCGTCGGCTGGCGGGATTACACGCAGGGGAAGCTCGTCGCGGGGCGGGACTTCCTCCCCGCCGACGTCGCCGCGTCCCGGCCCGTCGCCGTCGTATCGGCGCCGCTCGCGCGGGAATTGTTCGACGACCTCGATCCGCTGGGCCGGACGATCCGCATCCGCGGCGCCGCGTTCCGCATCATCGGCGTCTTCGAGCTCGCCGAGAACATCTTCAACAGCCAGGTCGAGCACTTCGCGGTGGTGCCCTACACCGCCGCCCTGAAGTACCTGGGGCTCCACCCGGACTGGCTGTCGGCGCTCGTCGTGACCGCCGACCACGCGACTCAGCAGGAGGCGATCGACCAGGTGATCACCTACCTGCGGGCGTCCCGGAAGCTGCGGCCCGCCGAGCCGAACAACTTCGCCATCGTCCGCCAGGAGGAGATGGTCCGCACCTTCAATCGCATCACGGGCGTCTTCTTCATCGTGATGCTCGCCCTCTCCTCCGTGGGGCTCATGGTTGGCGGCGTCGGCGTGATCGGGATCATGACGATCGCCGTCACCGAGCGGACACGCGAGATCGGGATCCGCAAGGCCGTCGGCGCGACGCGGGGCGAGATCCTCTGGCAGTTCCTCGTCGAATCGGCGACCGTCACCCTCATCGGCGGCGCCATCGGCCTCGCCATCGGCGGCGGGCTCGCCGGGATCGTGGCCGCGATCTCGCCGATCCCCGCCTTCGTGCCACTCTGGGCCGTCGTCGCGGCGCTCATCATGGCCGCGGGCGCCGGGATCCTCTTCGGCCTATGGCCCGCCTGGCGGGCCGCCCGCATGGACCCCGTCGTCGCGTTGCGATACGAATGAGTGAGCGCACACCGGGGCACGGCGTCGGTTACGTCTTTGGGCCGCCGGGCGGGCCGACCGGGTCGGAGCCGGTCGTCGACCTGCTCGCGATCATGGCGCACCCCGACGACGCCGAGCTGCTCTGCGGCGGCACGCTCATCCGCGCCGCGGACCAGGGGTACCGGACCGGCGTCCTCGACCTGACCGCCGGCGAGAGTGGGACCTGGGGCGACGCCGCGGGGCGACGCGAGGAGGCCGCGCGGGCCGCCCGCATCCTGGGGCTCGCCGTCCGCGTCAATGCCGGGCTCCCCGACGCGGCCCTCGAGAACACGCCCGAGACCCGATGGATCGTCGCGCGGCACATCCGGGCGCTCCGGCCGCGCGTCGTCATCCTGCACTGGCCGGAAGGCCGCCACCCCGACCACCGCGTCGCCTCCCAGCTCGGGTACGACGCCTGCTTCCTCGCCGGACTCCGCCGCGCGCCGATCGAAGGCGAGCCGCACCGGCCCCACAAGGTCCTCTACGCCCTCTCCTACCGCGAGGACGCCGTCAAACCCTCCTTCGTCGTCGACATCACGGAACAGTTCGAGCGGAAGCTGGAGGCGATCTTCGCCTTCGGCACCCAGTTCGAGGGGAAGACCGCGATGGGCGAGGTCTTCGGCGGCGGCGAGCGGCCGCTACGCGAGCAGCTCCGCGCGCACGCCGCCCATTACGGCTCGCTGATCCGTCGACCGTACGGCGAGCCGTTCGTCACACGCGAAACCCTCCGCGTCGACGACGTGGTATCCCTCGAGGTCCAGAGCTTCTGAGAGGAAAGGATCTCCTCTGAAAGGAGAGAATCTCCGCGCCCTCGGGGCCGAGGCGAGCTTTGCGAGGACGTTCGTCCGAGGGCGCGGATCCGTGGGATACGACTCAGTACCAGAACAGGTGGGCTAAGTTATCCTGCGTGATGCCGGCCGCAGCTTGGTGGGTGCAAGAGCCGGTCCGCTCGTGCCCGTCCGCGGAAGCCGCATCCAACCCGTTACGGCCCAGCGGGTTATCATTCGCGCCGCATAAATATCCACCGTCGGAACGTCCCAGGCGTGTCCCAGACGTGTCCCAGGGATGTCCCAATCCGTCAGGCTCAGGCGGCGCAGGTGACCTCGATGAGGAGGCGCCGCCAGCTCGGGACCTCGGGCCCGCGTACGCGCAGCGCACGCGCGGTCGCGCGTCCGCCGCGGAGCATCCAGGGCGCGAGCCAGGCTTCGATCTCGGGAGGGAGATGACCTACGGGGTCGCCGCTCGGGAGGTGGATCCAGACGCCGGGGTCGTCGTCGATGGGAGGGTCGGGGATGAGGAGGAGTTCGTCGCCGTCGTGGAGGGAATCGAGGAGCTGAGCTCTATTTCCGAAGACGGTGCCGTGCACCGTGGCGCGGAAGCAAGCCGGCCGATTTGCCGGCAGCGGCGGCGGAACCGAGGATTCCATGGCGGACTCCGGGCGGCTGTGGGCGATGAGGGTTCCAGGGGCAATCTAAGGGGTTCGGGCTGCAAGTCCAGGGCCGAGTGGCCAGGTGAGAGGAACTCGCCGGCGGGTGGGCCGGCGGCGTGTTCGACGCGGCGGGCGTCCAGGATCGTGCACGTGAGCACGCGGTCACACCATTGCGCCACCGTGCCCCGAACCGGAGACTATCGGCACGCTCCCGGGATCCGCGCGCCGTCGTCTGGTGATTAGGGAGCGACGGCTCCGGGACCGCAACGCGGCTCGGGGGTACGATGGGAGGCGAGAACCAGGATGGAGGCGAGAATGGACCGGATCTACCTCGACCACGCGGCGACGACGCCGGTGCGGCCGGAGGTGGTGGAGGCGATGTGCGCGGCGCTGGCGGAGGTGTCCGGCAACCCGTCGAGTCAGCATGCGTGGGGTCGTGAGGCGCGTATGCGGCTGGAGGAGGCACGCGAGCGGCTGGCCGCCGTCCTCGGCGCCACGCGGCGCGAGGTCTACTTCACATCGGGCGGGACGGTGTCGGACAACCTGGCGGTGCTGGGCCGGTGGCGTGCGGTCCGGCGACGCACCGGATCCGCTGCCGCGGTCGTCTACTCGGCGATCGAGCACAAGGCGGTGATCGGCGCGGCGGCGGCGGCCGGCCGGGAGGGCGCGGAGCTCGTGGTGCTCGGCGTCGACGGCGACGGGCGGGTGCAGCCGGAGTCGCTCGAGGAGGCGCTGCCCGCGCGGCCGGCGGTCGTGTCGGTGATGTGGGGGAACAACGAGGTCGGGACGCTGCAGCCGGTGGAGGCGCTGGCGACGCGCTGCCGGGAGGCCGGCGTCGTCTTCCACACGGACGCGGTGCAGGCACTCGGGAAGGTGCCGGTCCGCGTCGACCGGGTGCCGGTCGACTTACTGACGGTGACGGCGCACAAGGTCGGCGGGCCGAAGGGGATCGGCGCGTTGTACGTGCGGAAGGGCGTGGAGATCGAGCCGCTCGCGCACGGCGGCGGGCAGGAGCACGGCGTGCACCCCGGGACGGAGAACGTGGCGGGCGCGATCGCGTTCGCGCTGGCCGCGGAATTGGCGGAGCGGGAGCGCGAGTCTGAGGCCGCCCGGCTGGCCGCGCTGCGGGACCGGCTGGAGGGGCTCCTCCTGGAGCGGGTTCCGGGGCTGATCGTGAACGGCGGCGGCGCGGAGCGGCTGCCCCACATCCTGAACGTATCGCTAGAGGGTGCGGACCAGGAGGCGATGCTGGTTTCGCTCGACCTGGAGGGGGTCGCGGTCACGAGCGGCTCGGCGTGCCAGAGCGGCACGGTCGAGCCGAGCCACGTGCTCGTCGCGATGGGGCGCGGCTCGTCGACCGAGGCGTCGATCCGCTTCTCGGTCGGGAGGACGACGACGGAGGCGGAAATCGAGGCGGCGGCCGAGCGGTTCGTCCGCGTCGCGGAGCGGGTCCGCGCGGCCTCCTGACCGGCCGGGGTGCAGCGCGCGGGAGAAGGGATCGGAATGACGGTACTGGTTGCAATGTCCGGCGGCGTCGATTCGTCGCTCGCGGCGGCGCTCCTGGTCGAGCAGGGGCACCGCGTGATCGGGGCGACGATGAAGACGTTCTGCTACTCGGAGGTCGACGGGCCGAAGAACACCTGCTGCGGGCTCGAGGGGATCATGGACGCCCGCGCGGTGTGCGACCGGCTCGGGATCCCGCATTATGTCTTCGACATGGAGGAGGCGTTCACGCGGGACGTGATCGACGACTTCGTCGCCGAGTACGCGGCGGGCAGGACACCGAACCCGTGCGTGCGCTGCAACTCGAACACGAAGATCCCGGACCTGCTGCGCAAGGGGCGGATGCTGGGCGCGGAGGCGATCGCGACCGGGCATTACGCGCGTATGCGGGTGCGCGCGGACGGCACGCACGAGCTCCTGCGCGGCGTCGACCGGTCGAAGGACCAGAGCTACTTCCTGTGGGGCGTCCCGCGCGACGTCGCCCGGTACCTCCTCTTCCCCGTCGGCGAGCTGACGAAGGCGGAGGTACGCGAGCGGGCGCGCGCGCTCGGGCTGTCGACGGCGGACAAGCCGGAGTCGCAGGAGATCTGCTTCGTCCCGACGAACGACTACACGGATTTCCTTGCGCAGCGACTCGGCCCGGATCACCCGGCGCTTTCGCCGGGGCGCATGGTCACGGCATCGGGCGAGGTCGTGGGGGAGCACCGGGGTTATGCGCGGTACACGGTCGGCCAGCGGAAGGGACTCGGCGGCGGGTTCGGTCGGCCGCTCTACGTCCTCGGCGTGCGGCCCAAGACGAACGAGGTCGTCGTCGGCGAGGCCTCGGAGTTGGACCGCACGGGCGTCGAGCTCGGCGACCTGAACTGGCTGGCCGAGCCGCCAGCGGTGGGCGAGACGGTGGAGGTTCAGGTCCGCTACCGGGCGCGCGCGGTCCCGGCGGTCGTCGAGGCCGTGGAGGACGACACGGTCCGGCTGCGGCTCGAGACGCCGCAGCGGGCGGTCACGCCCGGGCAGTCGGGCGTGATCTACCGGGGTGAGGTGCTGGTCGGGGGCGGGAGGATTCGCTGACGGCGCAGGGTCCGGCAGCCGCACGCAGGGGCACCCGTCGCAACCATCCGCTCGTGCCGCGCCAGCCACGCGGTCCTTTTTCAGCGCCCTCGCGGTACGGCGATTGCTCCAAATGAGCGTGGGGGCCGCTCCGTCGAGGGCGAGCCCGCCCGAGCGGAAACCGCGAGAAGTCGAAGGGAGCTGCAAATGCGACGGAAGCGGAACGCCTACGCCGTGCGCCTCCTGGCCTTGCTGGCCCTGCCGATCCTGGCGATCGCGTGCGACCGGGGCGGCACGCAGGAGGAGTACGTGGAGACGCCGCCGGCCGGCGAGATGCCGATGGACACGACCACCAGAGGCTACTGATCGCGCTGGCAGCGTGGCGGAATACATACGCCGGGCGCGTCGGCGGCCTCACGGCCCGACGCGCCCGGCTTCATTGCGCCCTGCCCTTCCAACGTGGCGCAGCCCGATACCTTTGCCGGCCCGGCGGGAGCGGGCCGACGTCCTACTTGGTCCTACCAGCGCAGCCCCGCGCTCTCCGCGAACGCCCGCATGAGCTCCGCCTGCTCATCGGTGAGCTTCTCCGGGACGACGATGTTGACGCGGACGTACTGGTCGCCGCGGCGGCCGTTCTTCTCGATCCCCTGCCCCGATATGCGGAATCGCGTCCCGGACTGGGTGCCCGGCGGGATCCGGAGCGTGACCTGTTTCCCCGAGACGGTCTTCACGCGGATCTTCGACCCGAGCGTCGCCTGGGCGATGTTGATCGGGACGGTGCAGTGAATGTCGAGGCCATCGCGCTCGAAGAAGTGGTGCGGCTTCACCCGGAACGTGATGATGAGGTCCCCGGGCGCGCCGCCGCCGGCGCCGCGCTCGCCCTGGCCGGAGAGGCGGATCCTGGAGCCGGTCTCGACCCCGGCCGGCACGGTGAGGGAGATGGTCCGCTGCTCCCGATGCTGACCGCTGCCGCCGCAGGCGCGGCACGGGTCGCTGGGGATGCTGCCGCGGCCGTAGCACGCGGGGCACGGGCGGTTCACGGCGAAGCTGCCCTGCCCGAAGGAGATCCGGCCGCTCCCGCCGCACTCGCGGCACGAGACGGGGCGTGAGCCGGGGGCGTTGCCCGAGCCGGAGCACGCGGCGCAGTCCTCGTTGATCGGGACGCGCACCGTCGTCTTTCCGCCGGTGGCGGCGAGGAGGAAATCGATGTCGGCGGTCAGCTCGACGTCGCGTCCGCGCTCGGCGCCCGTACGGCTTCGGCGCTTCCGCCCGCCGAGATCGAAGATCGTGCTGAAGATGTCGCCGATCCCGCCGAGGTCGCCGAGGTCGTCCATGGTGAAGCGGAACCCGCCGGCGCCACCCGCGGCGTTCCCGGCGCCCGCGCCGAACCCCGAGAACGGGCCCATGCGGCGGACACGATCGTAGTGTGCTCGCTTCTCCGGGTCGGACAGCACGGCGTACGCCTCGCCCACCTCCTTGAAACGCTCCGCCGCCGCCGCGTCGTTCGGATTGGCATCGGGGTGGTACTGCTTGGCGAGGCGCCGATAGGCCTTCTTGATCTCGTCCGCCGTGGCCGTTTCGGAGACGCCGAGAATCTGGTAGTAGTCCTTGGTGGTCGCCGAAGCCATGGGCCGCCGTTACGTCTCGGGCTCGTACTTCCGCACCCGCACCCGCGCGGGCCGGATGAGCGTCTCCTTGAACAGATAGCCCTTCTGGAACACGTCCGCGACGATGTCGTCGTCGTCCGGGCGCTCGGCCGGGACGGTCATGAGCGCCTCCATCGTCGACGGGTCGAAGGGCTGCCCGTCGACCGCCTCGATCGCGACGAGGCCCGCGGCCTCGAGCGCGCCGCGAAGCTTCCTCTCGACCAGGCGGATCCCCTCGAGGACGGAATCGAGGCTCGCGCCGCTGACCTCGAGCGCGGCGACGCGCTGCAGGTCGTCGAGCGACTCGAGGAGCCGGGCGGCCAGATCCGCCTGCGCCCGCGTCCACGCCTCGCCCCGCTCGCGATCCATGCGCTTGCGGTAGTTGTCAAACTCCGCGGCGAGTCGCAGGTACCGATCGTTCAGCGCCTCGAGCTGAGTGCGGAGCCCCTCGAGTTCGGCCGCGGCGCTCCCGGCGGCTGCCGCCGACGCGCCGTCCGCCGCGTCGGCTTCCACCTCCCCCGGCTCGGTCGCAACCCCGCCGTCGGCCGTCGCCCCGCCGGCCGTCACGCCATCAGTTTCCGTATCGGCCGAGCCAGACGCCACGGCCTGTTCGTCGTTCAACCGCTGTTCGTCCGTCATCTCTCTCGGTGGTTCGTGGGAATGCCGCGAAATACTACCCCGATGCGGGATCCAGGTTTGCGCGCCACGGCCGGGCGTATGGACGCCCCGTCGCGGCCGGTCTGGATAGCGGATCAGACGCGCACGCGCGGGGCCGGCTAGCAATCGCGGTGCCAGGCATCCCTGCCACAACGACAGGACGACGAGTCGCTCATTGACCCGGGCGGCGCGCCGGCCGCCCGGCAGTATGGCCGTCAATCGCCGTCACCCCAGCCGTTCCTCGAGCCACTGCCGGAGCGTCTCGATGACGGGCGCGCGGTCCGGCTCGAAGAGGATTTCGTGGTAGAGCCCCTCGAAGGTGTGGATAGAAACGTCGCCGGGGAGCGATCGGGCGAAGCGGATCGCCCGGGGCGCGTCGACGATGCGGTCGTCGCCGGCGATGAGGAAGAGGAGCGGGACGCGCAGCCGGTCCGCGCGGCGGTGGGCGAGCGCCATGGCGGCCGACGCCTCGTTGAAGAGCCGCGGCGTCATCGTGTCGTGGACCAACGGGTCTTCGCGGTACGCCTGGACGACGGCCGGGTCGTGGCACAGGTGCTCGGCCTTGAGCCCCGCGGGGACCGGGAGCGACGGGAGCACGCGGTTCAGGAGCGTGGCGAGGACGATCTTCCAGTGGGGGACGGGTGCTGCGGTCCCGAGCCAGGGGGACACGATGATCCCCCCGCGGAACGGCGACTCGAGCTCCTCGAGGTAGCGGAGCACGATGAGGCCGCCCATGGAGTGCCCGACCAGGAAGAGTGGGCACTCGGCGGCGACGAGCCCCTGCACCTCGCGCCGGAAGCGGTCGAGCTCCTGGAGGTAGATCTCGAAGCGGGAAACGTAGCCGCGCCGGCCGTCGGACTGGCCGTGCCCGCGGAGGTCGAAGGCGAAGGTCGACAGCCCGAACGCGGCGAGCGTCTCCGCGAAGGAATCGTAGCGTCCGCTGTGGTCCGAGAAGCCGTGGACGAAAACGACGGCGGCGCGAGGCGTCTGCACCTCCCAGCTCCTGTAGTGGAGGCGGAGGCGGCGCACGCCCTCGAAGGTGCCGTGGTTGTGCTCCAGCGTTCCGGTCGTCGTCATTGGCGCTCCTCCCGTTCGAGGTGTCGCCACAGGAGAGCGAGGGCGGCCTGGGCCGCGCGCTCACGGATCTCGTCGCGTTCGCCGAGGAAGCGGAAGAGGCGGGCCTCGACCGCATTGGCCCCGGCGATCCCGATCCAGACGGTCCCGACGGGCTTCTCGGCCGACCCGCCACCCGGCCCTGCGATCCCGGTCACGCCGAGGGCGACGTCGGCGCCGATCACGCGCCGCGCGCCGGCCGCCATCTCCCGCGCGGTCTGCTCGCTCACCGCGCCGTGCGCAGCGAGCGTCGTCGCCTGCACGCCGAGAAGCTGCTGCTTCGAGTCGTTCGAGTACGTCACGAACCCGCCGAGGAAGTACTCCGACGAGCCGGCGATGTCGGTGATCCGCTTCGCGATCAGGCCGCCGGTGCAACTCTCGGCGAGGGCGAGGGTGAGACCGCGGCTGCGGAGCGCGGCGCCGACGACGGCGGCGAGGTCGTCGCCATCGGTCCCGTAGACGTAGCCGCCGAGCCGCTCGCGGAGGGCCGCCTCGGCCTCGTCCAGCCGCCGCGCGGCATCGGACGCGGCGAGCGCGCCCCACGAGGTGAGCCGCAGGTCGACGCCCGTGACGCGCGGCAGGTAGGCGACGGTGATCGGGCGGATCGCGTCGGCCACGTCGGCGATCCGGTCCGCGAGGACGGATTCCGCGATCCCGGTCGTGCGGATCACGCGATGGACGAGCGGCCGGGCGCCCTCCGGCCAGCGGCGGCGAAGGAACGGAATCACGTGCGCGTCGACGATCCGCTCCATCTCGCGGGGCACGCCGGGGAGGACGACGACGAAGCGGCCCGCGTCGTCCTCGACCGCGAAGCCGGGCGCGGTCCCCCAATCGTTCGGAAGCACCGTGGCGCCCTCGGGGAGCTCGGCCTGCACCCGGTTGCGCTCGGGCATCTCGCGCCCCAACTGCGCGAAGCGGGCGCGGATGCGGGCAAGGGAGTCCTCGTCGACACGGAGTGGGCGGCCGAAGACGCGCGCGACGGCCTGGCGCGTGAGGTCGTCCTCCGTCGGGCCGAGGCCGCCGGTGCAGACGACGGCGCCGGTACGGTCGAGCGCCTGACGCACCGCCTCGGCGATCGCGTCCTCGTCGTCGCCGACCGTCGCGCGGCGAACGATGCGGACGCCGATCTCGCCCAGGCGCCTCGAGAGCCAGGCGGCGTTGGTGTCGACAATGTCGCCGAGGAGGAGCTCGTCGCCGATCGAGAGGAGCTCGACGGCGGGCGCGCGCTCGCTCACGCGGCCTCCCGCACCATCGCGCGCCAGCTTCGGAGGTAGACGATCAGCGAGTAGATGGTGAGCGCGACGGCGATGAAGAGGACGACGGCCAGGACCGTGCCGTGGAACGCCTGCCAGAAGTCCCAGAACGACCCGGCCCACCCCTCCCGGTGCGCTTCGGTCTGCAGCGCGTACCAGAGGAGGATCGTGCCGCTGGCGATGTTCTGGGAGAGCGCCTTCCACTTCCCCGACTTTCCGGCCGGCACGACGGCGCCGCGCCGCGCGGCGACCATGCGCATGACCGTGATCAGCAGCTCGCGCCCGAAGACGACGATGAGGACCCAGAGCGGGAGCACGCCCCAGATCGGGAGCGGGCCGACGGGCCCCGGCCGGTGCGAGAGGATGTAGAACGGGACGAAGGTGGCGACGAGGAGCAGCTTGTCGGCCAGCGGATCCATCAGCTTGCCGAAGTTGCTGATCCAGCCGTGCTTGCGCGCCAGGTACCCGTCCCAGACGTCCGAGAAGGCGGCGACCAGGAAGAGGACGAAGGCCACGAGCCGCGCGCCGAAGCTCGGTACGAAGATCAGTAACGCGATGGCGGGCGTGAGGACGACGCGCCCGACGGTGATCACGTTGGGGAGAGTGCTGCGCTCCAGCAGCGCCATCGGTCTCAGCTCAAAGACTGGATGACGAGTTTGCTCACCGCCTTGAGCGTGTCGAAGACCCCGGTCCCCTGAGTGGCCACCGCCTCGAAGTCGGGGACGCCGCCGGGGTTCAGCTGCGCGCGCAGCTCCTCGACCGGCACCGCATCCGGCAGATCGCGCTTGTTGTACTGGATCACCTGCGGCACCCTGGCCGGGTCGTACCCGTACTCCTGGAGATTCTCGTACAGGTTCTGCAACGACGCGATGTTGGCGTCCATGCGGTCCGCCTTCGAGTCGGCGACGAAGACGACGCCGTCGACGCCCTTCAGGATGAGCCGCCGGCTGGCGTTGTAGTAAACCTGTCCGGGCACCGTGTAGAGGTGGAACCGGGTCTTGAAGCCGCGGATGCTCCCCAGGTCGACGGGGAGGAAGTCGAAGAAGAGCGTGCGCTCCGCCTCGGTCGCGAGGGAGATGAGCTTCCCGCGCGTCTCCGGGTTGACCCGCTCGTAGATGTATTCGAGGTTCGTCGTCTTTCCGCAGAGGCCGGGACCGTAGTAGACGATCTTGCAGTTGATCTCCCGGCTCGCGTAGTTGATCATCGACATCGGCCGCCCCCCTACTCGCTGAAGAGGCGGTCGATCTCGCTCGCGGCCGCGGACGCCCAGTCGGCGGCCAGCGACTCGCCCGGCTCGGGCGCGCGGCGCGCGGCGTCGGCGAAGAGCGCAGCCAACGCCGGCGTCACCTCGCGCGCCTTGAGGCGGACGAGCCCGAGCGTGGTATCCGTATCGAAGACGGCGGCCAGCACCGCATCGCCGTCCACATCGGTCAGGAACATCGAACGCGTTTCCCCCTGGTGCACCAGCGATGTGCACTCCTGTTCGCCCATGAGCCGGGCGAGCTGGTCGCTGGCGGCGAAATCCGCGGCGGCCAGAGACGCGAAGGCGACGCCGTCGATCCCTTCGGTCCGGCCCGCCATGGTGAGCAGCCGGCCGGTGCGGTCCATGAGGACGGCGCACCGCGCGCCCGCGGCCTGGACGAAATCGAGGAGGAGTGAATCCAGACGCTCGAGGTCCTCGCGCCCGAGGGAACGCGGCTGCCCGTTGCTCATCCGGCGACTCCCGTTGCGGCCTCACCCATGCGCCGCTCCATGCGGGCCAGGATCTGTTCCGCGCGCTTCCGCAGCAAGGGCCGCGGCTCCCAGGCGACGTAGTCCTGGAGGAGTCGCGCCAGGTCGACGCTCGGGTCGAGCCCGGCCAGGAAGCCGAGCGCGGCCAGGCGCCGGAGCGGATGGGGGCTGAAGAGGTCGCGGCGGTGGCGCGAGATCTGGTCGCGCACCAGGAGCGCGCCGAGGGCAGCGACCGCGCCGACGATCAACAGCACGAGCCCCACCGTTCGGAGCACGCGCGGCTCTTCCTTCTGCCTCGGGATTCGCCTCAGCTTCATGACCGACACCGTCTAGAGTTCTCGCCGGCCCGCGAGGGCCTCGGCAATGGTAACGCCGTCCGCGTATTCCAGGTCGCCGCCGACCGGCAGCCCGCGCGCCAGGCGCGTGACCCGGACGCCGAGCGGGCGGATCAGCTTCTGCAGATAGACCGCTGTCGCCTCGCCCTCGACGCTCGGGTTCGTCGCCAGGATCACCTCCCGTACCTCCGAGCCCGGCCCGATCCGCGTGAGGAGCGACTGGATGTTCAACTCGCCCGGCCCGACCCCCTCGAGCGGAGAGAGCCGTCCGCCAAGCACGTGGTAGAGGCCGCGGTACGTGCCCGTGCGCTCGATGGCCGGGATGTCCGACGCCTCCTCGACCACGCAGACGACGGTCGCGTCACGGCGCGGGTTCTGGCAGAGCGCACACGGATCCGCCTCCGTCAGGTTGCCGCACCGCGAGCAGGCGCGCACCCGCTCCGCCACGCCGTCGAGGGCGCGCGCCAGGCGCCGGACCTCTTCCGGCGGCCGCTTGAGCAGGTGGTACGTGAGCCGAAGCGCGGTCTTGCGGCCGATCCCGGGCAGTCGGGCGAACTCCTCCGCGAGATCGTCGATGACCGACATCAGGGAAGGTTCGGCAGGTTGAACGGAAGCTGGAATCCGCCAGTCAGCTTCTTCAGTTCCTCCTCGTACAGCCCCTGCGCGCGCTGCTGCGCCTCCGACACGGCGGCGAGCACCAGGTCCTCGAGCATCTCGACGTCCTGCGGGTCGACGACCGTGGGGTCGATCCGGACCTCGCGGATCCGGCCGCGCCCGTCGGCGGTCACGGTGACCATCCCCCCACCGCTCGAAACCGTCACCGTCTTGTTTCCGAGCTCCGACTGGAGCTTGTGCATCTGGGCCTGCACCTGCTGGCCCATCTGTAGCAGCTGCTGAAAGCTCGTCATGATCGCGAACCCGTGCAGGGAGAGTTCCAAAGAAGATAGGCGCCGCGCCGAGGGCTCCGCAAGCCGTGGCGGGAGCCGCGGACACCGCGCCGCATCAGACCTCTTCGAGGTCCCATTCTTGTACCGCCCGGCCCAGGAGTGGTTCCTGCTCGGCGAGGCGCCGGAGCCGGTCGGCCTTGACCTGTTCGGGCGTCAGGCGACGGGGCGGCGCCGCGCCCGGCTCCCCCATCCCGGCCTGCGCGCGGACCTCCAATACAACCGTCCGGCCGAGGCGCCGGCCGAGCGCCTCCTCGATCTGCTGCCGCGCGGCCTTGTCGGCGTTCAGCCGTTCGAGCCCGGGGCCGGGCGGCAGCTCGAGGATCACCCTTTCGGGCGCCTCCTCGGTCAGGGTGGCGGCCTTCAGGAAGAGGCCGAGGCCGCGGGGGATGCCGTCCTGGGCTTCCAGCATCGATTGGAACGCGGCGGCGGCGCTGGGCGCTTCCGGTCCGGCGCCGTGCGCGGGGGCCGCGGTGCCGGGCGCAGCGGGGTCGGCGGCCGGCGCCAGGGGAGCGGCCGTGCTGGCGGCCGCCGGGGCGGGCGTGCTCTGCACCGCGGGCGCGCTCTGCGGTGCGGGCGCACTCTGCGGTGCGGGCGCACTCTGCGGTGCGGGCGCGCTCTGCGGTGCGGGCGCGGCCGCGGCGCCGGGCGGCGGGGTTGGGGTGGTCGGGGCCGCCTGGGCGGCTTTCGGTCCGAGCGCCTGGGCGAGGGCGGCCTTGGCCTGCTCCCAGGCGACGCGGCCGGAGGCCGCGCCCGCGTCGGAGGGCACACTGCCGCCGGCGGCGCCTACGGTGATTGCGGCAGCGCTTCCGCCGCCTTCACCACCACCCCCGGCGGGCCCACCGCCCGACGCCGCGCGCAGCAGCTCCTCCAGCTCGACGGTGCGGTCGAGGTGGGCGAAGCGCAGGAGGAGCGCCTCCAGGAGGATTCGCGGGTTCGCGCTCTTGCGGAACCGGCCGTCGGTGTCGAGCTCGGCGACCTGGGCGAGCATGCGGACCAGGTCGCCGGTCGAGAAGAGGGCGGCTGCGGCGACGTAGGCGTCGCGCAGGTCCTCGCGCACCTCGATGGCGTCGGGGCCGTCGAACT
This sequence comes from uncultured bacterium, assembly GCA_937889645.1. Classification (GTDB taxonomy): domain Bacteria; phylum Gemmatimonadota; class Gemmatimonadetes; order Longimicrobiales; family RSA9; genus CALBZE01. Next base: position 174,253 of record CALBZE010000051.1, read on the forward strand.
TGACGACCATGAGGGTCCGCAGCGCGTCGGCGAGGCCGCGATAGAACTCGGCCAGGTCGTACCCCTCGTCGAGGAGGCGCTGTACGAAGCGGAAGACGTCGCCGTGGCGGCGGTCGGCGATGATGCCGAACAGCTCCAGATAAAGCTCCTCGCCCACGAGGCCGAGGACCTGGCGCACGTCGTCGGCGGTGACGGCGCGGTCGGCGGCGAAGGCGAGGACCTGATCGAGGAGCGAGAGCGCGTCGCGCATCCCGCCCTCGGCGCGGCGCGCGATCGGGACGAGCGCGTCGTCGGCCACCTGGATCCCCTCAGCCGCGAGGACCTGCCGCAGCCGGTCGACGATCCCGGCGACGCTCATGCGGCGGAAGTCGAAGCGCTGGCAGCGCGACAGGATCGGCGGCGCGGCCTGCTGGATGCGCTGCGGCTCCGTCGTCGCGAAGACGAACACCACCCGCGGCGGCGGCTCCTCGAGGATCTTGAGGAGCGCGTTCCACGCCTCGCGGGTGAGCATGTGCGCCTCGTCGATGATGTAGACCTTGTAGCGCCCCTCCTCGGTCGGCGCGTACATGGCACGCTCGCGCAGGTCGCGCGCGTCGTCGACCCCGCGGTTGGAGGCGGCGTCGATCTCGACGACGTCGAGCGACGTGCGCCCGGCCCAGATTCGCTCGCAGCTCTCGCAGACGCCGCACGGTTCGCCATCGGGTGCGCGATCGGGGCAGTTCAGCGCCATGGCGAGGACGCGCGCGGCCGTCGTCTTCCCCACCCCGCGCGGGCCGGTGAAGAGGTAGGCGTGGGCGGTGCGTCCCCGCGCAACGGCCGTCTTCAGCGTCTCCGAGACATGGTCCTGGAGGGCGATCTCGGAGAATCGCCGGGGCCGGTATTGTCTCGCGAGCGCGGTGCGTTGCATGGGGTAGGTGTCGGGTTTTGGGTGTCAGGTGTTAGGTGTCAGGGCTCAGGGCTCAGGGCTCGGGGCTCGGGGCTCAGGGCTCAGGGCTCAGGGCTCAGGGATTGGGGGAGATTAGGTCTGGTTCCTGGGTGCGGCAAGCGTTGGGTGTGCCGCGGGGGGTGGTACACCGGGAATCGTGGGGAGATTCGTGGGGGGCGTGGGTGGAGCGGTGGGGTTCTGGCGGGGGCGCGCGGCTGTCGATGAAAAAAGCGCCCCAGGCCGACCGAAGCGACGTCCGCCGCGCTTAGCGCTGCTACCTGCGGGGTCCTGACGCGGTTCACGGGCTCGCGTCCTTCGGGCCTGGGGCGCATCTTGAAGCTAACGGAAGCTGGGTGGAGGGTCAACCGGGGGTAGGCCATGACGGAGGACCAGAACTGGAAGAAGAATATCATCGAGGATGACGACGCCATCGCGTCTCTCCTCCGCGGCGTGCGCCGGGTCGCGGTGCTCGGGATCAAGCCGGAGTCCGAGTCAGGGAAGCCGGCGCACTACGTCCCCGCATACCTGAAGCGGGCGGGACTCGAGATCGTGCCGGTCCCCGTGTACTACCCCGAGGTCGAGGAGATCCTGGGCGAGCGCGTCTACCGCAGGGTCTCGGACATTCCGGGGCCGATCGACCTGGTGGACGTGTTCCGGCGCCCGGGCGACATCCCGCCTCACCTGCCGGACCTCCTCGAGAAGCGACCGCGGGCGGTGTGGTTCCAGTCCGGGATCCGCAACGACGAGGCGGCGGAGGCGCTGGCCCGCGCCGGGATCCTCGTCGTCCAGGACCGCTGCCTCATGGTCGAACACAGGCGAACGTCTCGGGCAGACGGCGAGTGACCGCCCCTCCGCGGGCGAGAGGCGGGTATCGGGAGACCGGCGGCGCGGCCGCCGGCTGACGGCGTGGCGGCGCTAATCCAGCCGCCACGCGTCCTGCACGTGCTCGAGCCGCCAGGCGCCTGACCCGGTTCGGTGCGCGGCGATGGCGTCGAAGCGATAGACCTCTCCCCTGCGACCGTGGCGGGCGATCCACGCTCGCGCGACCGTCGCGATCTCCCTGCGCTTCGACCGGGTCACGGCCTCGAGCGGGTGGCCCCAACCGGGCCCCGCGCGAGCCTTCACCTCCACGAACGCCACGACATCGCCGCGTCGCGCGACGAGGTCCACCTCCTTGTGCCCGACCCGGTAATTCCTCGCGAGGATCGTCCAGCCGCCTCGCACGAGCCAGCGCTCCGCGAGCGCCTCCGCGGCCCGCCCGAGATCGTGGGATTTGCCCATGCGCCCCAGCATCCGACGGGCTCCCGGGCGCCGCCATGGCCGGCGGGGACAATCGCGCCCGGCCGCCGCGATTCACGGCAGGACCACGGGTCCGGCACGCTTCGGTGGTCGATGTGGGTTGCTCGGTTGGTGGATAGACGTTAAGATTGCGGATTCAAACGTCAATCGCCGCAAAAGCCCGATGCGGGCCGATCACGTTCGTAGTTCAGCATTATCCGAAACAGGGCCATGCATAGATCGTTGCGCTTCCTCACCGGCGCGATCACGATAACGGCAGCGACACTCGTGGCGTGTTCGACGCCCAAGAACCCACCGCAGCTGGCTGCGCCGTTCTCGGCGGAGCCCGCCTTCGAGTCGCTCCAACCCGGCGACCTGATCCGTCTGGAGATCTGGCGCGAGCCCGACCTCTCGGGCGACTACGTCGTGGACGAGGCCGGGATCGTGGTCCTTCCGCTGCTGGGCCCGCGCAATGTCACAAATCTGCCGACGGACTCGTTGAAAGCTGAACTGATCGACGACTTCGCCGCATACCTGACGCACCGGTCGATCATGGTCACGCCGATGCGCCGGATCAACGTCCTCGGAGCCGTGAATCGACCGGGCCTGCACCCGGTGGATGCGACGATGACGATCGCGGATGTCCTTGCCCTGGCCGGCGGGACGACCTCGTACGGCAATCCGGACAAGGTCGACCTGCTCCGGGATGGGGAAAAGATCTCGGCTCGCCTGAGTCAACAGACCCTCATCGGGCAGCTGCCGATCCGTTCCGGCGACCAACTCTTCGTGCCCGATCGTAGTTGGATCAGCCGGAACGCCGGTGTGGTTTCCACGCTCATTTCCGCTACCGTGAGCATAGTTCTGGCCCTCTCCCGGTGAACCGCCACGCGAGATCATCGGATCGAGGAACAGCACGAGCGACGGCCTCCCGAGGGCCACGGATAAGAGCGCACACGAATACGATGAAGTCTATCCCCAAAGATCAGCCCAGAACGGGTGTCCGGCACGAGGACCGCACGGCGGACATGCGCGAGCTGTGGAACCTCCTGCAGAGGAACCGCTGGCTGCTCATCGGATCGTTGTTGGCCACGATCACCGGCGCGATCCTCGTCACGCGGTGGACCGTACCCACGTACGAAGCGGCCACGACGATCCGGATCGACGAGCGCCGTGCGACGCTCGGCATGCTCGACGTGCTCGGGGGATTCGCCGGGGGCAGCGACGTCGCAACCGAGATGGAGGTTCTGCGGAGCCGGACGCTCGCGGAAAGCATCGTCGATTCGCTCGGGCTGCAGGTCGGCCTGCTCGAGCCGAGGCGCATCTCGCGGTCCGAAATCATCGAAAAGGTCCAGGTCTCGCGGACCGCGCCGGAGGAGATTTACCGCTTCGAGCAGACGGAGAATGGCTGGTTCCGCGTGACCCGGGACACCGACGGCGTGGAGCTGGGTCAATACGCGCCGGGCGAGACGATTCCGCTCAGTGGCGCTCGGATCGTGCTCGCGCCGAAGGCGCTCGAATTCTCGAACCTCGTCCTCGAGGTCGTTCGGTTCGAGAAAGCGGTCGAAACGCTGCGCGAAGGGCTCAACATTTCGCGGCCGAACCGAGAGGCGGACATCGTCGTCGTTCGGTATCAGAGCCGGGACAGCATCCTCGTCCATGAGGTGCCGAACCTCCTCGCCCGCAGCTTCGTGGTCCAGCGCAACCGTCTCAAGAACACGGAAACGTCGAGCACGATCGCGTTCCTGCAGGAGCAGATCGCGAGCCTAGCGGACCAGCTCATCGCGGCCGAGACCGAGCTGCAACGATTCCGCGAGACCTCGCAGGTCGTCAGCCTGGAAGCGGAGGCGAGCGCGCAAGTTCGGGAGTTGGCGGAGCTGGAGGCCCAGCGGAACGCCCTGAACGCGGAACGCGAGGCCCTGCACATGCTCCTCGAGGAGGTTCGCCGCGAGAGCGAGACCGCCACGGAAGGGGCGCCGAGCCCGTATCGTCGTCTCATCGCCTTCCACAGTCTGCTGCGGAACCAGGCGGCCTCCGAGATCCTGCGCTCGCTGTCCGTCGTCGAGAACGAACGCGCCGAGCTGTTGAAGCGTCGCTCGCACCTCGACCCGGACGTCCGGATCCTGAACCGGCGCGTGACCGAGCTGGAAGAGCAGCTCCGTTCGCTCGCGACGACGTACCTGCAGGGGATCACCAACCAGGTCGAGGCGCTCGACGCGACGCTGACGCGATTCAGCCGGCAGCTCGAGGCGATCCCGGCCAAGGAGATCCAGCTCGCCCGGCTCGAACGGCAACGCGCAGTCCTCGCCGAGATCCACACGCTGCTCCAGACGCGGCTGAAAGAAGCCGAGATCGCCCACGCGGTCGAGGACGCGAGCGTCCAGATCGTCGATCCGGCCATCCGGCCGGTCGAGCCGATCAAGCCGATCCTCGTCCTGAATCTCGCAATCGGGCTCATGCTGGGCCTCGTCCTCGGCGTGGGCGGCGCACTGGTCCGGGAGTTCAGCGACACGACGGTCCACTCGCGCGAGGAGCTGCAGCAGCTCACGGGAGTCAGCGTGCTCGGCGTCATTCCGAGGATTCCAGCCGCTGCGCTGAACGGGAACGGGCGCCGGCTCCAGCCTCGCTTCCGGACGCCCGTCGATCTGCATGCGAGTCTGCGCTCCCGGCTGATCGCGAGCAACGATCCACGGAGCCCGATTTCGGAAGCGTATCGCAGCCTGCGTACGAACATCACGTTCTCGCGGCTCGGCAATCCGCCGAAGCTCATCGTGTTCACGAGCCCGACGCCGGGCGACGGCAAGTCGACGACCTCGGCGAACCTCGCGATCACACTGGCGCAGCAGGGCCTCAAGGTCCTCCTCGTCGATGCGGACATGAGGCGCGGGAGCCTGAACACGGTCTTCGGCGTGGACCGGGAGCCGGGGTTGTCCAACGTCCTGCTCGGTACGGTCACGTCCGCGGAGGCGATTCGGTCGGTCCAGATCGCCGAGAGTGTCTCGCTCGACTTCCTGAGCACCGGGACGCTGCCGCCGACTCCGGCAGAGCTCTTGGGATCGCAGCAGATGCGCGATCTCCTGTTGGAGTTCGAGAAGGACTACGACTTCGTGATCCTCGATGCGCCGCCGCTGAATCTCGTCACCGACGCGGCGCTCCTCGGCACCAACGCGGACGGCGTCGTCGTGGTCGCCCGTGCCGGGATGACGCAGAAGGGCGCGATCGAGGTCGCGATGGACCACCTGCGCCACGTGCGCGCACCGTTGCTCGGTGCCGTCCTCAACGACTTCGATCACGAACGCAACGGGAAGTACTACGGCAAGTACGGCGCGTACTACGGGCATTACCAGGCGTACTTCATGGACGAGAGCTGAGCGCGGCCGTCGGCGGACGGGTCTTCGGCCGCCGGCGGACGGCACTCCGCCATGTGGAAATGAGACAGCCGCCGGTCCGGATCACCCAGACCGGCGGCTGTTCCATTCGAGGGAGATCGCCGAACGAGCGTCTAGCGGGCGCGGTTCCCCTGCCCCGCGATCACCGCGCCGTCCTCCGCGGCGACGTCCCACTCGCGCTTCGGGATCCGCCAGTCCGGTCCGTACTTGAAGGCGAGATAGTCCTCGGCACGGCGAGGCACGGGTACGTCGAGCCCTAGGAAGCGGACCGTGGCGAACTCATCGAGGAGTTCCAACGGCGTGTGGAATGGCAGCGGCGGCTTGCCCAGGAACTTCCGGGCGAAGTGCCGGAGACGGACGAAGATGGGGTGCGGCATCTTCTGGAGCCACCGTTTCATCCTCCGTTCGGAAGCCGAGTTCCTCGGCGCGCCGCCGAAACGGACCACTCGATCCCCGTCGACGCGGTGGCGGCAGATCTCGATGAAGTAGCCGCGAGGCTTCGAGAGGAACATCGTGTCGCGCGGTTCGTGGACCTCGATGTAGTAGCCGAGTCTACGAACCTCGTCCCTGTGCTCGAGGATGCGGTCGAACCCGTCGGTCCAGACCGAGATGTCGATGTCCTTGTCCCAGGGCAGGAGCGCGCCGTCACGCACCACGCCGAGGAGCGTGCCCTGATCGAGCCAGAAATCGATCTCGTGACGTCGAAGGAAACCGACGATCTCGATGAAGTTCTTTTCGTTCGCCGAAAGGGCCGTTCTCGCCCCGTTGGATTCTGGGTCGCGCACGCGGTCGTTTCCGGTCACTACGTTGTCGTTCAGCTCATTTCTGTCGGCGTGCCCCGAGCGGATTCCCCGGCTTGCGCGGCGAGCGGAGCGGTCTGGCCGTGAGGCGCGTCGTGCGGTGCGTCGTAGATCGCACGGAGCGCGACGTAGAGGAGCGCTCCGAGCACCCACATCTGATAGTTCGTGGCCAGGTCCCCCGACAGTGAGGAGTTGACCACCGCGTAGCACCACACGCCTGCCAGGATCACGGTCTCGTCAGGCACCCCCTCGGGTGTGCGCAGCCTGCGGAGGAAGTAGAGCGCCAGTCCTCCGACGATCGCGATCACCAGGATTGCGCCGGGGAGGCCCAGTTCGACGAGGGCCTCGAGGACGAAGTTGTGGGGGTAGTCTCGTCCATCGAAGATCCCGCCCGGCGGCGGCCCGGTCCACAGCCAGGTGAATCCCCCCGTTCCGACGCCCATCAACTTCGAATCGAGGAAGCCGTTCCACGCGGTCGCGTACCGACCGAGACGAGAGAGATCGCTCGTGTTCTGGCCGACCGTCTGGAAGTAGAAGGCGATCCGCTGCCACGTGGGCATGTGCTGGATGTACCGGTCGAAGAGGACCGCACCCGCGATGGCCGCGGCCGTGCCCACGACGGCGAGGCGCGCGATGGCCCGGACGGTCAAGAAGTGGCGCACGCGGACCAGGACGAGCCCGACCATGCCCACGGCCACGGCGAGCATCGGCCCGCGCGAGCCGGTCAGGAGGATTGCGGCGATGAGGAGGGCGAGCGCTCCGATCGCGCCGGCAATCACGCTCAGCCGCAGTCGTCGGCCGAAAAGGAGGGCGCCCATCAAGATGGGAACACCCAGCCCGATGTTGCGCGCCACGTTGTTCGGGTGGATCGACTCGCTGACGCTCCGTCGGAATCGCCAATCGCCGAACTCCTGGGGGTTCAGCGTGATCTGGAGCGCGACCAGGAGGCTTCCCACGGCGAGCGCTACGAGCGCGATGCGCACGTCCCTCCGGTCGAGAGGCGCGAAGATCGAGAGGGCGACTGCGGGCACCAGGACCGAGAAGGCGAACGTGGCGGTCTTGTCCAGGCCGTACGCGACATTCGGCGTCCGCGTCACGTACACCACCAACACGGCCAGGAGGAGGCCGAGGCCGACGTTGTATGCGTTGAAGAGGTTCGCGACCCAGACGAAACGGCGCTCGCCCGACCGCAGCTCCCGAATCGAGAAGAGGAGGACCGCCAGCCCCGTGAGCGCCGCGGTCGCGAGCACGCGGCCGCCCCTGAACGGGAGCGCGTGGAAGGGGAGCGCGAGGTTGTTCAGCGTCACGAGACAGAGAAGGCCGAACAAGACCGCGCGCAGGTCTCCACGCGTCGCGTAGACGAGCACACCGAGCAGGACGGCGCCTGCGAGGACGAAGGCGATCACCGCACCGGTCGGAAGAGTCGCATCCAGTCGCGCCAGACCACGACCGTCTTGAGCGTGTGCACGGCGGCCGAGACGACCACGACGGCGAGCCTGGCGTTGAAGGAATGCCCCACGACCGCCCACGGTCCGGCGAAGGCATCGACGACGACCGCGAGGATGATCAGGATCAGGATACCGGGGAAACCGAAGATCTCACTCACGATCTTGCGCAGCTTCTCCGGGTCGGTGATTCGCGCTTTGACCGCGGCGACCTGCTCCTGCTTCCGCTCGACTCGCCGGAAGAGCGGCTGTGCGTTCGGATTCCCGAGCGTTTCGGGAGAGTTCACGATCTTGTTCATCGCGACCTTGGCCGCGACCAGATTCGGAAAGCTGCTCGCGCCCATGCACCCGACGAACCCTACCAGAACCGCCCATTCGTAACCGAAGAGACGATACGCGCTGACGCCGAGGACGAAGAGGAGGGCGTTCGCCGAATAGGAGTGCACGAGGACGTCGAAATACTGCCCGCTCAGCGTCGGCGTCATCTGCTTCGTCGAAATGTAATACCTGGCCAGCTCCCCATCCACATGGTCGAGCGTGTAGTAGGCGAAGACGAGCGCCGCGCCGACGAGCATCCAGACCGGCGAGTTGCTCATCAGGATCGGCAGGCTCGAGAGGATCGCGACCAGGCTGAGCGCCGTCGCCTGGTTCGGCTGCAACCCGATCTTGATCGCGGGGATCGTGAAGTAGATCGAGATGCGTCGAAAGACGAACTTGTCGAAGAGGTAGTTCTCCGCGTCGCCCTTCTGGCAGATGCTCCGATAATATGCGATGCCGGTAGGTGCCGCTCTCTCCTCTACGCTCATACGTTGGCCAGCCTTCTACGAACGGTGTCGACGATAGCCATGTTCTTGGGCGCGGCTTCGAGCAGGCGCCGCAGGAGCCAGATCCCCGCAGGCCCGATGACGGGCGGGTGCGCGGCGGCGACGGCGAGGGCGAGGAGGATCGGCCCGCCACCGGCCACGGCTGCCACCACGACCGCGGGGAGATCCATTGCACGCAGGACGTGAGCGGTCGGGATCATGACCGCGCAGAACACGCCCGCCCAGAGGAGCCCGGGCGTGATGGCGCGGAGCACATCGACCCAGGTCCGCCCGACGAGCGAGAGGCCGAGGTGGAGCATCAGCAGATAGACGGTGAGCACGGCGAGTGTGACCCCGATCGCGACGCCGTCCAACCCGAAGAAATGGCCCAACCACGTGCCTCCGATGATCGCGGTCGCGTAGACCGCCTTACGCGCCGCGCTCCTGTAGACCGCGCCCGTCGCCCGGGCGAGCGAATCGCACATCCGGACCGAGCCCTTGAGCGATGCGGCCAGCATCAGCCATTGGAGCGGCACGATCGCGCTGTCCCAGTTGGGACCCAGGACGATCGCGACGATCTCGGGTGCGAGGACGACGCCCACGAAGCCGACGGGCATTAGCAGGAGGTTCACGATCCCGAGCGAACGGAGGAATACCTCGCCCAACCGCGCCCGTTCCGTCTGGATCCTCGCCATTGCCGGGAACATCACGCTGTCGATCACGTTCCCGAGATGCGTGACCGGGACGTTCATGATCTGGAAAGCACGGCCGTAGATCCCGAGCGCCTCGGCGCCGAGGAACCTGCCGACGACCATGTTGTCCCCGTAGTTCCCGAGGAGGTGGAAGAGGCGGGAGAGCGCGAGGCCGCCGCCGAAGGAGAAGAGGTCCTTGAACTCGCGCGACGAGAGACTCGGCCGCATGTCGTGCGGGCGGAAGAGGACGTAGAGCAGACTCTCGAGGAAGTTCTGCCCGAGCGTCGCACCGACGAGCGCCCAGACACCGAAGCCCTTCACCGCGAGCGCGATCCCGAGGAGCGCATGCCCGACGACGTACGACCCGAGTTCCGCGTACATGATCCGCCGGAACTCCAGGTCGCGTTCGAGGAGGGCCTTCGCCACGAGCCCGAAGCTGAGGAGGATGAAGGAGAAGCCCAGCGCGCGCAGGACCGGTACGACGGCCGGCTCACGGAAAAAGGCCGCCCCGGCCGGGGCGAGGATCCAGGTCAGCGCCCACATGCCGACGGCGAGGAGGATCGAGGTCGTGAACCCGACGCGGATGTGCGTCGACGTGATCTCGGGCCGCTGGATCAACGCGGGCCCGAGCCCGATCTGCGAGAACATCGTCCCGAACGCGACGACGACCATCGCGATGGCGACGACGCCGAACTCCTCGGGGAGGACGAAGCGGGCGAGGACCGCGAGGACGAGGAGCTGCGCGGCCGCCTTGCTGACGACCGCGGCGAGCTTCCACCCTCCCGCGACGAGCGTCTTCTGCGTGAGGTTCACGGTACTACTGCCACTCTGCCTGGCGCCGCCGGCTAGCCCTCGTCCACCACATCGCCCCACGCAGCCACGAGAATCGACTCGATCGCGGCGCGATCCACGGCGGCCAGGTTGTTGTCGGCGCGGCCGGGCGTGAACATCTCGGGCGCCAGCGACAGGACCGCCTCCAGCCCGGGCACGGTCTCGCGGACCCGCGCCCCGACGCGCAACTCACGCAGGATCGAGCGGAGCCGGACGACGAGGCCGTCCGCGCCGTCGAGCCCGAGTTCGCGGCCGAGGCGATCCAAGCGGCCGTCGTCCTCACGCGCGTTGTAGGCACAGAGCGCGGAGAGCGTGAAGCTGCACGCCAGGCCGTGCGGCGTACCGTAGTGCGCCGTCAATGGGTACGACATCGAGTGCGCGAGCGCCGTTCGCGTGGAGCTGATCGCGAGCCCCGCCAACAGGCTCGCCTCCATCATCGCGCGACGGAGCTTCGCGTTGGACAGGTCGCGCACGAGCCCGGGCAGGGTTTCCAGCGCCAGTGCGACCGCTCTCGTGGCATACGATACGGTGACCGGATTCGCGTTCCGGTTCCAGATCGATTCGAGCCCCTGCGAGAGGGCGTCGAGCCCGCTCGCCACGGTCTCCGATTCCGGCAGACCGATCGTGAGGAGCGGATCCAGGATCGCCGTATGCGGGAAGACCCTCTCGCCGGCGAGCGAGTACTTCTTGTTCCGCGCGCGATCCCAGATCGTCGCGAATGGCGTGACCTCGCTCCCCGTCCCCGCCGTGGTCGGGACCGCGATGACGGGGAGCGGCGACACCGCGGGCAGCTCGACCCCGTCCCGGAAGTGGGCCGCGAGGCTCACCTCGTGGCCGGGCGCGAGGCGGAAGGCGAGCGCTTTCGCGGTGTCCATCGCGCTCCCGCCGCCGACGGCGGCGATCGCGCCGATCCCCTTCCCTTCCAGCCCCGCGGCCGCGGCGTCCAGCACGTCGAGCGACGGGTTCGGCTCCACCTCGTCATAAACGACGACGCGAACCTCGCCGATCAGCGCCCGGACGCGATCGGTCACCCCGCGCCGGGTGAACCCCGGCGTGGTCACGAGGAGCACGCGCTCCGGCAGCTCCAGGCGCGCGAGGTCGTCGAGACGCCCGTCGCCGAAGCGGATCCTGACCGGGTTGGCGAACTGCCAGTCCCCCTTCGCCGTCCAGATCGTCGGACGGGAGCCGGTCACGACCGGATCAGCCATTGCATGAACTCGTCGCGGTTCTGGATCGGCGTGCGGGTCGGCCGGCCGAGATCGGGGCGCGCTCCCTTGTTCACCCGGATCTCGAGGAGCGTCGGGCCCGGCACCTCGGACATGCGGCGCAGCGCCTCGGCGATCTCCTGCGGCGACTCCGCGCGCTCCGCAGAGCGATAACCGCACGCTCGCGAGATCGCGATGAAGTCGACGTCGAAACCCGCCGTCGGCTGGCCCCCGACCGAGTCGTGCGCGCCGTTGTTGAGGAGGATGTGCCGGTAGTTCGCGGGCGCGCGCGTGCCCTGGAGGACGACGGAGCCCATGTGCATCAGGACCGCGCCATCGCCGTCCAGACAGTAGACCTGCCGCTCGGGGCGACGCATCGCGATCCCGAGCGCGATCTGCGACGCATGCCCCATCGAACCGACCGTGAGGAAATCTCGGTGGTGGCCTTGCCCCCGCGCCGCGCGGTGCTCGAAGACCTCGCGCGAGGTCATCCCCGTCGTCGAGACGATCACGGCGTCGTCCGGGACGGAGTCGAGGACGAGCCGGATCGCGTCCTCCCGCACGAGGGGGAAGTTCGTCTTGCGTTCGGAGCGGAGCTTGTACGGCTCGAACGTGCCCTTGCGCACCACGATGGCGAAGGGGCGCTGCCCACGGACCGCGGCCTCGGCCGCGACGCGGATCTGCTCGTTCGCGACGGCCTGCTCCGTCGACAGGATCTCGTAGCCGATCTCCATCGCGTCGAGCATCGCGAGCATGACTCGCCCCTGCTTGACGTGCTGCGGCTCGTCGTGGACGCCCGGCTCTCCCCGCCACCCGATGAGGAGCAGCATCGGAATGCTGTACACCTCCGCATCGGCCAGCGAGAGGAGCGGGTTGATCGTGTTCCCGAGACCGGAGTTCTGGAAATAGACGAGTCCGAGCTCGCGCGTCGCGAGGTAGTGGCCCGCGGCGAGCGCGACGGCGGCGCCTTCGTTCGCCGCGATGATGTGGCGATCGGGCTCCGTCGAGTCGGTGATGTAGGCGCAGATGTCCTTCAGCAGCGAATCGGGCACACCCGCGAAGAACGTGACGCCGTTGGACCTGAACGCATCGAAGGTATCCTGAACGGAGAGCATCTCACTTGCCCCCGGGGATGAGTTCGAGGATCTCCTTGATCGACATCATGTACGGATCCGCCTCGAGCGAGCGTCCGTGCCGGAGGATCGTCTCCGCGGTCCGCACCATCGCGGGGTAGGCGCTCCGCAGGAGATGATTCGCGTAGATCACGACGTTGACCCCGGCGTCGGCGAGCTCGTCCTCCGTCACGTGGTTGAAGGTCGAGGGCACCACGATGAGGGGGACACGGCGGTCGAAGCGCCGATACTCCGCGCAGAACTCGAAGATCTCGGCCGGATCCTTCTTCCGGCTGTGGATCATGATGCCGTCCGCGCCGGCGTCGACGTACGCGTTCGCCCGGCGCAGGGCGTCATCCATCCCCTGGTTGAGGATGAGGCTCTCGATCCGGGCGATGATCATGAAGTCGTCGGTCACCCGGGCCCTCTTGCCGGCCGTGATCTTGCCGCAGAACGACTCGATCGTGTCCTGCTCCTGTTCGACCTCGGTGCCGAAGAGCGAGTTCTTCTTCAGCCCGATCTTGTCCTCGATGATGACGGCCGAGATCCCCATCCGCTCGAGCGTCTTGACCGTGAAGACGAAGTGCTCGGGCTTGCCGCCGGTGTCGCCGTCGAAGACGATCGGCTTGGTCGTGACCTCGAGGATCTCGTTCAGCGTGGTCACGCGCGAGGTGAGGTCGACCGCCTCGATGTCCGGCTTCCCCTTCGCCGTCGAGTCGGTCAGGCTGCTCGCCCACATCCCGTCGAATTCGCGCCTCATCCCGTCGACGTCGACGGAGACCTTCTCGGCGATGAGACCGGTCAGCCCGTTGTGGACCTCGATGAGACGGACGATGCGCTTCGCATCGATCAGCCGCTGGAGACGCTTCATCCGGACCTCGGGCGTCGTCCCGATCTCCTTGAGCGACTGGTTCAGGACCGTCGAGGAGATCCCCGGCGTGTAGGGGACCTCGACGAGCTGGCCACCCCATTCCTTGAGGACCTCGATCACCCGCTCGCGCGTCGCCTTCTGGACGCCGGTCCGCCAGTCGTCGCCGTGGACGACGTAGTCCGGCCGAAGCTCCCGCAGGTTCGGGACGTAGTCCAGGGTGTGCTGCGGGACGACGCGAGAGACGCCCTTGATGTTCTCGACGACGACCTTCCGTTGCTCGAACGTAAGCGTCGGCAGCCTCTTGTAGCTGGCGATCGCTTCGTCCGTCAGCAGCCCGACGACGACCTCGCCCAGCTTGCGGGCCTCGTTGATGATGTTCAGGTGGCCCGGGTGGATGAGGTCGGCGCTCATTCCTACGTAAACGATCTTCGACGACATCGATTCTCCTCGATTGCCAGAAAGCAGGGCCCTTCGCGACAGCACCAGGAACCGCATCCGCCGCCGAATCGACGGATGCCTAACCGATCCACTGGTCGCGAGTTCTTACCGGGATGGTCGGGCCCGCGCAGCTACGTGGTGCCCTCCGACGACGACGTCGCGCCGCTCGACATCGACTTCCCTACGGTCTCAGTGCGCGCCGCGACGCGTCAGCACGAAGGGTATCGTGGCCAACAGGATACGCAGATCGAAGAGCAGCGACCAGTTCTCGATGTAGCGGAGATCGAGCAGGGCGCGCTCGGGGTAATGGATCTCACTCCGGCCACTGATCTGCCAATAGCCCGTTATTCCGGGCTTGACGGAAAGCAACGTCTCCGCATGCTCACCGTAATGCGTGAGCTCGAGCCCGACGACCGGCCTCGGCCCGACCAGGGACATTTCGCCCCTGAGGACATTGATGAGCTGCGGGAGCTCGTCCAGGCTCGTCTTGCGGAGGAACCGCCCGACGCGCGAGATGCGCGGATCTTCTCCCTCCGGCAGCTTGAAGTCGTTCGCGAGGTACTTCGCGTAGAGCTCGGGATCCTTCCGGAGCACCTCTTCTGCGTCCGGCCGCATGGTCCGGAACTTCACGATCCTGAAGGGCAGGCCCCCGAGCCCCATCCGCTGTTGCCGGAAGAAGATCGGGCCGGGCGAGTCCAGCCGGATCGCCACCGCGATCAACAGCATAAACGGAGCGGAAAGGATCAGCCCGACCGCGGCGCCAGCGATGTCGATGAGCCGCTTCAACGTGATCTGAACGACGAAGCGGAGCGGCGGACGCACACGGATCTCGGGCCAGCCGTGGATCCGTCGACCGTTGGCCCGGAACGGGAGATCCGTCAGCGGACCCGGAACCACGCTCAGCGTGACCCCGTACCCCAGGCACGCCCGAACGAGTTGGTCGAACTCCGCGGGCCGGAGCTCGCTGCCGAGCACGACGACCTCTACCCCGCCGCGTTGCAGTATCCCCGCTCCCGACACCCACGCGGACAACTGCGCGCCGAGCTCTTCGGGGGCGATATGACCGACGACGCGTACGGCCGGGTCGTCCGTGCGCTCGAGCTGGTCACGGATCCTCTTGGCCTGGGTGTCGTTCGCGATCACGAGGACTCGACGCCGGCCCAGCCCCCACCGGTGCGCGATCTGGAGCAGGAAGGAGAGCCAGCTACGCCAGCTGCGGAACCCCGGAACGGCCAGCGCAACGATCAACAGGTAGCCCGACCAGGGGAGTGCGAAGGCCGGGTAGAGGGCGCCGACGAAGAAGAGCCCACCGACACCGTACGACGTCCCGAGAGCGACCCTTGCGAGGGTCCGCTGCGCTGCGTCGGTGCCGTACGTGCCCGCAAGGGCCTGACCGGCGCCGAGGAAGAGCGTGAGGAAGAGGACCGCCTCGATCCCTTCGGTGACGAACGCGCCCACGTCCGCCGCCGCCAACGTGGCGACGACGAGGCCGGTTACGAGAAGATCGCCGAGGAAGAGAAATCCCAAACGGAGAGTCTGCTCCAGGAACTCTCGCCAGAGACGCCGAGCGAGATGACCGCGTCTCAGCTTGAGTACGCGATCCCGCTCCGGAGCATCGAACGTGTAGGACTGTCCCTCTATCGCGCGAGACGCGGAGGCCTCTGCGTCGACGACCTCCGCCGGTGCTTCAATGGGTTCCGCAGTTGATTGCAAGGTGATTCTCCGATACGTCGTCGTCGGAAAAACGATGTCCGCGGACCCCTCACGGCGGCCCACTTCCGGTGCCCGACGTCGATCCTATCCAACGACCGAAGCCCGCGACGGCCGGCACGAACGAAGCCCCGATGGCCATCGGCCGGAGGAGTCGTACAACGTCCTTCCGAGCGCGGCGCCCGGCGTATCGTGCCGATCTGCGATGTACTCCTAATGCCATCGGGCGAAGCCGAGAACGGCGGGCCCGCCTGCTCTCGTCAGGCGGAAAGCTATGTGCCGGCGCAGGATACTACAACATCCCGACGCGACCGGCAAGGGGGACGATCAGCCCTAAACGGTTGCCGATTCCCGCGCTCGGCCGGATCGCTCGGTCAACGCCGCGACGATCCTTTCCGCGGCCTTCCCGTCCCAACCATCGGGGCAGCGCTCGCCGGGCGCGACCCGTCCTTCCGAAACCGCGTCCTTGTAGCTCCGGTAGACACCCTCCGCCGTGAGGGGCCAGGGCGCGAGGCGGTTCGTCCCTTCGGTGATCGTGATCGGCCGCTCGGTCTGTTCCCGGAGCGTGACGCATGGCACGCCGAGGACGGTCGTCTCCTCCTGGAGCCCGCCCGAGTCGGTCAGGACGACCGCGGCCCCGTCGACGAGGGAGACCATCTCGCGGTACCCGACCGGCTCGAGCACGCGCAGCCGCTCGAGTTCGCGGGTCAGGCCGAAACGCTCCGCGTTCTTCCGCGTTCGCGGGTGCAGAGGGAGGATGACGGGGATCTCGTCGGCCACGCGGGCCAGCGCTTCGAGAACGGCACGGAGCGCTTCGGGGTCGTCCACGTTGGACGGGCGGTGGAGCGTAGCGACGGCGTAGCCCCCGCGCCCGAGCCCCATACTTCCGGGGACGTCGAGATCCCGCGCCAGCGGGAGCTGGTGCAGCAGGGTGTCGATCATGACGTTTCCCACGAACACGATCCCCTCCTCGGCGATCCCCTCTGCCAGGAGGTTCGGCCGCGCATCGTGGCTGGGGGTGAGGAGCAGATCGGAGAGCCGGTCGGTCAGGACGCGATTGACCTCTTCCGGCATCCGCCAGTCGCGGCTGCGGAGCCCCGCCTCCACGTGCGCGATGCGCGTTCCCGTCTCCTCCTTGAGCTTGCACGCCACGAGGGCGCAGGCGAGGGTGCTGTTGACGTCGCCCACGACCACGAGCCAGTCGGGCCGGGTCTCGAGGAGGACCGGCTCGAACGACTCCATGACCCGCGCGGTCTGGACCGCGTGGCTTCCGCTCCCGACGCCGAGGTGGAAATCGGGCTCCGGAAGCTCCAGGTCCCGGAAGAAGGCATCCGACATCCGCGCGTCGTAGTGCTGCCCGGTGTGGACCAGGATCCCCTCGTGCCCGGCCGCGGCGAGCGCACGCAAAATGGGCGCGACCTTCATGAAGTTCGGTCGCGCCCCAGCCACGACGAGAGCACGAACCCGCAAAGACTCAGGATTCGTCCTCATCTCCGTAGTAGTAGTACGCGTAGCTGTAGTGTCCGCCGTATTTCGCCGCCTTCCCGTGCGGATCGTTTATTACGGTCCCGAGGATCCGCGCGCCGACGCTCGCGAGCTGCCGCACCGCCTGTTGCGCGGCCTCCCGCTCGGTCTGGCCGCTCCGGACGACGAGGAGCACGCCATCCGCGAGGGCCGCCAGGACCGAGGCGTCCGCGGCGACGTGGACCGGCGGCGAGTCGACGATGACGACGTCGTACTTCTCGCGAAGCTCGTGCAGGAGAGAGCGCATCCTCGGGCTCCCCAGGAGTTCCGCCGGGCTCGGCGGCAACGTCCCCGTCGTAAGGACGGAGAGGCCCTCGACCCGAGTAGGCTGAATCACGTCGTCCTTGGACTTGTAGCCGAGGATCAGCTCGCTCAGTCCCGGTTCACGGTCGGCGTCGAAGACGTAGTGGAGCCGAGGCCGTCTCAAGTCTCCGTCGATGATGAGGACTTTGAGGCCCTGCTGCGCGAAGGTGACGGCCAGGTTCGCGGCCGTCGTCGTCTTCCCTTCGCCGGGCGCCGAACTCGTGACGAGGATGACTCGCAGCTCGTCCATTGCCCGCGCGAAGAGAAGGTTCGTCCGCAGGGTGCGGAACGCCTCGGCCGCCGGGGACCGAGCCTGGGTGGCCGCGACGAGGGTCTCGACGTGGTGCGGCCCACCACGAGGCGACCGGCCATTCCCTCCGCCCATCGGGAGCCGGATCGGCTTCGCTCCACGGCCGTTTCCCCCGATCTGCGGCACAACGGCGAGTCCCACGAGCCCGAGAGTGGCCTCGACGTCCTCCCGGCCCCGAAGCTTCGTGTTGAGAGTCTCGGAAAGGAACGCGGCACCAGTTCCCAACATCAGCCCGAGGATCAGGCCCAGCGCGAGCTTGATAGTGCGGCCCCTGCTCACCGGGAGCGCAGGCACTACCGCAGGGTCGACGATCTCGACCTGGCCGACCTCGACGGCCTCGGCGATCCGCGCCCGCTGAAACTCCTCTCGCAAAAGGTCCGCGACGCGCTGCAACGCCTCCAATTCTTGAACGAGGCGCATCTCCTCCGCCTCGATTGCGGGGAGCTCACGGAAGGCGGCTGCGTTCCGGGCTTCGAGCTCGTCGAGGGCGCGGATCCGAGCCTCGAGCGAGCCGATGTGGCTGCGGATCGCGTTGACTAGGCGGGCCTCCGTCGTGGCAATAAGGGCGTCGAGTGCTTGGACGCTCGGGTGGCTCTCCGAACGGCTCCACCGCCCGGTCGTGGCCGAGTCCCGCGCCGTCTGGTACTCGATGAGTTGCTCGTAGAGACGGACGACGACCGGGTTCTGCGCCACGCCCGGCGCGGCGACGAACGTCTGGAGGTCGGCGGCGGACCAGCTGTCCATCGTCTCGAGACGGTCCAGGAGTTCCTGGAACATCCGACGATCGGCCTCCAGCTCCTCCCGCCGGACCTCAATCCCCAGGCGGCCGCTCTGATAGGCCACGAGCTGCTCGCGGGAGCTGTAGACCTCGCGACGGCTCCGGAACGCGGCGAGTCGATCCTGCGCGGCCCGGACCTCGGCCTCGGCCTGCTCGAGCTGGTCGCCGACGAAGATCCGGCGGCGGCGCGACGCCTGTTGCGCATCGCTGGCATTGCGCATCTGGAACGTGCGGACAAGGGTGTTGAGCACACGCTCCGCCATATGCGGGTCGTAGTGCAAGTAGCTCACGTCTACAACATCGGTCCGCTCGCGCAGGCGGGCGCTGATGTTCTCCCGAAGCCGATCAATGGCGACCTCCCGCGGAAGAATGAGAACGGTCGCCTCTTCCACGGTCGGCCGCCCGCGTACGGAGAAGCTCACGTCGCGCAACGAGATCGGCCGGCCGTACGGCGCCGAAACCTGCTCCCCGCTCGCGTGAACCGTAACTCCATCCTCACTGAAACGGAGTATCAGCGTGTCGGTCCATACGTGAGGAGGGATTTCCACCCCTTCGATCCAGCTCTGGTCGAGGCCACGCGAAACGACGTGAAGCCGCAGTCCCTCGCGGTCCACCACCTCGCCCAGGACACCCCGACTACGCATGACCTCCACCTGGGAGAGAATGGGGTCCGTCATCGTGCCGGCCATCCGCTCGACCGCGACGGCCTCGATCCCACCGGTAATGGCGCGCCGGGAATCGACGAGGCGGATCACCGCCTGGGCGCGAAACACGGGCCGTTCGGTGAAAACCAGGTACCCGGCTAGTCCCGTGACGACCGCCGCGACGAAGAGGATCAGCCGAACGTGGCGCCGGAGTACGTTTAGAACGGTAACGAGGTCGATCTCGTCGTCGAAATCGGGGCGTTCACTCGGCGGTGACGCAGGACCGATCGGCGGCTGCGCCGGTCCTTTGGTCCGAGCCGGGCCGACGGGCGAAGCAGGAACGAGGTCCGCCATGATTCACTTCACCCACAGATTCAGTCCGAGATTCAATAGTGCGACGATCGCGCTCGTTATACTGCCCGCGGGCGCAATGTAGTCACGAAAGATTGATACACGCCGTTCGACCCAGATCTGATCCCCGGACTGGATCCGGATTCGAGCGACGTCCGACTGCGTATCCGTAAGGTCGAGGTAGTACTCCTGCCCATCTCGAATGAGGCGCACGCGGTCGAGGCGCCCACGCTCCGTCGGCCCCGCGATCGCCACCGCCTGAGCCAGGGTCACTTCCGGAGGGAGCGCGTAAAGGTTCGGGAGCCGGACCTCGCCGCTCACCGCGACGCGGAAGAGAGGTTGGATGGTGACCTGGGGATCGTTTTCCAATTGCTGGAGATAGTTACGTATCCGCTCCTCCGCCACATCGACCGGCACCCCCGCGACCACAACGCTCTTGTAGAGTGGGTGTCGTACGGTCCCATCCCCTGCCACGATGAAGCCGCCACTCAACTCCGGCCTCTCCCAAACTGTGATACGCAACGAATCGCCGGGCTGGAGCATCGGGACTGGCGAAGCGAGCGGGATCTGAGCCGTTGCCGTTCCGGGCAGGAGGAGGAGAACGGCGAGAACCACCATCAGTCTCGTCATGGACCCTGGCATGGTCGCGTCATCCGGGGGGCTAGACCCATGTACGGGTCTTCGCGCATAAAACGAATTTGGCAATATACGACAAGCTGGTGCATCCGTCCACCCTACGGTTTGCTTCATGGGGAATCGCCGGGAGGTGCGGCGGGGTGCCTCGAGATGCTGTAGCCAAACGGGAGCCCCTCATTCCGCTCGACGCTGTAGCGGAGGACCGGGGCGGGGACCGCAGCGCCGAACTCGGGAGAGTACCAGCCCTGCGTGGGATGTTTCTCACCGAACGACAGGGCCACTGAGTCGACGCCGAAGAAATCCACGCACACGACCGTGTCCGGGGCATATGCCAGCCAGCGGCCGCCGTCGAATCGAACGTCGAAATCGGGGTGGAGGTGGAGATAACCCTGCACCGGCTTGCCGGTAGCGCCCTCGATGGTGTCAACCACCTGCCACGTATCGCCGCGACCGGTCACGATCCTTCGGTGCACCGCCCGCCGGTCGTGGTAGGGTCGATATGCCCCCTCGAATCGGAACCCGTCGGCAACCATACGCGCATCTGCGAAGACAGGGCGCGCCCTCCGGGCCATACGGAACGAGGCCCAGATCTCCGATTGTTCGCGGCCGCCGATGGACACCGTATTGTGCGCGCGGGTGCTTCGAACGTACTCCCGTAACGGATCGCCTTCGTATCCGCTCACACCGGAGTCGACGACGACGGGCCGCCCGAAGATGTCGAGCTCGAAACTGAGGAGGTCGCAATGCGCGTGGCCGGGTTGATAGGAGGGGCCCGGCTCGCCGCAATCGATGATCAGACGGCTTCCCGTCGCTGGATCGACGAGCCCGTAGTAGCCGGTCTCTGGCAACTCGAACGGGCCAGCCACCTCCGGCACGCCCTCGCCTATCACGCTCCGCGCCAGCGTATCGATCCACTTACGAGGAGGCGCAATGCAGTTCGCCGCATCGTTGAAGAGATGCAACGTCCCGTCGGGGCGCGAGAGTATTCCGAACGCGTCGACCATCGCCGCGACCCGGGACCGGACCTCGGCGGAGACCGGGACGGCGACCGCCTCGAGGAGGGAGAGCACCTCGAGGAAATCGGCGAGGGCGATAGCGTGGTACATTGGGGACCGTTCGAAATGCCCGCCGTCGGGGAGGACCTGCTCGAAGAGCTCGCGCCAGAGTAGTCGCAGCCCCCGCTCCAACCACCTCCGCGCCGTGTCGCCCCGGAAGTACAACCCGCCGACGACCAGCGCCTTGAGATTCTTCTGGAGGTGATTCGCGAGAATGTGAAACTCGAGGCGCCGCTCGAGGAACGCGAGTTGCTGCGCCACGCTCTGGTCGATGAGAGACCTCTGCCGTGGGTCCAACGCGTCACCACAGAGGAGGAGCGCATAGATCCAGTTCACGGTACGGAGAGAGACAGGGTATGGCTCCCATCCGTCTCCCCTCCCGAGCTCCGTGCCCCGGATCCACGATTCGGCCAACCCGGCGAAACGCTCGACGAATCGCCGGTCACCCGTGGCGCGCCAGGCGAGGGCGAGATCGATCGCGTAGTCGAAGTAGTGAAGGTTATAGCTCCAGAGATGGCTGACGTAGCGGCGTCCCCAATCGACCCGGTCGAGCGTCTCGGCATGATTGAGGAAGCCGAAGGTGCCGTCGAGCACCCCCGTTGCACGGTCGATCCGCGCGACTCCATCCTCCTCCGTCCACCACCGCCCAACGATCTCGCCGAGCTGTGCGACCCGTGCCGGATCCGGCGTACTGGACACTATGACACGGACCGGGAGCTTCGCCTGGATCCGGCGGATCGGCCGGTGCACCAGCTGCTCCCAGCGGAGGTGACGGGCGGTGTGGATATAGAGAGTGAGTCTCGAGAGATTCGACATCATGCCTCGACGGCGACCGGTCGACCGGTGCGCAGTGACTCCTCGATGGCAAAGGTCGCTCGCGTCGTCGCGATCAAAGAGGGGAGCGGGATCGGTGGTTCACCACCGGTCTTGACCGCCTCCAGGAAGGCAGCGACCTCCTGGTCGAAGCCCTTTTCCTGCGAGAACCGATTGACCCGGCGGCGCTTCCCGTTCCTCGTCAGCGTGAGATTCCGGAAGTCGTCGAGGATTGCGATCCCGTTGCCGCCGTAGACCTCGATCCACTCCTTGGGGTAGCTCTTGTCACCCGTCGAGAAGTAGTTGATGCTCGCGATCGAGCCACGGCGGTATCGGAGTGTGATTGTGACTGTGTCGTGGAGCTCGGCCGTCGGTCCGCCGATCGCGCATGCGAATACCTCCTCTGGCTCGTCGTCGGTCAGGAAGGAGACGAGATCCATGAAGTGGCAGACCTCGCCGATGATCCTCCCGCCTCCATCCTCCGGGTCGTGCACCCATGCGTCCGCGGGGATCGGGCCTGCGTTGATCCGGTACTGCAAGGCGAGGGGTTGGCCAGGAGCGAAGAAGGCCTTCATCTCCCGGACGAGCGGCGAGAAGCGGCGGTTGAATCCGACGGTGAGGAGGCCGCCACTCGCCTCCTGAGCATCGAGGACCCTGCGTAGCCCCTCCTTGTCGATGGCCAACGGCTTCTCGACGAAGACGGCCTTCCCCGCCCGGAGGGCGTCGATCGCGAACTTCGCGTGGGAGCCGTGGCGTGTCGCGATGACGACGGCGTCGATCGATTCATCGCCGAGGAGTTGTTCGGTGTCGGTCGTGCAGTATGCGAAGCCGAACTTCTCCCCGGTCGTCTTGGCGTTCACACCCGTCGCCGTCGATACACCGATTAGCTCGGCACCCGCCGCGGCCCTGAACCTCGGGAGGAGGACGGCCTTGGCGAAGTTCCCTGCACCGATGAAACCGATTCCGACCTTCCCCTGCTTGGGCGCCCGCGGCCGCAGCTCGATCCGTCGGACCGGCTCGGCTCCCGCCTCTCGGCCGTACGTGAGGAGGATTCCGAGGAAGGACTGCCGGTCTTCACCCGTCACGATCGCGTATGCCCGCTCGGCCTCCTCGATCGCGAAGCGGTGCGTGGTCAGCCGCGAGGGGGTCACCTGCCCGGTGGAGACGAGCCGGAGGAACTCCTGCATGTTGCGGCGCTCGGTCCACCGGACGTACCCGATCGGGT
>CALBZE010000052.1 GCA_937889645.1 uncultured bacterium
CAACGGAGAGTTCCCGGATATGTTAGGGACGCCGCCACACATGCTGACTCTTCACGCAAACCCCGCTTTCCGTTCCCTATCGCACCGAATCGTTGCCGAACGAGCCGGCTCACCGCCTTACTTCCAGTGTCGGTGCGGATGCATGCCGACCGTAGTGCTCGCGACCACCCGAAAACACCTGTTTTTGCAACCGACCGGCCTTCGGGAGCTGAGGCGTGGTTATCCAAACGAGACCCCTTGCCGCTAAGAATCAACTCCGCCAGAATGTAGTTGACTGCCACGGACGCGACAAGATGTGAAATGACAACCGTTTCGACGCATCCGCCCGGCAGGTGGACAAGTTCGGAGATCTGTCGTGAATGACCCTGCATCCGTAGTCCTCGGCGCAACGGAACGAGAAACTCTCGAAGAAGCGATCGCGTGGATTGCCGAGGGCCATCCGCTGAATCCAGAGAGCGGGCTTCGAGCCGTGCTCCAGGCCATCATCGCGCTGGACCGCAAATCCGCTGACGCCGAACAAGCGATCCGACGTCTGGCACGGGAGATCTCGCAATCCGATCTGGACACGGCGTCCGTCCTGCTCAACGTCGATGCGATCACGCCCCCGACGTACTACCGAAGCGCGCTCGACACCCTGGCCTGGAAAAACCAGAGCAGAAGCGGCAGAGGCCAGGTTGGCCTCGTGGGGCTCACGGCCGAAGTCGTTGCGCAGGCGCAACGGGCAAATCCGTACGTCATGGAGACGCTGTGCGCCGTCGCGGGGCTCACGTACCGCGATCTGCGGGAGCGCGTCCGGGTGGAGCTTCCCCAGCATCCCCGCGGAACATGGTCGAACGCCCAGATCTCAGCGGCGTTCGCGGTCATCGATGAGATCGTCTGTGGCACGGCGATGACCGGCCTCAAGGGAAGCCGCCCGGCGCAGCCGGCCGAGCTCGTCTTCAACGACTTCGGGCCGACGTTTGACGGCCGCGGCTGGGAGCGCATCGAGTGGTTCCGGCGCGGCGGGGTGCCCTACGAGGTGCTGCTCACGCAGCGGGTCGTGGGCGGCGCGTGGCTCGCGCACCGGAACAGCACGTCCGGCCTGTTGTCCGAGGCACTGGCCGGCCGCCTTTGCGAGCTCCTCGACGAAAGGTCCATCGAGTACCGCAGGAGCACGAGCGTGGGCGGCAGTGTGGGCCCAGAAGCAATCCGCCAGCTCGTCGGAGGGGGCCGCCAGATTGGGGTGGTCGCGTTGAACGAGAACGGGCCGGTGGCCGCCGTGGCCTTTTCGGTCGCGCGGGACGGCGGAACCGCCAGCAAGAACGCGAGCCGCCTCCAGGTGATGAACTCCGCCAAGGTCCCCGTTTGCCTGGTCCTGGCGGGACCCGGTTGGGCCGAGAGGAACGACACGGCCCAGCTCGCGATCGGCTTCGAGGGCCGGATCTACACCGACCGCGACCTGGAGCAGCTGGCCAGCGACATCGCGGCCATGGTCGAGGCGTAACAGAGAAGTTCGCAAACACACGATGAGGGCAGCCATGACGGAAAAGGCGAGATACGAGCTGATCACCGGACTCACAAAGGCCGCCGAGGCGAACTCGAACGCCGAACGCATCCGCGTCCCCTGGAAGGGTGGAACCGTCATCTGCCCCGTCATCGAGCTGCCGGTCGACGTACCGCTCCTCAACCCGGGGAGCCACCGGATCAAGGCGCAGTTACTCTCGCATCCGGAGAAGGATGTCGTCACGAACGATCCGTGGAGCGAGCGGGCGCAGGAACTCATCGCGGAGTTGCTCGCCGCGACGGACGGCTTCGAGGAGCTCCGCACCGACCTGGCGGACAAGGGGCAGACCGATCCCGGCGTAATCACGCGCACGGGCGTCCTGGTCAACGCGAACACCCGGCTGGTCGCGCTCCGGCGCAACAACGCCACCTACATCCGGGTCGCCGTGCTGCCGGAAGGCGTCACCCAGCGCGACATCAACGAGGTCGAGCTGCACCTGCAAGTGAAGCGGGACCTCAAGCAGGACTACACGTTCACGAACAAGCTCCTCTTCATCGAGGAGATGATGGACCAGTACGGCTACAAGCCCGACCAGATCGCGATCCTGCTGGGGTACACGCCAACGGGCTCCGACAGGAAGCTCGTGCAGAAGGCGACGGAAGAGGTCCACCGGGACCTTCGGCTTCTCGCCCTGATCCGCGACACGATCGCGCTCAGCGGCGGACGCCTCCGGTACGTCGACTTCGATGACAAGCGGCAGGCATTGAGCGAGATCGACGATCAGTTCGAGCAGCTCAAGAGCAAGGATCTGGCGGCCGCGTTCAGGATGCGGAACATGCGACTGGCCGGAATGCTGGCCGGGGTCGGCTACCGCGAGCTGCGCGAGATCGATGCCCGGTTCTTCGAGGAGCACCTCCTGTCCGGGCTCGAGGAGAGCCAGCTGGGCGACCACATCGCGAGCCTGATCGGCTCGGATGGCGACGCGGAGACGGACACGGTCTCCGCCTCGAATTCCGATCTGGATCTCCTGGGCGACCCGATCGAGCCCTCGGGCGCGGAGAACGCGCAGGCGGACCCCAGGAAGCTGCTCGAGCTGATCGCCCGAACGCATGGCGACGACTACGTGCGGCTGCAGCCAAAGAACGGCCGGCCGGTGGAAATCGCCCGGGAGACGCTGATCGATGAGATACGCGCGGCGATCGAGGATGCCGCGCACGAGATCCGGGACGCCGCCAAGAAGGGCAACCGTCTGGAGGCGCCGGCGCGGTTCCTCGCGGAAGCCTACCGGAAGCTCGAGAACGCGCGCGACAGCTATCTCAACGCGAGGACGGATCCGAAGTTCGACCATAACCGCTTCGAGGAACGGCTGAAGGAAATCGAACGGATGGTCGAGGCACTGCGCATGGAATTCGATCGGACTCCGAAGGTGACCGCGTAACCATGGCCACCGCGACGCTCGGTCGGCTTCAGATTCGCACCCACGGCACCCCGCCCGTTGTGACCCTGATCGGCGGGAGCGCCGTCGGATCCGATTTCTGGCTCCGGCTCCGGGCAGAGTTCGGCTCGGCCGCACTCGTCAAGGGCGACCGCCTCCAGGTCTCGGCGGACGTCTTCCTCGCGTACCGAAAGCTCCTTCGCATCCTGTGCGAGCAGTACCGCGTACCGCTCGAGATGGATCAGGCGACGCGGGACCTGCTGACGGCCATCCGGCGGGAGGAGGATACGCTGAAGGCCATCCTCCGGGGGATCCAGCCCCTGACCGAGGAACAGGCGAGGGAGCGCCTTCGCGGGAGCCGGTACGCGCGTGAACTGCGCCCCTTCCAATGGCGGGACCTGGGCCGTCTCCTGGCGTTGCCGCACGGCGCTAACTTCTCGGTTCCCGGCGCAGGGAAGACCGCGGTCGCCTATGCCACCTACGAGGCCGAACGGCACGCGGGCCGGATCGAGAGGCTGCTCGTCGTCGCCCCGCTCTCGGCCTTCGATGCATGGCTCTCGGAAGTGAGCGTCTGTTTTTCGACGCCCCCTGTCATCCAGCGCTACGAGGGACGCATCGGTTCGCGCACGGAAATCCTGATCGTCAACTACCAGCGTCTCACGAACAACTACCGCCAGATCGCCGACTGGGTGGGGGCCGCGGAGACGCACGTCATCATCGACGAAGGCCACCGCATCAAGAAGGGCTGGGCCGGCCAGTGGGGCCGCGCGGTCCTGAACCTGGCCTACGGCCCGAGACGCCGGGACCTGCTCAGCGGCACTCCCGCGCCGCAGAGCCCGCTCGACCTGGAAGCCATCCTCGAGTTCCTGTGGCCGACGCAGGGCTACCAGCTGCTTCCCGATGACGTCCGGACGCCCGCTCCACCGCCCGATGCGGGGAGCCGCATCGCGGCGCGCATCCGGCCGCTGTTCGTCCGGACGAGGAAATCGGAGCTGGGGCTCAAGGAACCCACCTACCGCGTGATCCGCGTGCCGCTCGAGGGCCTGCAACGCGACATCTACCTGGCCCTGCGCGACCAGTACAACGGACTCTGGACGCTCGACCGGCGCGACCGCGCGAGCCTCGCCGACATGGGGAAGGTAGTCATGTACCTGCTCGAGGCGGCCACCAACCCGGCCCTGCTGGTCGCGGGATCCTCGCGCTACGACCCCATCCAGTTCCGGCATCCGCCGCTCGAGATCGCGGAGGACTCGGCGCTGAAGGATCTGCTCGCCAACTACCGCCATCACGAGACGCCGCGGAAGTTCGCCCAGCTCGCGCATCTGGTGAAGGAGAACGCCGAGATGGGGCGGAAGACACTCGTCTGGTCAAACTTCGTCCGCAATCTCCAGACGCTGGAGAAGATGCTCGGCCGCTACAGGCCAGCGATCATCCACGGCGGCATCCCGTCCGAGGTGACGGCTCCCGCGGCCCCCCGGACGCGCGAGCAAGAGCTCCACCGGTTCCGCACCGACCCTGACTGCATGATTTTGCTCGCGAACCCGGCGGCGACCAGCGAAGGGATCAGCCTGCACGACGTGTGTCACGACGCCATCTATCTGGACCGGACGTTCAACGCCGGCCAGTATCTCCAGAGCGTCGACCGGATCCATCGCCTCGGCCTGCCGCCGGATGCGGAGACCCGGATCACGTTCCTGCTCACCGAGGGCACGATCGACGAGATCGTCGACTCCCGGGTGAAGCAAAAGAGCGCGCGGCTCGCCGCGATGCTCGATGATCCGGACATCGTGACCATGGCCCTCCCCGATGATGAAGACTACGGTCCTGCGATCGAGACCAACGAAGATCTGGACGCCCTCTTCAAGCACTTGCGCGGAGAGTGAGCGCGAAGATCCGCGATTAGATGAGCCGCCGATGCTCCCGACCAGGCACATTCTCCGGGCGGCCCTGCTCGTCGCGCGCACGGTCGACGCCTGGGGGACGACCGTCACGTCCGCCCAGAAGTCGTACCAGCACCTGCCGACGAACGGGCTGTTCCGAGCGACGGACCTCGTGGCGGGGAAACGCTTGCTCGTCCGGTGCGGGCTGCTGCAGAGAATCGGAGAGGACCTGATTCCTGCCGACGGGCTGCAGGATCTCGAGGAGCTCGAGGAAGAGGAGGCCATTCGGGCACTGGTTACGACCCTGCTGGCCATCGAGGCGCCGCTCTGGCTGCACGTGGCGACGGCGAGCGGCGACGTCGACGAGGAGTTCATCCCGGAGCACGAGCTCGAGCGTCTCGCCGATCTGCTCCCGAACCCGGACCAGCGGGAGGCTGCCCTGCTCGCGGCCGCCCAGACGTTCGATCCCGCAGCCCTGTCGAAGCTCGGGGACCTCGGCGAGCAGGCCGTCGTCGCCGCGTACCGGGCCGAGCTCGAGAGGCTGGGGCGTCCCGAGCTGCGTGTGGCCGTCCGCCAGGTGAGCCGCGTCTCGGCCCTGCTCGGCTACGACGTCGTGACCCCGACCCTCCAGGGCAAAGCGTTGAGGATCGAGGTCAAGACGATCGGGAGTCCGGGCCCCATGTGCAGATTCTTCATCTCCAGGAACGAGGCGGAGGTCGGCTCCCGGGATCCGTCCTGGAGGCTGGTCGTCTGCGAGCGTGGGCAGGACGGAAAGATCGGGATCCTGGGCTGGTGCATGATCGACGCCATCGAGCGCCTGCTGCCGACCGACCCCATCGGCTCGATCCGGGGGACGGGCCGCTGGAGCTCCGTCCGGATCCAGGTGCCCCGCGACCTCCTTTCGGCGGGGCTACCCCCGATTCGTTGACCGGACAACAACTTCGGCCGTTGTAAGGCAGAGGTTTTCAATAGGCGGGAGGCGGAGACGTCCGGTATCATGGAAGGGTGATGGCTGACATGCGCGTTGTCGGCAAGGCCACTGCGAGGAACACGAAGACGCCGATGGCCGGTCATAACCGGAAACGAAATACCGATCGTAGCACCCGCAAAGGCATCCGTAGCCCGCTTCGTCATCTGGACGTGGCGGCGGTGAACCGATCGGCCCGCCGGGAAAGCCGGAACCGGGAGCTCCACCTGCCGCCCATCAGCGTATACCGCTGGTGGGCGAGGCGGACCGAGTCCGTCAATGGCGCCATCCTCGATGCGTTCGCCCGGGACCATCCGGGAAGACGCCTCGTCGCCGATCCGTTCAGCGGCGGCGGGGTCATCCCCCTGGCGGCGGTCATGAGGGGGCACCGCGTGTATGCCCAGGACCTGAATCCATGGGCGTCGGCCGGTCTCGCGGCCATGCTCTCGCTGCCGAGGCCCGTCGAGCTCAGCCGCGCGGCCCTGAAGTTCCAGGGCGCCTGCAGCGACCTGATCGCCGCCGCCTATTCGACGCATTTCTCCGACGGCACGCCCGCCGAGATCTCCCATACGTTCCGGGTGGCGACCGCCGCCTGCTCGAACTGCGGCCGCCGGGAACGTCTCTTCCCGCACGCCCTCGTCTCGCTCCTGCAGCGCAAGGAACGGGGGAAGACGATGGCGTTCCTGGCCTGTCCGGAAGGGCACCTGTTCTCCGCGGATTACAGCCAGGAGACGCGATGCCCGACCTGCAAGCGGCTCGTCGATCCCGAGGCGAGCTACACCAAACAGCGTCTGATCACCTGCCAGGGATGCGGCCACCAGGAGAAGCTGGAGCAGCGTGCCGCGAACGGCAGCTGGTCCTGGGAGATCGTCCTGGTCGAGCGGGTCCAGAAAGGACGTCGCGAGATCGCGTTCCCGACCCCCGAGGAGATCGAGCAGGCGGAAGGAGATCACTGGCGGCCGACGAAGTCTCTCGGTCCGATCGTCGAGGGTCAGGAAACGAAGGTGCTGCTGCGGCACGGCTTCAGGAATTGGGAAGACATCTACCCGCGCCGGCAGCGGGCGGTCCTCGAGGCCCTGCACGCCAAGATCGACGAGGTGATCGAGGGAGAGGATCTCCGCACCGCGTTGCGCATGGCGGTGATCGGCGCCGCGGAGATGGCCGGGCATCTCTCGCGTTGGGACCGGTGGTATCTCAAGAGCTACGAGGCCATGGCCAACCATCGGTTCAACTTCACGACCCTGTGCGCCGAGCCCAACGTATGGGGCACTCGAACCGCGGGTCGCGGCACGGTGATGCGGAGGATCCGTCAGCTGCTGCGTGCGGCGGAGTGGCTGTCCTCGAAGACCGGGAAGCGGCTGGTTGTGGAGGAGTTGGAGAACACGAACGGCAAGAAAGCGCTGTCCTCGAAGGTCGATGTTCGTGTGGTCACCGGCAGCTCGGAGTCCATGGCGCTCAGGAGATCGGTGGTCGACCTCGTGCTGACGGATCCGCCGTACCACGACGACGTTCAGTACAGCGAGCTCTCGCTGCCGCTCCGCGCCTGGTCCCGGATGTCGACCGCCCCTCTCGCCGGAGAGGCGGTCGTCAACGAGGCGACGGGGCAGAACTCCGGGGACGGAGCCTACAGGCAGCTCCTCACCCGGATCTTCTCCGAGGTGAGACGCTGCCTCAAGGCGGATGGCCATCTGATCCTCAGCTACGCCAACCGGGAGCCGGAGGCCTGGGTCGACCTGTTCACTGCCTTCCAGGAGGCGGGCTTCCGGGCGGTCGGATGCGTCGTGGTCCACAGCGAGAACGAGACCGATCATGCCAAGCGCGGCGTGCGCGCCTGCACCCTTGATTTGCTGATGGACCTCGTGCCCGCGGGCGAGGCGCCGGTGAGGCAATGGTGCGGCGACACGGAGGAGCAGGAGACGGCCGAGCACAAGTTCCTCCGTCTCGTTCAGCGCGCATTCCTCCGGGTCGGCAGACTGCCGCAGGGCTGGGAGTCGAATTTCCGGAAAGACCTCCTGGCGAGCGAGTTTCTCGCCGGGAAGGCGCGATGACGGACCGCCCGGCGGGGATCGGCGTGGTCGCGACCCCGGTGGTCTCGTGTTCTGTCGTCTGGAAACGAGGCTCTTGAAGCTTATCCGCACGATCGCGAAAGATTATCTTCCATATTGCCGGGGTGTTGCGGGGTTGCAAAAATCTTGGGATGAGAAACTCATCATATTTTGAGATGCCCGGGCCCGATTGCTGTCACGTCCGTGCAGGACCTCAGGGGCTTTCGCCCCGAGCGCAGGTGGCTAGGGCGCATCCGGCCCGGCCATGCGAGCTGTCAGGACGCCCTCGGCCTACGTTGCCGCTTGACCCGGTCTTGTAGGTCCGCAAGGGTAGCGTACCTTCTTCTGTGTAAAAGCGAACGGACCCACGGGTCTCCGGT
>CALBZE010000053.1 GCA_937889645.1 uncultured bacterium
CTACGGTGAGAATAACGCCTGAATTTGTATGGGCTGAAGTTACCACCCTTTAGAACGGCAGGTCGTCGTCCTCGTCGTCGAACGGGCCGGGCGCCGGAGTCGGCTGACGACGCGGCGCGCCGCGCGACCCGCGGTCGCCGGCGTCGAAGTCGCCGCCGCCGCCTCCTCCGCCCTGGCCGAGGAGCACCATCTCCTGGACGACGATGTCCGTCCAGTAACGGGTGCCGCCCTGGCCGTCCTCGGTCTGCGAGTACTCGATCCGGCCCTCGACGTAGAGCCGGTCCCCCTTGTGGACGTACTGCTCGACGAGCTCGGCCAGACGGTCCCAGAACGTCAGGCGGTGCCACTCCGTCTTCTCCTGCCGCTGTCCGGACCGGTCGGTGAACGTCCGGTTCGTGGCCAGCGACACCTTGGCCACCTTGGTTCCCGATGCGGTCGTCCGGACCTCGGGCTCCGACCCGACGTTCCCGATCAGCATCACCTTGTTCAGCGAGCGACTCATCCCAATCCACCTTTCTGGTGCGGTTTCGATGCGCGATTGCCCTGGGGGTGGTACCCCGGTGGGCGGAGGGGTGTTTCGGGAGATATTCGGTCTCCGGCCCCGCGCGATTCGCTGCGACCGAGCGAACGATAAGCCAACGGAGGGGGCGGCGCCATGGTCGTCGCGGCCGCGGGTGGCACGAGCCGTGCCCCCTACGGGGCGGAAGCCCTGCAAGAGCGTGGGAGGCGAGCGTTGTGGCAGGTGTCGGACGGGAACGGCGGTGCTGGCCGCGGCGTGACGATCGGCTTCGTCGCGCGGGCCACGCTGGTGGTCATCGGGCTCTGGTCCCTGGCGCACCTGCTCTGGCTGGGTCGGGACCTGCTCTTCGTGACGTTCTTCGCGGCGCTGGTCGCGCTGTTCCTGTCGATCTTCGTCGACCGGCTGGAGGCGCTCGGGGTGCCGAGGGCGTTGGCGGCGGTGCTCGTGCTCGTCCTGCTCCTCGCGCTGCTCGGCGGGTTGTTCTTCCTGTCGTGGCCGACGCTCCGGAGTCAGCTCGTGGTGATCGAGCGGGAGCTGCCGGAGGCGGTCGCGGACGTGGAGCGGTGGGTCCGCGCGCAGTACATGGCGGTGACGGGCGAGGTCGGCCGTCCGCGTCCGGAGATCGCGGCGCAGCTCCAGGATCGGCTGGGGCGGGAGGCGGCGGACATCGTGGCGGGCGCGCTGCCGCTCCTCAATACGGCGGTCGGCACCGTCTTCGGCTTGTTCGTGGTGGTGTTCGCGGGGCTGTACCTGTCGATCGAGGCGCGGCTTTACATGGAGGGGCTGACTCGCCTCTTCCCGCCGCAGGCCCGGCCGCACATCGAGCGGGCACTGCGGGAGGCGGGCTCGGACCTCAGGAAATGGATCCTGGGGACGGCGATCAACATGCTCGTGGTAGGCGTCGCCACGACCGTGGGGCTCACGCTGATGGACATCCCCGCGGCGCTGGCGCTCGGGCTGATCGCGGGGTTGCTCGAGTTCATCCCGATCTACGGCCCGATCCTGAGCGCGGTCCCCGCGGTGGCCGTGGCGCTGCTCCTCTCGCCCGGCAAAGCGCTGTGGGTGGTCGTGCTCTACGTCGCGATCCAGCAGCTCGAAGCAAACCTGCTCACGCCGCTCGTGATGAAGGGGGCGGTCCGGCTGCCGCCGGCGCTGACGCTCCTCTTCGGCGCGCTCATGGCGGTGCTGTTCGGCTTCCTGGGGCTGCTCCTCGCGGTCCCGATCCTGGCGTTCACGCTGGCGCTCGTGCGGCGCCTCTACGTCGACGAACTCGAGAACGGGGCGTGAGCGCGCCGGCCGCGGCTCAGCGGCCGATCTCCGCCCTGTACGCGTCCATCAGGCGACGCGTGATGGCGCCCGGCTCGCCGGTCCCGATCGGCCGCCCGTCCACGCGCACGACGGGCATGACCTCCGTCGTGGTCCCGGTGAGGAAGAGTTCGTCGATGTGGTGCAGGCGGTCCAGGAGGATCGGGCCTTCCCGGACGGGGATCCCCAGCTCCGCGGCGAGGGCGAGGACGCGGTCACGGGTGATTCCGGCGAGGATGTAGTTGCACTTCGGGTAGGTCACGAGCGTCCCGTCGACGACGGCCATCACGTTCGAGTGCGACCCCTCGAGCACGATCCCGTCGCGCACGAAGAGCGCCTCGAACGCGCCCGCCGCGTGCGCCTTCTGGTTGGCGAGCACGTTCGGCAGGAGCGCGACGGACTTGATATCGCAGCGGGACCAGCGCGTGTCGGGCGTGGTGATGGCGTCGACGCCCTCGTCGTAGTACGCGTCGGGGTGGCGCCTGGCGGGCTTGACGGATACGTAGACCGTCGGCAGCGTGTCGGCCGGCGGGAACGCGTGCTTCCGGGGCGCGGCGCCGCGGGTCACCTGGATGTAAATGTTCCCCTCGTCCTCGATCCCGTTCTCCTCGACGAGGCGCAAGGCGACGTCGCGCAGCTCGCCGTAGGCGTCGAAGGGGATCTCGAGCGCCTGGATCCCGCCGGCCAGCCGGCAGAGGTGCTCGGGGAGGAGGTAGGGGCGCCCACGGTAGACGCGGATGACTTCGTAGACGCCGTCGGCGAAGAGGAATCCCCGGTCGTCGACGGAGACGCGCGCTTCGGCGTGCGGCAGGAACTCGCCGTTCAGGTAGACCAGCACGATCCGCTCCCGGAAAAGGTTGCGACGTTGAGGATGGCGCGTGACGGCGCCATCCGTCAATCGTTGGCCTCGATGGTCATGATGATGCGGCCGCCGCCGAAGACGCGGGTGTCGCCCGTGGACTCGGAGACGGCGAATGCGACGCAGCGGGTGGCCGCGGTGATCCCGGCAGCGGCGCGGTGTCGCGCGCCGAGCCCGGGGGGCAGGTCGCCCGGGGGCGCGAGGTCCTGGAGGTAGCGCCCGGCCGCGACGACGACGCCGTCGGCCCGGATCACGAACGCGCCGTCCATCCCGGAGAACTCGCGGATCGCGCGCTTGGTCCCGACGTTCAGGATCTGGCGTTCGGATTCCGGGTGCCCCTCGAACGGGTTGAGGACGAGGGGGTGCGAGCGTTCGAGCACCGCCTCGTGGTCGCCGAGGGTGATGAGGATGCCGACGGGTCGTCCCTCGCGCCCGACGTGTCCCAGCTCCACGCAGAAGGTGAGGACCGCGTCGAAGACGGCCGGGTCGGAAACCTGGCTCAGGATATTGAGAGGCGCATCGGCCTGGCCGTCGAGGTAGTCCTCTTCGTTGCGCAGGTCCACGAGGGCGACGGTGTCGAGCTCGCACTGCCCGTCGACCGCGTTGCCGGAGATGACGATGACGCGCTCGTCCGGGCGGAGCAGGCCCGCCGCGAGCCCTTCCAGGAGCGCGATCTTGGCGCGGCCGCGGCGCCGGATCCGCACCTCGGGGAGGGAGACGACGTCGGTTTCCGTGATGAGCCCCGCCTCGGCACCCACCGCCACGGTGATCACGTTCCCCGTCGGGCCGAGTTGCCGGCGCAGGTAGGCGGCCTCGTCGGGGAGTGCCGCGGCGAGCAGGATTGCATTTGCGCCCGTCTCCCTGGCGACGACGACCGCGCCGTCCAGGATCGCGCGATTGGTCGGATTCATGGCCTCCTCCGTCAGCGGGCCGACCGTGCGTCGCGTGAGGAAGCAACCCCCGGGCCGCGCTTGCAGGGCACGCGGGTTGCCGCCTAACCTTCGCCGCCGCGCCGCACACCGGAGACGACCGAAGGGATGATCGGCGAAGAAATCCTGGACCTGCTCTCCGCGCACGAACGACGCCTCCCCAACGGGCTCACGGTCCTGATCCGGGAGGACCGCTCCGCGCCCGTGGTCGCGATCGTGACCCACGTCAAGGCGGGCTACTTCAACGAGCCCGACCCGGTGGTGGGGA
Organism: uncultured bacterium; assembly: GCA_937889645.1. GTDB lineage: Bacteria > Gemmatimonadota > Gemmatimonadetes > Longimicrobiales > RSA9 > CALBZE01. The sequence goes on from CALBZE010000053.1 coordinate 3,882, forward strand.
TCAGCCACGTCCTCGAGCACATGTACTTCAAGGGGACGGAGCGTTTCGGCGTCGGCGAGATCGCGCGGGCGACCAAGGCGGCGGGCGGGTTCCTGAACGCCGGTACGATCTACGACTACACGAGCTATTACACGGTCCTCCCCTCCTCGGCGCTCGAGCGAGGGCTCGAGATCCAGTCCGACGCGCTCAAGCACTCCGAGATCGACCCGGACGAGCTCCGCAAGGAGCTCGAGGTGATCATCCAGGAGGCGAACCGGAAGCTGGACAACCCGCGCGCCGTCGCGACGGAGCGGCTCTACGAGGCGATGTTCGACGTCCACCGCATACGCCGCTGGCGGATCGGGACGGAGGAGGGGCTGCGCCGCCTCACGCGCGAGGACGTTTGGCGCTACTACCGCGACCTGTACCGCGCGCCGAACATCGTTCTCGTCATCGCCGGCGACGTCGAGGCGGAGGAAGCGTACCGGCTGGTCGAGCACTATTACGGCGACGTGCCCGGCGGCGACGTGGTGAAGGAGACGTCGCCCGCGGAGCCGGACACGCGCGGCCTCCGCGTGCGCGAATTGACGGGCGACATCGTTCAGGCGCACCTGGAATGGGGGTGGAGGACGCCCGGCGTGCTGCACCCCGACACGCCGTTCCTCGACCTGCTCGCCGTCGTCCTCGGTCAGGGCCGCGCCTCGCGGCTCTACCGCGGCGTGCGCGAGGCGGGGCTCGTCCACTCGATCGGCGCATCGAACTACACGCCGACGGAGATCGGCGTCTTCACGGTGAGCGCCGAGCTCGAGCCCGACGCCGCGGGCGACGCCGTCGCCGCCGTGTGGAGGGAAGTCGACGCGCTGCGCGGCGAGGCGGTCCCGGCCGAGGAGCTGGAGCGGGCGCGCAGCATCCTCGAGGCCCGGCTGCTACGGAACATGGAGACCGTCGACGGCCAGGCGAACCTCCTCGCCCGGTGGGAGGCGTACGGCGGCTGGCGGCTCCTCGGCCGATACGTCGCCGCCATCGCCGGCGCCACGTCGGACGATCTGCTCCGCGTGGCGCGGGAGCACCTCGCGCTCGACCGCTCGACCGTTCTCGTCTACAGGCCGGCCTCCTCGCGGCCGCTGGGGTGGAGCGCGACGGAACTCGAGGGCCGGCTGATGGGGGCGTCGGCCGGGAGCGAAGCGGTTGCTGCGCCCGCGACGGCGGCGCCCCCCGCGACGCCGGCCGCCGCGCCCGTCGCCGACGGCGTCGAGGACGGCGTCCATTTCTACACGCTCGCGAACGGGGTGCGCGTCGCGATCAAGCCGTGCCCGGCGTCGCCTCTCGTGTCGATGGGGATCTTCCTGCGGGGCGGGCCGGTGATGGAATCGCGGGACCTCGCCGGGATCACCGGCCTCATGGCGCGGACGTCGATCAAGGGTACGCGGAATCGGACCGCGCGGCAGATCGCGGAGGCGACGGAGGCGCTCGGCGGCTCGATCTCGCCGTCCATCGGCACCGACATGTTCCAGTGGACGCTGTCGCTCCCGGCGCGCAGCTTCGACGCCGGCTTCGCGATCCTCGCCGACGTCTCCCTGCGCCCCACCTTCCCGGAGGACGAGCTGGAGCTGGAACGGCGCATCGCCCTGGCCGACGTCGAGCGGCTCCGGGACGACATGTACCGCTATCCGCTGCGCCTCTTCCTCCAGGGTGCATTCGGTGGCCACCCGTACGGCTTCGCGCTCGAGGACACGGAAGCGGGCCTGCGCGCCGTCGACCGCGACGCGCTGGTGCAGTGGCACCGGGAGCAGGTCCTTGAGGGCGCACCGTGGGTCGTGGTCGTCGGCGGCGTGGATCCGGACGCCGCGGCGCGGACGATCGCGCGGGAGATGGAGGAGGTCCGGTGTCGGCCCGAGGAGACGTCGCCCCGCCGGCCGGCGTGGCCGGACGGGCCGCGCGCGGAGGTCGTGGGGCGCGACAAGGCCCAGACCGCGCAGCTCCTGGGCTTCCCCGGGCCGGACCGAAACGACCCCGAGACCTACGCGCTGGACGTCCTCTCGAACGCGATCGGCGGGCTGGGCGGCCGGCTCTTCGAGGACCTGCGCAGCCAGCGCTCGCTTGCGTACACGGTCGCCGCGTACCCGATCGCGCGATGGCTGGGCGGCGCCTTCGTCGCCTACATCGCGACGGCGCCCGAGCGCGAGGACGAAGCGCGGTCCGGGCTGATCGAGCACTTCGAGCGTCTGGCCGACGAGGCGCTCGCGGCAGAGGAGGTCGAGCGGTCGAAGGAGTATACGGTCGGCTCGTGGAAGATCCGCAGCCAGACCAACTCCGCCCAGCTCGGCGACATCGCCGGCGCGCTCCTCCTCGGGCGCGGGCTCGCGGAGATCCGGGAGTTCGAGGACCGCATCCGCGCGGTCACGCCGGTCCGGATCCGCGACGTCGTGCGGCGCTACTACGACCCGAGCCGCCTCGTCGAAGGGATCGTCCGGGGGAGGCGCAACGGCCGGGGGTAGCCGGCGACGACGCGCGCCCGCCGCTCACGCCGACGCGGCGCTTCCGGGCTCCACGCCGGGGCCGGCTCCCGCCGATTGCTCCACCAGACACCGGCGTCTATATTCGCCGCCGGGTCGCGGCGAGCCGCCGCGGCCGCCTCAACCCGCACGAATTCAGCACCATGAGCGACGCATACGAGTACGTCAGGATCGAGCGCAGCGAAGGGGTCGCGGTCGTGGTCGTGAACCGGCCGGACAAGCTGAACGCGCTGAACGCGGACACGGTCGCCGAGCTGGACCGCGCGTTCCACGCCCTCGCGGCGGACGACTCCGTGCGCGCCGTGATCGTGACCGGCGCCGGGGAGAAGGCCTTCGTCGCCGGCGCCGACATCGCCGAGCTGGCCCAGATGGGTCCGATCTCGGGCGTCCGCGTCTCGCGCCAGGGGCAGGACACGTTCCGCTTCCTCGAGGCGATGCCGAAGCCCGTGATCGCCGCGGTCAACGGCTTCGCCCTCGGCGGCGGTCTCGAGCTCGCCCTCGCCTGCCACCTGCGCATCGCGAGCGAGAACGCGCGCTTCGGGCTCCCGGAGGTGAAGCTCGGGATCATCCCCGGCTACGGCGGCACGGTGCGGCTGCCCCGGGTCGTCGGCCGCGGGCGCGCGCTCGAGCTGATCCTGACCGGCGACATGATCGACGCCCAGGAGGCCTACCGGATCGGCCTCGTGAACCGGGTCGTCCCGCAGGTCGAGCTGATGACCGAGGCGCAGGCGCTGGCCCGCAAGATCATCGCGAACGGCCCCGTCGCGCTCGCGCTCGCGATCGAGTCGGTCAACCACGCGCAGAACGCGACGCTCGAGGACGGGCTCATGCTGGAGTCGAACCTGTTCGGCCTCCTCGCGTCGACCGAAGACATGCGCGAGGGGATGCAGGCGTTCCTCGAGAAGCGGAAGGCGCAGTTCGCGGGGAAGTAGGCGAAACGCCCAGGCGCCCCGACGACGTCTCCCTCGATGAGCAACGCTACGTCGACCCGGGTGTGCCGCGAGCTACGGCTGCGCGGCTTCCGGAACTTCAACGAGCTGGAGCTGACCTTTCCGGCCGAAGGCGTCGCGATCATCGGGGACAACGGTTCGGGGAAGACGAACCTGCTCGAGGCGATCTACTACCTGGAGATCTTCCGCTCCTTCCGCGGCGCGCCGGACGAGCAACTAGTGCGCATGGAGGAGGAGGCGTTCCACGTACGGGGCAGGTTCGAGGACCCGACCCACGGGGACGTCCGGGAGATCGAGGCGGCGTACGAGCGCCGGACGCGGCGGAAGCGGGTCGCGGTGAACGGCGCGGTCCCGGAGCGGATCGGGGACGCGCTCGGCGGAGTGGGCGCGGTGATCTTCTCGCCCTCGGACGTGGCGATCGTGGCCGGCTCGCCCGCGGAGCGGCGCCGCTTCCTGGACATCGTCCTCTCCCTCAACCGGCCGGGGTACCTCCAGGCGTTGCAGCGCTACCGCCAGGTCCTGAAGCAGAGGAACGCGATGCTGCGCGACGGCGCGCCGCCCGCGCTCCTCGCGGCCTGGGACGAGGGGCTCGTCGAGTGGGGCTCCCGGATCGTGGTCGCTCGGGCGGAGTGGGTCGCGGACCGTGCCGACGGGTTCGCCCGGCGCTACGAGGCGATCTCGGGCGGCGCCGCGGCGTGGCTCGCCTACGACTGCGCGATCCCAATGCGGGCCGGAGATGCGCCGCCGACCATGGCCGAGGCGGCGGAGGCGTTTCGCTCGGAGCTGGCGCGGCTCGCGTCGCGTGAGCGGGAGCGAGGCGTCACGCTCGCCGGCCCGCACCGCGACGACCTGGCGATCCGGTTCCAGACGATGAGCGGGGAGGCGGATCTCAGGGACTTCGGCTCGGGCGGGCAGCAGCGCACGGCCGCGATCGCGCTCAGGATGGTCGAGGCCGAGACGATCCGCGAGGTCCGCGGCCGCGAGCCGATCATCCTCCTCGACGACATCTTCGCCGAGCTGGACTCCGGCCGGTCCCGGCGAATCCTGGATCTATTGGAAGCCGAGGGGCACGGGCAGGCGATCCTGACCGCGCCCAAGGCATCCGACCTGGAACCGCGCCAGGGCACGCTGCCCCGGTGGCGCATCGCCCGTGGAGAGGTGTTCACGTGAGCCGCAGGCACGAGGGTCCGACCCGGGTCGTCGAGGCGCTCGAGCGATACCTCCAGCGTTCCGGGATCGCGGAGCGGGTCGAGGAGGCCGCCGTCGTGCCCGAGTGGGCCGAGCGGGTCGGGGACCGGATCGCGGCCGTGACGCGGCCCCTGCGCGTCTCGCGCGGCACGCTCTTCGTCGCGGTCCGATCCAGCGCTTGGCTCATGGAGCTCAAGCTGATGGAGGGCGAGATCCTCGAGCGACTGAACGAAGATCGCCCGCGCGGCCGCATCAAGAAGATCCGATTCCTCATGGACGAGGAAGCGGCCGGGCCGGACACGCGCTGACGGGTGCGGTCGGGTCGCCCAAGAGCGGGTGCGGCCGGGGCGCCCGACGACGAGTGCGGCCCGGGCACGAATTCGATAGATTTCGACTCACCCGCCCGACCGGGGCGCCGGGGTCGCGAACGCCGCGCACCGGCCTGAAAATCTTCGGGGTCGCGGGGCAACCCGGAGGCCGATTCGGGGTAGTAGAAATCATCGAAAATTCCCGAACGACAGAGCGAAGACACGATGGCGAAGAGGCAGCCGAACCAGAACGACTACTCCGCAGGTCAGATCCAGGTCCTGAAGGGGCTGGAGGCCGTGCGGAAGCGGCCGGGCATGTACATCGGCTCCACGGGGGTCCGCGGGCTGCACCACCTGGTCTACGAGGTGGTGGACAACTCCGTCGATGAAGCGCTCGCCGGGTTCTGCACGCGGATCGACGTGATCATTCGCCCCGACAACTCGATCACCGTGATCGACGACGGCCGCGGGATCCCGGTCGACCCGCACCCGGAGGAGAAGATCCCGGGCGTCGAGGTCGCGATGACGATCCTCCACGCCGGCGGCAAGTTCGACAAGTCCTCGTACAAGGTCTCCGGCGGTCTGCACGGCGTGGGCGTGAGCGTGGTGAACGCCCTGTCGGAGTGGCTCGAGGTCGAGGTCCGGCGCGATGGCCAGGTCTACCACCAGCGTTACGCGCGGGGCACGAAGGTCACCGAGCTGACCGTGATCGGCAAGGCCAAGGGGACCGGCACGACCGTCTCGTTCAAGCCCGACCACGAGATCTTCTCGGAGCTCACCTACAACTTCGACACGCTCGCCAACCGGCTGCGCGAGCTGGCCTTCCTCAACAAGGGCCTGCTGATCACGCTGACGGACGAGCGCACGGAGGATGGCAAGAAGCCGCGGCGCGAGGAGTACCATTACAAGGGCGGGATCGTCGAGTTCGTCGACTTCCTGCGCGGCTCCCGCAAGCCGCTGCACCCGAAGCCGATCTACATCGAGGCGAGCCGCGAGGAAGCCGAGATCGAGGTGGCGATCCAATACGACGAAGGGTACGACGAGCACACGTTCACCTTCGTCAACAACATCAACACCCACGAAGGCGGCACGCACCTCACGGGCTTCAAGGCCGCGCTCACGCGGACGCTGAACGAGTACGCGAAGAAGAACAACCTTCTGAAGAAGGACCCCGACACGCTGTCGGGCGACGATGTGCGCGAGGGTCTGACGTGCGTGCTCTCGGTCAAGGTCCGCGAGCCGCAGTTCGAGGGGCAGACCAAGACGAAGCTGGGCAACTCGGAGGTCCAGAGCGCGGTCCAGCAGGTCGTTTACGAGAAGCTGTCGACGTACCTCGACGAGAACCCGTCGGTCGCCCGGACGATCATCGAGAAGGCGGTCCAGGCGGCGCGCGCCCGGATCGCGGCCCGCAAGGCCCGCGACCTGACCCGGCGCAAGAACGCGCTCGAGGGGAGCATCCTCCCCGGGAAGCTGGCGGACTGCTCGATCACGGACCCCGCCGCGTGCGAGATCTACCTGGTCGAGGGTGACTCGGCCGGCGGCTCGGCCAAGCAGGGGCGCAACCGGTCCTTCCAGGCGATCCTGCCGCTCCGCGGCAAGATCCTGAACGTCGAGAAGGCGCGGATGGACAAGATCCTCTCCAACGAGGAGATCCGGACCATCATCGCCGCGATCGGGACCGGGATCGGCGAGGACGAGTTCAACATCCAGAACGCGCGGTACCACAAGATCATCATCATGACGGACGCGGACGTGGACGGCGCCCACATCCGCACGCTGCTCCTCACCTTCTTCTACCGCCACATGCGGCAGCTCATCGAGGAGGGGATGGTCTACATCGCGCAGCCGCCGCTGTACCGGGTCGCGCGGGGCAAGGAGGAGTACTACGCGTACACCGACGACGAGCGCGACCAGATCATCCAGCGTCTCAACGCGAACGGGAAGGGCGACCGCAACATCGTGGTCCAGCGCTACAAGGGTCTCGGTGAGATGAACCCCGAGCAGCTCTGGAAGACCACGATGGACCCCGAGACGCGGACGATCATGAAGGTGACGCTCGACGACGCGGTCCAGGCGGATCGGATCTTCCAGACGCTCATGGGCGACGAGGTCGAGCCGCGCCGGCGGTTCATCGAGGAGAACGCCAAGTACGTTCGGAACCTCGACGTCTGAGCGGGGGCCCGCCGAACGGGCGGTGGGGAGTCACCATCGGGATCGACGTTCGGTGTCGTCGCTGATGCGGAGGCGGTCCGAGATCTCGAGGCGATGGTCGAAGCACTGGACGCACCTGGGCGCGGCACTCCTCGCCGTAGCCGCTGCGACGTGGACCACGGCATCCCCGGCCCGGGCGCAGGGGCTACGGCGCGTCGATCATCACATCTCCGGCGAGCCGGGGATCACGCTGTTCGTGCGGGAGGTACGCGACGACGAGGCTCGTCAGACGTCGCTGCCTCCCGTTCTGCTCCTGCACGGCGCACGCGTCCCGTCGGTCGCTTCGTTCGACCTGCCGGTTCCGGGCTACTCGCTGGCGGCCGACCTGGCGAGCGCCGGCTTCGCGGTCTATCTGCTGGACGTGCGCGGGTACGGGGGATCGACGCGGCCGCCCGAGATGGACGGTCCGCCGGGAACGCACCCGCCGCTCGTGCGGTCCAACCAGGCCGTGCGCGACATCCACTCGGCCGTGACGTGGATCATGGAGCGGGAGGGCGTCGCATCCGTCGCCCTGCTGGGCTGGGCGACCGGCGGTCACTGGGCCGGCCACTACGCTTCGCTGTATCCCGAGAACGTCAGTCACCTGGTCCTCTACAACACGCTCTACGGCGGCACCGACCGGCACGAACAGATCGGCCCGGGCACGTCTCTCGAGGATCCCGAGGTCCCCGGGCGGTTCAACCGGGCATACGGCGCCTACCGGCTCAGTACGGCGGAATCGCTGTTCGGCGCGTGGGACGCCAGCATTCCGTTCGAGGACAAGGCCCAGTGGCGGGATCCGCGCGTGGCGGAGGCGTACGCGGAGGCGGCCCTCGCGAGCGATCCGACGAGCCACACGCGCGAGCCGGCCAGCTTCCGCGCGCCCAGCGGCGCGATGGAGGACAGCTACTACCTCGCGTCGGGACGTCGCTTGTGGGACGCCTCGTCGATCACCGCAGCGACGCTGGTCATCCGCTCCGGGTCGGACTTCTGGTCGCGCCCGGAGGACGCCGAGGTGCTGAGCTCCCACCTGACGAGCGCGGCACGAGTCCGCACGGTGACGATCCCCGGCGCTACCCACTTCGTGCATCTCGACCGCCCGGAGCGCGGCCGGGCGCAATTCGTCGAGGAGGTCGTGCGGTTCCTTATCGGGTGGCTGAAGCGGCACGGCCATCGGTAATCGCGCATGAGGGCGCCGGCATCGCGCCCTCATGCGGATACCTCTTGCGGGGACCGCCCGGCGAGCCAGGCGTTCCAAGCCCGCTCGGCCTCCGCTGCCGCGGCGCGATCACGCCGCCTTGCGAAGACGATCGGCGATCTCCGTGAGCATCTCCATGTCCCACTCCGGCGCGAACTCCTCCGGGACGGGCTCGAGGTCGTACATCTCGCCGCCGGGAGGCGGGCCGTCCACGACCTCCATGTCGCCCGTGCCGTCGGGGTACGGTCCGTTCCAGATCATCGCCATGTCGCGGTAGTCGTCGGGGCTGAAGCGGTAGAGGACGCGGTGAATGCCGTTGTCCTCGTACTTCCGCGTCTCCGGGAACTCGCGGTTGTCGATCTTCGGGATCGGCAGGAGCTTGGTCACCTGCACGCCGGTCAGAGTCTCGAGCGCCTTGGCGTACGCCATGGCATGGACGCCGCCCCGCACGAGGAGGTATCCCAGCATCTCCCGCGCGACCGGGTTGTCGGTCATCTCGTAGACCCGGGCCTTGAAGGTGCGGGCGCCGCACTCGAGGAAGAAGTTGTGGAGCAGGTCGAGGATGAGGTTGCCGCTGTTGAAGACGTAGTCGCCGCGCCAGGCCTGTCCCATGGAGTCCCCGACCAGCGTCGTCCGCGCCGTGGCGAGGAAGTGGTAGGAGTTGCGGTAGTCCTTCGCGGCCCCGAGCGGCTTCTGGTCAGGCGCCCTCGTGCTGGTCGACCCCTCGAGGAGCATGTTGACCGTGGCGCTGACGAGCTCGATGTGGCCGAGCTCCTCCGTCGCGATGTTGGCGATCAGGTCGTAATACGGCTTGAGCTTCTTGCGACCCCGGAAGTTGAAGGACTGATAGGTGTAGTTCATCAGCGTGGACATCTCGCCGAAGCGGCCGCCGAGCAGTTCCTGTACGGCGGCCGCGGCATTGGGGTCGGGTTCCTCCGCTCTCGGGAGCTCCGTCTGCAGGCGATCGATCCGCAGGTACATTCACTCCTCCTTGGCGTATGTGATCCGTGTGGACTGGTCCGCGGGACCGGGAGGGGATCTGTGCAAGGCGGGGACCGACCCGGCGCGAGGGTGGTTTGGCGCCCGCGCGGGTGGCCCGGAGGCGCGCGCCAGCGGTTGGGCGCCCGCGCGGATCGTTCGGCGATGTGCGACGGCGCCTTCGCGTCCAGCCCTCGCTTGACGGGCAGGGGTGGCGGCGCGAAACTCCCGGGTATGCAGACGGATCGTGCACGTGCGGACGCCCGCCTCGAGGCCGCGCTCGATCGGGCCGGGGTCGAGGACCCGCGCCCGTTCTTCCGGGAGCGGCTGCGACTCCTCAAGGAGCGCAATCCCCGGGTGTACGAGGAGGCGCGGCGTCACTTCGAGACCGAGGTGCTCCCTCGCGTGGCGATGGAGGATTCGGATCCCATCGCCGAATGGATCGAGTACGGGCGCCGGCTGGGCGAATGGACGGCGCCCGGGAAGACGTACGCCATCGATGCGACGGGGCGTGCGCGCACCTATGCGCCTCCCCTCGATCCAGGGCACCTGGTACTGCACATCCCGGACGACACGCACGAGCCCGCGCTCATCCTGAGCATGCCGCGAGCTCCGTCCCTGCCGCAGCAGGCGACGTGCGACCTCCTGGTGCGTGGACGCCTCGCGCCGTCCGGCGACAGGGATCGGTGACTTCTTCGGGCGGATCGAGTGGATTGGCCCGGGAGGGCAGACGCGGCGGGGAACATCGGCCCTGGAAAGAACGAACGCCCCGGCAGGTGCCGGGGCGTTCGCATTGGACCCGAATTTCGGGACAGCTCAGCCGCGGGCCATGCTGTCCAGGAACTCCTTGTTCGTCTTCGTCCGCCGCATGCGGTCCAGGAGGAACTCCAGCGCTTCGGCGGGCGGCATGTCCGAGAGGAAGTTCCGGAGCAGGTAGACGCGGTTGAGCTCGCTCTCCTCGAGGAGCAGCTCCTCGCGCCGCGTCCCCGAGCGATTGATGTCGATCGCCGGGAAGATGCGCTTGTCGGCGATGTGGCGGTCGAGCACGACCTCCATGTTGCCGGTCCCCTTGAACTCCTCGAAGATCACCTCGTCCATGCGCGAGCCCGTCTCGATCAGCGCGGTCGCGATGATCGTGAGCGAGCCGCCGCCGTCGATGTTGCGCGCCGCGCCGAAGAACCGCTTCGGCTTGTGCAGCGCGTGCGCGTCCACACCGCCCGACAGGATCTTCCCCGAGTGCGGCACGGTGACGTTGTACGCGCGAGCGAGGCGAGTGATCGAGTCGAGCAGGATGACGACGTCGCGGCCGTGCTCGACCAGGCGCTTCGCCTTCTCGATCACCATCTCGGCCACCTGCGTGTGGCGGTCGGCCGGCTCGTCGAACGTCGACGAGATGACCTCGGCCGCCACGTTCTCCTCCATGTCGGTGACTTCTTCGGGGCGTTCGTCGATGAGGAGGACGATGAGGTGGATCTCGGGGTGGTTCTCGAGGATCGAGTTGGCGATCTTCTGCATCAGGATCGTCTTACCGGCCTTGGGCGGCGAGACGATCAGCCCGCGCTGCCCTTTCCCGATCGGCGAGATCAGGTCCATGAGCCGCATCGAGAGGTCGCCCGCCTTGTTCTCGAGCCGGATCCTCTCCTCGGGGTAGCGCGGCCGCAGGTTGTCGAAGGCGATCCGGTGCTTGGCCCTCTCCGGGTCGTCGCCGTTGACCGACTCGACCTTGAGCAGCGCGAGGTAGCGCTCACCCTCCTTCGGCGGCCGGACCTGACCCATGACCGTGTCCCCGGTGCGCAGGTCGAACCGCTTGATCTGCGACGGGCTGACGTAGATGTCGTCAGGGCCGTAGAGGTAGTTCCAGTCCTGCGAGCGCAGGAAGCCGTACCCCTCGGGGAGTACCTCGAGCACGCCCTCGCCGCGGAGGACGACGTCGCTGTCGAGCAGGTTCTGCTCGATGCGGAATATCAGATCCTGTTTGCGGAGCCCCGAATAGTTGGTGATGTTGAGCTGTTCGGCGAGCTCGTGCAGCTCCGCAACCGACTTGCTCTTGAGTTCGGCGATGTCCACGAATCACTCCGTAGGAACGAAGATTGGTAGCGACAGGCGAGACCGCGACGCCGCCCGGGGGTCGATCATTTCTCGTGATTGGAACGGAATGAAACGAACCGGATAGAGCCGACGAGGCGTCCCCGCCTCCGTGGTTCGGAAGGTACACATATCGCGGATAATGGAGAATAGTAGCATGCGCCGAGACGCTGGTCAAGAGGTGCGTGCACGGGATTGCCGACGAATCATCGAGCTCATTGCCGCGGCCTGGTCGTGGGCATGGTGGGGTGCATGGTCGTCCGCCCGCGGCGAGGCGACGAGGACCGGGCGGAGGCGGTTTGCAAGAAGCGTACTCGGCCACGGCGTACGGCGGCGCAGATTTCTTGACAATGCCGGGCGTTGGGGAAAGTATTGAAATCCGCGACGACGACGTCCCAAACCAACGCCATGGAGGCACGGATGCCACGCCACAACCGGGAAGCACGCGGCACCGATCAGCGGGGATTCGATTACGACATCAGCTATCAACCGGACTGGCTCCAGGTGATCAAGGTGACGCGTCACCTGGAGAGTGGTCGGCAATCGACGAAGACGCTGTTCCGCAATCCGGGCTACCGGGAGCAGGACCCGGGCTCGCGGGTTCGAACGCGGATCATGTCGCCGGAGCAGGGCCTGGACTTCGAGATCATCGTTCACGACCCGCGGGGCGTGATCAAGCGGGTGATCGTGGAGACGACGGAGAAGAAGGTCGCGCGGGGTGGGTCGGAGGAAACGATCGTGTTCACGATGGAGGACTGGCTGCCGCCGCCGCCGCCGCCGCCACCGCCGCCGCCGGACGACAACGACCAATAGTCGTGTCACGGCGCTCAGCGATGGAAGGGAGGCGCTTTGGACCTCCTTCTCGTTCTTCGGGTCTTGACGCTGACCGGGTGGCTCGTCCTCGCGGTGGGCTCGCTCTACATTGTGCTAGCCCAGGGAACGCTCCTTCCGCAGCCGGTGCGAAGCACCTGGTTAATCGTGGCGGTGCGACATTCGGTCGTCGCCACCACGACGCTGGTAGTCGAGGCGGTCGCGTTCCTTTCGGTTTACGGCCCAGGGCCGCAGGCTGCGGCCCTGGGCATGCTGATCTACAATCCGGCGTACCTTCTGAACGCCGTAGTCAGCGCGGTCGTGCCGTTCATTGCGGTACGGTTTCTAACGAGACCACGGACATTTCGGCGGACGGGGCTGGCTGGGTCGATCGGGGCGGTCGCGATTGCACTCCTTGCCGTCCGGGCGGGCGCGGCGTCGGATTGGACCGTCCTGATGTCGTGGACGCAGGCGCTGTCGTTCCTTGAGATCGCCGGGTATCTGTTGCTCTGGGCGCTCGTCCTCCTGGGGCACCTCAAGCGAATCGATCCATACCTGCTGGGGATCTTCGCCATCACAGCTCTTTACACCCTACTACTGCCGGTTCAGGCCGAGTTCTTCGAGGTTGTCGGTAGGATCGACTCGACCCGTATCTGGCATCTGAACCAGTTCCTGCAACTTGTGGTGGTGGTGACCTCCCTGCTGGCGGTGCTGGCGCGCATCGGTCATCTCACGATCGATCCTTTGAAACGCGACATCTTCAAGGCTTTCCAGAATATGCGTTCGCCGTAAGGGGGCCGATGTATGATGACCACCGCACAAGAGGTGGGCTTGGCCGAAATTCAGCACCTCATGCTGATCAACGTGCTGCTGGTGCTGCTCATCGTCGGCTTCTCGGGTGGGATCGCGCTGGCGCTGGTACGGCGGAGCATGCGGGAGCGGGTCAAGGCGGAGCGGCTTGCGGCGATGGGGACGGCGACGGCGCGGATTCTCCACCAGGTGAAGAACCCCCTCCAGACGATCCTCCTCCACGCGGAAATGCTGCAGGACGAGCGCATGGTCTCGAACGATGCGCTGCGCCGGGAGATCTGCGACGCGATCGTCGGCGAGGCGATGCGAATGACGGATCTGCTCGCGGGGCTGTCGGCGTATGCGGCCGGGGTGTCGCGTCGTCTCAAGCTAGAGCCGATGTCGCTGGACGGCCTGGTGCGTGACGTGGCGGAGTCGGTCGCGCGGGAGGGGGCCCGCGAGGGGGTCACGGTACGGATCGGCCCGATCGAGCCGGCGGTCGTCGAAGGCGATGCGTCGTTCCTGCGGGAGGCGATCGGGAACGTGGTCCGCAATGCTCGCGAGGCGCTGAAGGAACGGGCGGCGGAGGGCGAGCCGACGCTGCAGATCGCGCTTCGCCGGCGGGGCGGGGAAGTCATGGTCGAGGTGAGCGACAACGGGCCGGGGATCGAACCCGATCGGGTGGCGCAGGTCTTCGAGCCGTTCGCGACGACGAAGACGAAGGGGATGGGGCTCGGTCTCCCGATTTGCCGCGAGATCCTGGAAGGGCACGGCGGCCGGGTCGAGCTGCGCTCGAAGCGGGGCGTGGGCACCACCGTCCAGATGATCCTGCCATTGGCGACGGGCGTCGTCGCGAACCAACCGGCATAGAGTCTGCGAGACCGGAACGCGGTCGGAGGGCCGACCGCGCGTCGCATCACAACATCCGATCCGGTCCGCAATGGCGAGTGCACCGCGAAGGCTGGGACTCCTGACCGGCGGTGGGGATTGCCCGGGATTGAACGCGGTGATCCGCGCGGCGGCGCATCGGTGCGCGCGGCTGGGCGTCGAGCTGATCGGGTACCGGAACGGTTGGGAGGGGGTGGTCGAAGGCTCGTCGGTCGTGCTGGACCGGGCCGCGGTCAAAGGGATCCTTCCTCTTGGCGGCACGATCCTGGGCACATCTCGGACGGACCCGTTGCTGGTGCCGGACGGCGTTGCGCGCATGCGGCGCACGCTGGAGGCGGATGGCGTCGAGGGGCTGATCGTCGTCGGCGGCGACGGCACGCTGTCGGCCTCGCTGGAGCTGACCGAGCAGGGGTTCCGGCTGGTCGGCGTGCCGAAGACGATCGACAACGACCTGGACGGCACGGACTTCACCTTCGGCTTCGACACGGCGGTCTCGATCGCGACGGAGGCGATCGACCGGCTGCACACGACGGCGGAGGCACACAACCGGGTGATCGTGGTCGAGGTCATGGGCCGCCACACGGGGTGGATCGCCGCGTACGCGGGGATCGCCGGCGGCGCGGACGTGATCCTCGTCCCTGAGTACCCGTTCGACGTGGACGCGGTCTGCAACCGCGTGCGGGAGCGGCAGCGACGGGGCCGCACCTTCTCGATCGTCGTGATCGCCGAGGGCGCCCGGCCGGCGGGCGAGTCGCCCGAATCGGTCGAACGGCGCTCGCGCGTGCGCGCCGGCGAGATCAGCGATTGGCTCGCCCGGGAGATGGAGCGCTGCATCGACACGGAGACCCGCACCGTCGTCCTCGGGCACATCCAGCGCGGCGGCTCGCCGACGGCGCACGACCGCGTCCTCGCGACCCGGTTCGGCGTCCACGCGGCAGACCTGGCGATCGCCGGCGGGTGGGGCCGGATGGTCTCCCTGCGCGGCACCGAGATCGGCGACGTGCCGCTGTCGGCCGCCGTGCGCTCGCTCAAGCGACTCGACCCGGCGATCTGGGACATCGCGAAGGTGTTCGCGCAATAGGGCCGGACGCCGCGGGGGCTCGAGGCCGATCGACCGCCGGTTGCACGAGCGGTTCACCCACCGGTTGCACGAGAGGGATCGGCCTCCGTCCTGCCTTCGATCCAGGACCTCCGACCTCAGAACACCCACCGCCACGGCGCTCGTCGGGCCTCGGCGACGAGCGAGTCGACCTGCGCACGCACGGCCGCGAAGGCCTGGCGCAGAGCGGGGTCCGCCTGCCAGCGCGCGAGGAAGCCGTCGGACTCGGATTCCAGCATCGCCTCGAGCGCTTCGGCGTGGGCGCGGATCGTGTCGGCGCGCGCGGCGAGTCGGGCGATCGCCTCGGCGAGGTCGGGGTCGCGGACGCGGGCGAGGCGGGCGTCAACGCGCCTCCCGATCTCCTCGGCAGAGGCGCGGATCCTCGCGAGCGACGCGTGCAGGGTGCCGTCGCCGGCGAAGCGGCCGAGCGTGCCCTGGTCGAAGGCGACGGCGAGCTCGCCGAACTCGTCGCCCGCGGCGCCGAGCGCATCGACTGCCGCCTGGACGGTGTGCCAGCCGGCGCGTGCGCGTGCGTCGAGGCGTCGTCCGTCGGCGTCGAGCGATTCGATGGCGCGACGCACCGTATCCGTGCGTGCCTGGAGCTGCCGGAGTGCGACGGGTCGGCGCGCGACGAGCGTGTCGCCCGGGGCGAGCGGCGGCGAGGCGACGGAGCCCGGCATCAACTGCACGACGGGTCGGCTCAGCAGGCCGCGGGTCGCGATGGTGAGCTCGCTGTCGCGGCGGAGGAGCCTCGCGTAGGCGGAGCGGACGCGCAGCGTCGCCGCGAACCGGTCCTGCCCGGCGGACCCGGGTCGGAGCATTTCGACGCGGGTCACGCTGCCCGCCGGCCGCCCGGCGATCCAAACCGGCGTGCCCGCTTCGAGCGCGTGGGCCTCGGGGAATACGCCGACGAGGGTGAAGCCGTCGGCGAACGCGTCGCGGATGTCGTCGAGGAGGATGATGAGGGCCCCGAGCCCGGCGAGGCCGAGGATGATCAGCGCGCCCGTGACGCCGCGACGGCCCTGGCGTCGCCTGGTGACCATGCTAATTTACCGCGCCCGTCGACGCTGACGCAGGGACGTGAAGATGTTGAGGATCGGACACATAGATTACAGCAACTGCATCCCGGTCCACGCGCTGCTCCTGGACGGCGGCGCGCCGCCGTGGATCGAACTGCGCCGCGGCGTGCCGTCGGCGCTGAACGCGGAACTCCGGGCCGGGACGATCCACGTGTCCCCGTCCTCGAGCATCGAGTACGCGCGGAACGCCGACCGCTACCGGCTGATCCCGGGCTTCGCGATCGGCGCGCGCAACGGGGTCCACAGCGTCCTGCTCGAGACGAGCCGCCCGATCGAGGAGCTGGACGGCGCCGAGGTCGCGGTCCCGACCGCGTCCGCGACCTCCGTGGTCCTGGTGCGCGCGCTCCTCGAGATCCGGCACGGCCTGCGCCCGCGGTACCGCGAGTACGTGCAGACCGACGACGCCGACCCGATCGGCAGCGGTGCGGCCGCCGCGCTCTGGATCGGCGACATCGCGATGCGTCGCACGGGGCGCACCACGCACGCGCTCCTCGACCTGGGGACGCTCTTCACCGAGTGGACCGGGCTCCCGTTCGTCTTCGCGCTGTGGCAGACCTCGGCCGGCCCGGAGCGAGACGAGGAGCTGCTCGCGCTCGTGGAGGTGCTCACGGCGTCGCGCCGCTATTTCGACGACAACGCGGAAACGCTGGCCGAGCGGTACGGCCCCGGGCTCGGTCTCGACCCGGCGTGGCTGCTCCGCTACTGGCGCTCGCTCGAGTACGGGTTGGACGAGGAGATGCAGCGCGGTCTGCTCCATTTCTACGAATTGGCCGTGGCGCTCGGCGAGGCGCCGGCGGTGCCGCCGTTGCGATGGGTCACGCGTTGAAATCGCTGTCATCCCGCCGAACGCGCGGTCACCAGCCGGCCTCGCGGTGACCCGCTGACCTCGGGATCACCGGCGTACCTCGGGATCACCGGCTGACCTCGGGATCGCCGGCCGACTTCAGCATGGCCAGCTGACCCCACGATCACAGAGCGACCTCGGTACGGCCGGCTGACCCCGGTATGGCCGGCTGATCTCCGTATGGCCGACTGACCTCGGTACGACCGGCTGATCACGGTACGGCCGGCTGACCCCGCGATCACAGAGGGACCTCGCGCTCACCGGCCGACCTCGCCGTCCTTCCCGGCGGGCCGGTCCTCGTCGAGTTCGTGACCTCCGACCGGGGGCCCGCCCTCGCCCTCGAACTCCGGCGTCGGCTCGGCCGCGCCGAGCAGCGGCCTATCGCCCATGGTTCCACCAATCTTCGTGCCGGCGACGGTCTCCACGTCCGGGAAGTGGCGGAGCGCTTCGTCGACCTCTTCGACGAGGCCGAAGGCGTCACCCTTGTAGTGCTCGTAACCGGAGCGAATGATCCCCACCACGTCATCCCACGGCGCGGGCGGACCCATGCCTTCCCAACTCTCACGGAGATAGTGCTCGACCTCGTGAAACGGCCGGTCTGCGAACCGGCCGCGGGAGTCGAAGCCGTGCCGGAACGCCGCTTCTACCTGTTCCCCGTCCAGCTCGCGCGCCTCCAACCACTTCCGCTGGAAGTCGGGATCCTCGATCTCCTGGTACCGGAGCCGGCGCCCGCGCCGCTTGCCCTTGTCGTCGCCCGGCATCGCGGGGGACCTCCTGAAGGGGGTGGATGCGTCCGGGCGATTGGGTTGCAAGGGGCGCGCCGGTGGCGCACGGGGGGCGGCCGGCGGCTGCGCCGCCGGCGGGGAGCGGCGCCGCTGGCGCGGCGCGGGGGGCGGC
>CALBZE010000054.1 GCA_937889645.1 uncultured bacterium
TCGTGAGGGGCCTTGGGACTCTCCTCCGGTGCCCACGGCGGACGCGGCGCACGGGCGGAACGTATCGCTTCGCGGCGTCATGAGCCAGCCGGCACGTGCATCCCGTGCGACACGAGACGCGACACCGACGATTCCGGTTGCCTCGGAAGTTCAACCGAGGTCGGAGCGCAACGCCGCTAATCGCCCCAGCTGAATCGGAACGCTCGATCGCCCTGCACGCAGCGCACGTTGTCCGCTCCGAGGATCGGGCCGTCCTTCGGCCCCCACTGGAGGATCTGGCAGCTGAACCCCGCGCTCTGGAACGGCCCCGGCTGCAGATCTTGGATGACGGCCACGATCAGGTCGTCCGCCTCCGCGCAGTCCATGTTGCGGACCGACATATCCGCGACGTTGGGTGCAAACGCCGAGACGCAGTCCTGCACCACGTCGGGAGGCTGGAGGGTCGCAGCGGGCACGTCCAGCGTCCGCACCAGCCTCCGAGCCACGCGTCGCGCCTGCTCCTGGGTGTCGGCCGCTACGAGGACCCCGAACCCATACCCCCCGAGGTCGACGGAGTAGTTGATGCACACCGCCCCCTCGTCGCACGTGCGACCCAGGTACTCCTCTGCCGTCACGCCGAGTTGCGGGTTCGTGACGTAGGCGCCGCTCGTCGAGTAGCCGCTCCCCGGATTGGGTGGATCCTGCGGCGTGTAGTCCACGATCACGACCGTTCCCGCGGGGGTGTCGATTCGCGTTCTGTGCCGGGCCCCGCCGAAGCTCTCCACCGACCGCTCGCCTCGCGGCATGACCGCGCTGGCGCCGGAGGTCGGATCAAGCTTCGTGCGAACGAACGACGGCTCAGGAGGATCGGCGGGCTCGACATCCGGGGGACTGGACGTTTCCGGCGAGTCCGGAGGCGACTGCGCAGCAGAGCGGCCCGTCGGCTCTTGCGTGGCGCTCTCGGTATCCGACTGGCCAAACGGATCGAAAACGGCCATCGCCCCCGCCACGGCCGCGAGCAGAAGGACCACGGCCGTCGCCGCTACGTACGGCCAGCGCCTGCGCTTCGCCATCACCGCGGTGGGCTCGGCGGTCTGCGCCGGTTCGGAGCGACGGAGGTGTCGCGTGGGCGCCGCGTGAACCGCGTCCATATCTGGGAACGACGCGACCGCTCCCACGGCTACGGCCACCTCGCGGGCCACCTCCATCGGAGACGCGTAGCGGTCCTCCGGGTTCTTCGCCGTGGCCCTGCGGATCACCGCGTCGAGCTCCTTGCGATGCGGGACACCCGACGGAAGCTGGGGCAGCTCCTCGTGGACGTGAGCCCACATCACCTGGGCAGGCGCTCCGGAGAACGGAGGCGACCCGGCGAGGCAGAAGTAGAGGACACAGCCCAGCGAGTAGACGTCGCTTGCTGGCCCGACCGGCTCGCCCTGGATCTGCTCCGGTGACGCGTAACCGGCCGTCCCGAACCATTCGCCGGTCGCCGTGAGCGTGACATCCCGCGCCGACTTCGTGAGCCCGAAGTCGGCCAGGTAGGCGTGGATATGGTCGCCGTCTTCGGAGAGGAGGACGTTGGCGGGCTTGACGTCGCGATGAACGAGATCGGCGGCGTGTGCAGCTGCCAATGCCCGGGCCGTTTGCGTAATGACCTCGACAGCGAGGGCGGGTGTCAGGGGTCCCTGCGCCTGTACGCGCGTTTCGAGGTCCGGACCATCCACGAACTTCATCGCGAGGTAGGGGTCCCCGTCCGCCGTTTCCCCCACCGCATACACGGGGATGACGTTCGGGTGGTCCACCGAGGCCAGATGGAGCGCCTCCTTGCGGAACCGGCGACGAAAGTTCTCGTCGGCCGCACCTAGACCGGTCATGACCTTGATCGCGACGAAGCGACCCAGGCTTGGATCCCACGCCTTGTAGACGTGGCCCATTCCCCCCTGAGCGAGATGCGCGCGGATCTCGTAGGCGCCAACCCGATCGCCGGGCGTGAGGACACCCATGGCGTAACCATACACGGCCGCTGGGAGGGCCGCGCTTCCGCGCGCCAGCGGCAGCAAATCGATGGCGACCACGGGGTAGGTCGGGCACGTGATCACGCCCGAACGAGCGATGCAGGTGATCCGCGGGCGCTTCGGCAAGCACCCCGGCCACCGCGCGCTGCACGCGAAGGGCGTGATCTGCGCGGGCACGTTCACCGCGACGCCCGCCGCCCGCGAGCTCACCCGCGCGCCCCACATGCAGGGCGAGCCGGTGCCGGCGATCGTGCGCTTCTCGAACGGCGGCGGCGACCCGGGCGTGCCCGACTACGCGCCGGACGTGCGCGGCCTCGCCGTGAGCTTCGAGCTCCCCGACGGCTCGCGCACCGACATCGTCGCCCAGACCGCGCCGCACTTCCCGTTCCGCACGCCCGACGAGTTCATCGAGTTCGTCCCGCTCTCGCGCCCGAGTGCCGCGACGGCCCTGCGCCTGCCGCTCTACCTCGCGCGCCACCCGCACGTCGCGCGCACGCTGCCCGCAAACCTCAAGGCACTCGGCCCGCCGGCGAGCTTCGCGGCCCGCCCGTACTACGCGATCCACGCGTTCAAGTGGATCGCCG
>CALBZE010000055.1 GCA_937889645.1 uncultured bacterium
CCTCCGTCACCTTTTCCGGCTCGACGCCCAGCTCGTTGACGATGATCTCCTTGACGCGTTCCTCAATGTTCTCCGCCATCATGCCCCTCCAGTTGGGTGTCACATGACCATACCGCCATCCACCACGATCACCTGGCCGGTGATGTACGAAGCACCCGGGCCGGCCAGGAATCGAACCACCGCCGCGATGTCGTCCGGCGTGCCGAGCCGCCCCAGCGGGATCGCGCCCGCCAGCTCCGCCCGCGCCGCCTCCGTCATCGCGGCCGTCATGTCGGTCTCGATGAAGCCCGGCGCCACCGCGTTGCACTGAATGCCGCGCGACGCCAGCTCCTTCGCCACAGACTTGGTCAAGCCGATCAGCCCCGCCTTCGACGCGGCGTAGTTGGCCTGACCCTTGTTCCCCATGATCCCGACGACGCTCGTGATGTTGATGATGCGCCCCTCCCGGCGACGCATCATCCCGCGAGCCGCCGCGCGAATCGTGTTGAACGCGCCCTTCAGGTTCGTGTCGAGGACGCGGTCCCAGTCCTCGTCGCTCAGGCGCACGAGCAGGTTGTCCTCCGTAACGCCGGCGTTGTTGACCAGGACGTCGAGCGACCCGAAATCCTCTTCCACGCTCTTGACGAGCGCGTCGACCGCGGCGGCGTCCGCAACGTCGCACGCATACCCGCGGTGGCCCTCGCCCTCCAGGCTCGACGCCACTTCCTGCGCGCGATCCGCGCTCCGCGCGACCACCGCGACGCGCGCACCGCCCCGAGCCAGGTGCTCCGCGATCGCACGTCCGATCCCCCGGCTGCCGCCCGTGACGACGGCGACCTTTCCAGCCAGTTCGCGACTGTTCTCCACCACTCCTCCGCTCACGATTGCAGGAACGCCTCGATCTCGTCCGCGGTCCCCAGCGTCACGGCCTCGGCGCCGCGTTCGATCCGCTTGAGGAGTCCGCTCAGAACCGACCCGGGCCCGAGCTCCATGAACCGGCCCACGCCCGCGTCGAGAATGGTCCTCATACAGGAGGTCCAGCGAACCGGCGAGGTGAGCTGCCGGATCAGGAGCTGCCGCGCCGTCGTCACGTCATCGACCGGCTCCGCCGTCACATTGGAGACGACCGGGAACGCCGGCCGCTCCAGCGCGATCGCACCGAGCCGCTCGGCCAGCCCCGATTCCGCCACCGCCATGAGGGGCGAATGGAACGCGCCCGACACGTTGAGCTGCACCGCCCTGCGCGCGCCCGCGGCCTTCGCGAGCTCGACCGCCCGCGACACCGCCGCGACATCGCCGCTGATCACGAGCTGCCCCGGCGAGTTGTAGTTCGCCGGAACGCAGACCTCGGTCTCGGTCGACGCCTCCCGGCAGACTCGCTCGACGACGTCGTCGTCGAGGCCCAGGATCGCGGCCATCGTCCCCGGGCGCGCTTCGCCGCTCCGGTACATCAGCTCGCCACGCAGCCGAACGGTGCGCACGGCGTCGTCAAAACGCAAGGCCCCGGCGGCAACGTACGCGCTGAATTCGCCCAGCGAGTGCCCCGCCGCGTACGCAACCTCGCCCAGTCGCGACGCGACAATGCGGTGGACCGCCACCGAGTGCGTCAGGATGGCCGGCTGCGCGTTGAGTGTGGCCGTCAGCTCTTCCTCCGGCCCCTCCCACATGATCCGCGAGAGCGGCAGGCCGAGAGCGTCGTCGGCCTCCTCGAAGACGGCGCGGGCCTCCGGGAACCGCTCGGCCAGGTCCCGGCCCATCCCGACGAACTGTGATCCCTGTCCTGGAAAGAGAAGCGCTACCATCGCATTACGGAGGAGGCCCAGGTGAACCCGGCGCCGAACGCGACCATGAGGATGTTGTCGCCCGGCTTGACCCGCCCCTGCTCGATCGCTTCGTCGAGGGCGATCGGGAGCGTCGCCGAACTCATGTTCCCGTAGCGGTCCACGTTCACGTAGACCTTGTCCATGGGGATGTTCGCGTACTTCGCCGTCGCCTCGATGATCCGGATGTTCGCCTGGTGAGGGATGAGGAGATCGATGTCCTCACCGGTCAGCCCGGCGCGTTGGAGCGCCTGGTCGGCAGCCTCCGCCATCGACCGGACCGCCGCCTTGAAGACCTCGCGCCCGGCCATCTTGACCAGGTGCGAGCGCTCCTCGAGGACCTTCTCGTCGAAGGGGACCTTGGCGCCGCCGCCCGGCCGCCACAGCAGCTCGGCCAGCGTACCGTCGGAACGCATGAAGCTCGAGACAACGCCGCGGCCGTTCTCGCTACGCTTGACGACCGCCGCGCCCGCACCGTCACCGAAGAGCACGCACGTCGCGCGGTCGGTCCAGTCGACGATCGCGCTCATCTTCTCCGTGGACACGACCAACGCGATCTCGCCGCGACCCGCCGCGAGGTACCCCTCGGCCACGTTCAGCGCGTAGAGGAAGCCCGAGCACGCGGCCTCGATGTCGAACGCCGCCGCGTTCGACGCGCCGAGCAGCGCCTGGACGTCGCAGGCCGTCGAAGGGAGCAAGCGGTCCGGCGTCGCCGTCGACACCACGATCAGGTCCACCTCGCCCGGCTTGACGTCCGCCCGCTCCATCGCGATCCGCGCCGCCTCGGCGCCCATCTCGGCGGCGCCCATCTCGCCGCACGCGATGCGGCGCTCACGGATCCCCGTCCGCTCCCGGATCCACTCGTCCGACGTATCGACGAGCCGCTCGAGATCCGTGTTCGTGACCACCCGGTCCGGAAGGAATCGACCGGTGCTCACGATCTCCACAAGCGGCGTCGGCTTCCTCATGCACCCTCCGCCAGTCGGCCCATCGTGGGCTCGACGGATTCCCCGCCATTCACCGGCGGGACTGTCAGTTCCCGGCTCATGTGCCCGACCATGTCGGTCGATACCGCCCGAATCGCCACCCGGATCGCGTTCTTGATCGCCCGCGGCGGCGAGCCGCCGTGGCAGATGATCGAGATCCCCTGGACGCCGAGCAGCGGCGCACCGCCGTACTCCGTGTAATCCAGTGCCGCGAAGACGTCCCGCAGATCCATCTGCGCGCCGGACTTCGCCTGCTCGCGCTTCAGTATCTGCGTGAAGAATGCGGCGATCGACTCGTAGAACTTGAGCAGGACGTTCCCGACGAACCCGTCCGCCACCACGACGTCGCAGACGCCCGTGATGATGTCCCGCCCCTCGATGTTGCCGACGAAGTTCAGCCCCGGCTGCTTCTTGAGCAGACCGTGCGCTTCGACCGCCAGCTCATCCCCCTTCTCGGGCTCTTCCCCGATGTTCAGCAGCCCGACCCGGGGGTTGGGGCGCCGAAGCACATCGTGGGCGTAGATTGCACCCAGCCGCGCGAATTGCACCAGATGGTGCGGCTTGCTGTCGACGTTCGCTCCCGCGTCCACCAGCACGACCGGCTCTCGTGCCGTCGGCAGCGTCGTCGCCACCGGCGGTCGGTCCACGCCGGGCAGCGGCCGCAGGATCAAGAGCGACGCCGCCATCACCGCGCCGGTCGACCCGGCGCTGACGAACGCGTCCGCCTCGCCTGTCTTCTGCAGCCCCAGGCCGACGACGATCGACGAGTCCGGCTTCCGCCGCACCGCCGCGACCGGAGACTCTCCCTGCTCGATCCGCTGCGGGGCGTGCACGATCTCCAGCCGATCACGCGGCACCCCGGGATGCCGATCGAGTTCCGCCTCGATCCGCTCCCGGTTCCCGACCAGGATCAGCGTGAAATCGTCAGGCAGCTCGCGCAGCGCCTGGACTGCACCTTCCACCTCGATCGCCGGGTGACGGTCGGTCCCCATGGCGTCCAGCGCGATGCGCACGCTCTTTCCCCCTTAGATCTGCTCGACTTCTACGACCTGGGCGTCCTTGTACGTCCCGCAGCTCGGGCACACCCGGTGGGGCAGCTTCGGATCGCCGCACCGCGGGCACGGCGTCAGGCCCGGCACCTCCGCCTTGTGGTGGGTGCGCCGCTTACGCTTCCGCTGCTTCGACACCCTTTTCTTAGGAACAGCCATCTCGCCTCCCTCGACTCAGTCGAACTTCAACTTCCGCAGCGCCGCCCACCGCTCGTCCGTCTCGTCCACGCTGCAGCGGCACTCCTCTTCGTTCAGATTCGCGCCGCAGCGCGGACACAGACCCCGACACGCGCTCCGGCACACCGCATACTTCGGCACGGCCAGCATCGCCTGCTCCCGCACCGCCGGCGCCAGATCGAGCTCCCGCTCGTGGGAGGAGAAGGTGTAGACCTCCTCCTCCTCGGCCTCCGCCGGATCCAGGTCCGGGCGGAACAGGGCGGACACCGGTTCGTCGACCTCGACCGTCACCGGGATCAGGCAGCGGCGGCACTCCAGCCCGGCCGCGCCCGCCAGACGACCTCGCACCAGGACGTCGTCTCCGACCTGCTGGACCTCCAGCCGTACTGCCATCGGCCTCAGGAGCTCCACCCCGGTGCCCTCCCACAGCGGATCGTCGGGCGGCAGATCCTCGGCGATCTCGACCCGCCTCACGCGCTGCAGGTGGCCCAGATCGACTTTCAGCATAATCGTGAAAGATCGCGAAATGCCGAGGCGATGTCAACCGAGCGGATTCTCTCCGGTCTCGAGGACATCGCTGCCGGCGAAGAAGAAGGCGGCCTCGCGACGCGCCGTCTCCGGCGCGTCCGACGCGTGGATCGCGTTCCTCTCCTTCGACTCGGCGTACAGCGCCCTCACGGTGCCGGGCGCCGCCTCGGCCGGGTCGGTCGCGCCGATGACCTCACGCAGCCCCGCGACCGCGTTCTCGCGCTCGAGGAGGACCGGGACGACGGGCCCCGAAGTCATGAATCGAACCAGGCTCTCGTAGAACGGCCGCTCGCGGTGCACGGCGTAGAACTCGCGCGCCTGCGCCTCCGTGAGGCGGAGCATGCGGAGTCCGCGAATGCGGAAGCCCTTGTCTTCAAGGTGCGCCAGGATCTTGCCCGTGAGGCCGCGCGCGACGGCGTCCGGCTTGACGATCGCAAGTGTGAATTCCATAGAGCTCAGCGTCCGAAGAGTTTGCGTATGATGTCGCCGCGGGTCAGGAACCCGGTGAGCTTCCCTTCGCTGACCACCGGGAACTGCTCCACGTCTTTGTTGATCATGGTGTTCGCGACCTCGTCGACGCCCATGTCCTCGGAGATGCAGAGGACGGAGCGGCTCATGATGTCGCGGATCTTGAGCTGGCGGAGCCCCTCGTCGGCGACCGCCTCGCCCCCCGCCCTCGGGATCTGGGGCAGGAGCGCCCGCATGATGTCCCACTCGGAGACGATACCGAGGACTTCGCGCTTCTCGCCGACGACCGGGAGCGCCCGCACCCGGTGGCGAACCATGAGATCGACGGCGTCGCGCACGGAAGTCTCCGGCGAGACGGCATCGACCCTGTGGCTCATGATGTCGCGTACCGTGAGCCGGGGTTGAACGCGGATCTCGCTCAGTTCCGGGAGCGCGAGCACGTCGTCGGGCGACCGGGCGGCGGCGATCCGGTCCACGACGCCCGGGGACTTGAAGAGTCGTGCCAGCGCCGAGGCGGCCTGGAGGTAGAGCGTCGCCGCCTCCGGCGGCGCCAGGATGAGGACGACGACGCGCGGACGGATGTCGAGCCCGGCGTCGAACGCGTCGAGGGGCTCGGCCGCCACGCCGAGCATGACGACCAGCCGCTCGACCCCGTCGGTGCGAAAGTGCGGGAGCACGACCCGTTCGCCGACGGCGACGACGTCGCGCAGCCGCGCCTCCGTGAGACGCTTCTCGAGGGCGGCGGGATCGCGGACCTCGCCGCCCTCGACGAGCGCGTCGACGAGCTCGGTCAGTGCCTCGCGGAGCGTCGTCGCCTCGAGCGGCACGCGAACGTGCTCACGTGGTAGCAGCTCTCTGAGTTCCATGCGCTCGCGCTCGATCCGGCCGCAGGCCGGTCAGAGCACCTCGCGGATGAGGCCGACGATGTCCGACGGCTTGCGGGCGACGCCGATCCCGTTCGCCTTGAACGTCTCGATCTTCTCCTCGGCGGTCCCGGCCGACCCGCTGATGATCGCGCCGGCGTGCCCCATGCGGCGGCCGGGCGGCGCGGTCTGCCCCGCGATGAAGCCGACGACGGGCTTGCTGAGGTTCCGCGCGACGTACTCCGCAGCCTCCTGCTCCGCGGTCCCGCCGATCTCGCCGATCATCACGATCGCCTTCGTCTCCGGATCCGCCTCGAACGCGGCAAGGCAGTCGATGAAGTTCGTGCCGATGATCGGGTCGCCGCCGATCCCGACGCACGTGCTCTGCCCGATCCCGGCGTTGGTGAGCTGGAAGACGACCTCATAGGTGAGCGTCCCCGAGCGCGAGACGACGCCGATCGGCCCGGGCGTCGCGATGTGACCCGGCATGATCCCGACCTTCGACTTCCCCGGCGCGAGCAGCCCGGGGCAGTTGGGACCGAGCAGGCGCGCGCCCTTCTCCTTGACGAACGGGTAGACCCGCGTCATGTCGAGCACCGGGATCCCCTCGGTGATCGCGACGATGAACGGGACGCCCGCATCCGCCGCTTCCATGATCGCGTCGGCAGCGAAGGCCGGCGGCACGTAGATCACGGTCGCGTTGGCGCCCGTCTCCCGGACCGCCTGCTCCATCGTGTCGAAGATCGGCACCGCCTTGCCGTTCGGGCCCTCGAACTTCTGCCCGCCCTTCCCCGGCGTCACGCCGCCGACGACCTGCGTGCCGTACTCCATCATCTGCCGGGCGTGGAACGAGCCGTCCCGCCCGGTGATCCCCTGAACCAGAAGCCTGGTGTTCTCGTCAATGAAGATCGACATGGCTCACTTCCCCGCTCCGACCAGCTCCACCGCCTTCTGGACGACCTCGTCCATCGAGGTCGTCGCGCTGAACCCGGCGTTCGCCAGGATCTCGAGCGCCTTCTCCTCGTTCGTGCCGGTCAGACGGATGACCAGCGGCACCTTGATGTCGATGCGGCGCGTGGCCTCGACGATCCCGTTCGCCACGTCGTCACACCGGGTGATCCCGCCGAAGATGTTGAACACGATGACCTTCACGTTCGGGTCGCTCGTGATGATCTTCAGCGCGTTGACCACCTTCTCCGGGTTCGACGAGCCGCCGATGTCCAGGAAGTTGGCCGGCTCGCCGCCGTAGAACTTGATCAGGTCCATCGTCGCCATGGCGAGCCCCGCGCCGTTGACGACGTTGCCGATGTTCCCCTCCAGCTTGATGAAGGTGAGACCGGCCTCGCGCGCCAGCGTCTCGGCCTCGGGCTCGGCGGACGTGTCCCGCATTGCAGCGATCTCGGAGCGCCGGAACAGCTCGTTGTCGTCGATGTTGAACTTGGCGTCGATCGCTTTGACCTCGCCCGAGGGCGTCGTGATCAGCGGGTTGATCTCCGCGAGCGACGCGCCGCTGTCGAGGAACGCCTGGTAGAGCTGCTGCAGGATCTTCGCGCACGCGCGCTGCTGCTGGACATCGTCGTAGAGCGACGTGGCGAGCCAGTAGGCCTGGTGCGGCAGGAGCCCGTAGCGCGGATCGACGACCAGCTTGCGGATCGCCTCCGGATTGGACGCCGCGACCTCCTCGATGTCGACGCCGCCCTCGCGGCTGACCATGAAGACCGGCGCCTTCGACGCCCGATCGACGATGATCCCGACGTAGCTCTCGGACGCGATCTCCTCGGCGGGCGTGACGAGGACCTTCTCGACCGTCAGCCCCTTGATGTCCATGCCGAGGATGCGCTCCGCGTGCGCACGGGCCTCCTCGGGGGTGTTCGCGAGCTTGACGCCGCCCGCCTTGCCGCGCCCGCCGGCGTGAACCTGTGCCTTGACGACCACCGGGCCGCCGTACTTGCGGGCGATCGCCTCCGCCTCGGCGGGCGTCGTCGCCACCTCGCCCGGCGGCACCGGCACGCCGTGGGCGCGGAGGATCTCCTTTGCCTGGTACTCGTGGATGTTCATGACCTCACCGTCCTCACGTCTTCGATCCGGAGCCGGCCGTGCGTCATGCGACGGCGTCCGGGACGATCGTCGTCCCCGCCCGCCCGTCGACCGCGGCCAACCCCTGGTCCAATCGCGCGATGTGGGCGCGTCGCCCGCCCTCCCGGACGAAGCCGATCGCGGCCTCGACCTTCGGGCCCATGCTCCCGCTGGCGAACTCCCCGGCCCGGAACAGCCGTTCGGCCTCGGACGCGGAGACGACGCCGAGCAGCTCCTGCTCCGGCGTGCCGTAGCGCCGGTACGCACCCTCCACGTTCGTCAGGATCAGCAGCGCCTCCGCACCGATGTCCCGGGCCAGGATCTGCGCCGCGCGATCCTTGTCGACCACGGCGTCGACGCCTTCGAGCCCGAGCCGCGGATCCCGACGCACGGGCGTGCCACCGCCGCCGGCGGCGATCACGATCGTGCCCGCGTCGACCAGCTTGCGGACCTGATCGCTCTCGACCACGGCCACGGGTCTCGGCGAGGGCACGAGGCGGCGCCACCCACCGGGAACGGGCCCGACCGTCCAGCCGTGCTCGCGCTCCATCGCGCGTGCCCGCGTCTCGTCCATGATCCGGCCGATCGGCTTGGATGGCGCGCCCAGCTCAGGGTCGTCCGGGTCGACGAGGACCTGCGTGATCAACGTCACCACGTCGCGGCGCACGCCGGCCCGTTCGAGCGCGTTCTGAAGCGATTGCTGGATCATGTAACCGATCCAGCCGGCCGTTGCGGCGTCCAACACGCCGAGGGGCAGGGGCGGAAGCTCGTCGCTGGCCGCTTCGTTCCTCACCAGCTCGTCGCCGATCTGGGGACCGTTCCCGTGAACGACGGCGATCTTCCAGCCCTGCCCCGCGAGCGCGACGATCGGCTCCAGACTCTCGCGCGTGTGCGCGAACTGCTGGCGGATGTCGCCTCGCTCGCCCGGTGCGATCAGAGCGTTTCCCCCGAGCGCCACGACGATTCGGCGCCCGGACGCATCCCCCGCTTCGGGCCGCGCTAACATATCCCCACCTCCCGTCGGGTGCAACCCGGTGTCATCGAGAAATCGAGTCGCGTCGAGAACCCGGCCGAAACCGGCGGTCGCCGGGCCGCCCGCCTCAGGGCGTGAGCGTCGCCGCGCTCTGGAGCAGCGTCTTGAGCGCGCCCCAGCTCTCGCCGAAACCGGCCCAGTCCCCGTTGCGCAGGCGCTGCTCCGCCTGGTTCAGCAGTTCCAGCGCCTGTCGGGTCCAGTCCCCCCGCACCGCCGGCCGTGGGTCGGCCGCATTCGGTCCGGCCTGGCGCCTCGATTCGGCGCCGGGCGAGCCGAGCTGCCGGATCGCTTCCTCGAGCGTCGGCGCCATGCTCACGGCGCGGCCATCGCTCACCACCACGCGCGCGAGCTCGGGAATCGGACTCTCGCGCGCCGATAGGAAGATCGGCTGGACGTAGAGGAACGCGTTCTCCAGCGGGACGACCCGGAGCTGCCCCAAGTTGACGCTCCCGCCCGCCTGTCGCCAGAGGGAGAGCTGGGGCGAGATCCCGGGATCGGCCTCGACCAGCGCTTCGACCTGGCTCGGCCCCGGGACCTGCTGGTCGCGGGGCAACTCCAGCAGGATGAGCTCGCCGTAATGCGGCGGATCGCTCCGCGCGACCAGCACCGCCGTCATGTTCTGCCGCTCCCGCGCGATGAACGGCATGGGGAGCAAGAACTCGGGCCGCTCGCCTCCCGGCAGCGTGAGCAGCGCGTGGATCGGCAAGTACGGCCGCCCGCCGTTCCCCTGCCCTCTCGAGCCCGGAAGCTGCCACAGGTCCTGGCCGGCGTAGAACGTCTCCGGGCTCTCGACGTGGTATTCCTTGAGGATCTCCGCCTGCGCCAGCAGGTAGAGGCGCGGGTAGCGCAGGTGCGGGAGCAGCTCCGGCGGCATCGCCCGGAACGGCTGGATGAGCCCGGGGAAGACCCGCCTGTACGTCTCGAGGATCGGGTCCGCATCGTCGACCGCGTACAAAGCGACGTCGCCGGTCACGGCGTCCACCACCGCCTTCACGCTGCTCCGGAGATAGCGGATGTTCCGGCGCCCGGCGAATTCGAGCGGGCGCGAGAGCGGAAACGTCGACGACGCGACGTACCCGTCCAGGATCCATCGGATGCGCCCGCCGGAGATGACGGGCTGGGCATCCGGATCCCACAGCAGGAACGGAGCGATCTCGCCCACGCGGTCGTGCACGGCGCGGCGGAAGACGAGCCGGCTCTCGTTCGTGAGCTCCCTCGAGAACAGCAGGTTCTTGTCCCGGAACCGCCACGCGAAGGCGAGGACCCGGGCGAACGAGGCGAGGCGGATGCCGGCCGGCCCGTCGGGCTCCGCCCCGTCCTCCGACAAGACGTCGGTCAGCGGCCCGAGGACGATGTACTCGTTCCCGCCGCCCGCCCGCCCCATGATTTCCCCGAAGTAGATGCTCGGATTCAGTAGGTCGAACACGGCCGGCGCGGCCGGATCCCGGTCGCCCTGGAGGTTCCGCAGCCAGCGGAACGGCTCGCCGCTCGGCGACCGCGTCGAGGTGGGCGTCACGACCGCGCCCATCCCCCGGACGTACATCGGGTTGAGGTGCAACGTCTGCCAGGTCCGCGCGGTCGGCGGGAGTCCTTCGGGGTGGAACTCCCGCACCGCGATCGCGACCTGCCGCCTCTCGTCCCCCTCGCCGTACCGATCGTAGTCGACATCGGCGAAGCGGTAGTAGCGACGGATCGACTCCACCTCGTTGAACATGGTGGCCAGCGGCTCGGGGTCCCACAGCGGGAGCTGGGCGAGCCGGGGCGCGAGGTCCTCCCAGTCCGGGAGCGCGGCGGGCCGGTAGTCCATGCGCCGCCGCTCGATACGGTGGAGGTCGTACGCCCTGCGCGTGAACTCCAGGTTCCACCCGATGAACTGCGCCTCACGGGCGAGTTGATTCGGCTCGACCTGGAACTTCTGGACGAACGCCGGATACAGCTGCCCGAGCGCGACCGCCGCGACGCCGAGCCCGCTCACGCCGACGAGCGCGGGGATCCATGACCGCCTCCAAGCTCCGTAGAGGAGTCCCGCCGAGCCGGCCGCGGCGAGGATCGCCAGGATCCGGCGGGCGGGCAGCCGCGCGTATACGTCGGTGTAACCGAGCCCGCCCCCGATACCGGTCCCGTCCAGGAGCAGGCCGTGCCGCCCGAGCCAGTAGCGCGCCCCGAGGAGGAGCACGACGATCGCCGCCAGCACGACGAAGTGGAGCCGCGCCTCCTCCACGACCAGGAGCCGCCGGTCGCGCACGCGGATCGAGCCGGCGAGAACGTAACCGAGCAGGACGAGCGCGATCGACCATGTCGTCACCAGGAGCAGGAAATCGATCGCGCGGAAATAGATGGGGAGCGAAAAGACGTAGAACGAGAGGTCTCGGCCGAAGAGCGGGTCGGCCACGCCCCACTCCACCTGCCGCAGCCACGCCAGGACCCGAATCGCGTCCTGGCCGCCGAAGAACAGCCCCGAGAACCACCAGCCGGCCAGTACCGATACGACCAGACTCCCGCCCAGCACGTAGTATTGCGGGACCTGCTCCGCGATCTCGATGTTGCCGTACGTGCGACGCAGATGGATCGGCCCGAGCCGCCGAGCGACGATCCACAGGTTGGCGAAGATGATCAACGCGGCAAGGCCGCCGGCGGCGAACCTAACGCCAGCCCCGGCGGCCAGTCGCGTCCAGAAGATCGACGGATAGCCGAGCTCCTGGAACCATAACGCATCCGTGTACAGCTCGACGGCCGTTCGCCCTCCCATGAGCAGCAAGAACAGGGTGGCGCCGGCCACGAGGAGCGGCCGGCCCGGCCGTCGGGTCATATCAGACGCGCACTCCCTGCCTCTCCAACCAGCCCTCCACCGTGCGACGGATCGCCTCGAGCCGTTCCGGGGTGCGAGCCTCGAACCGCAGCACGAGGACCGGCTGCGTGTTCGACGCGCGCAGGAGGCCCCAGCCCCCGTCGAACAGGATCCTGGCGCCGTCCACGTCGATCACCTCGTGGTCCCGGCGGAACTCTTCTATCGCGCGGCGCACGATCTCGAACTTCTGGTCCTCCGGCACGTCGATGCGGATCTCGGGCGTAGAGACGTACGTCGGGAACTCGTCGACCCGCGCAGAGAGCGGCCGATCCGACCGCGCGACGAGGTCGACCAGGCGGCATGCGGCGTAGAGCGCATCGTCGAAGCCGTAGAACGAATCCGAGAAGCAGATGTGCCCCGACAACTCCCCCGCGACCGGCGCCCCGGTCTCGCGCATCTTCTCCTTGATGAGCGAGTGCCCGGTCTTCCACATGATCGCCTCGCCGCCCCGCGCGGTGTAGACCTCAGGGACCGCCTGCGAGCACTTCACGTCGAAGATCAGCTTCTGCCCCGGTCCGCGGCGCTCCAGCACGTCCAGCCCGAAAAGGAGGAGCAGGATGTCGCCGCGCACGATCCGGCCCTTCTCGTCGACCGCGCCGATCCTGTCCGCATCGCCGTCGAACGCGACGCCGAGGTCGGCCTTCTCCTCGCGCACGCGAGCGATCAAGTCGACGAGGTTCTCATCCACCACGGGATCCGGGTGATGGTTCGGAAAAGTGCCGTCGGAGACGCAGTAGAGCGGCACGACGTCGGCGCCGATCCCCTCGAGGAGCTGGACCGCGACCAGGCTCCCCGTCCCGTTGCCGCAGTCTACCACCACCTTGATCGGCTTCTCGAGGCGAAACCGCGACGTGACGTCCTGGACGTATTCCGGCAGAATATCGCGCCTTTCGCCGCGGCCGGAGCCCGACTCGAAGGCGTCCTCCTCGATGATCGTGCGCAGCCGCTGGATCGTCTCGCCCCACAGCGCGCGCCCGTCGATGACCATCTTGAAGCCGTTGTACTCCGGCGGGTTGTGCGACCCCGTGATCTGGATCCCGCCGTCCGTACCGTACCGCTTGGTCGCATAGTAGAGAACCGGCGTGGGGACCGTGCCGACGTCGACCACGTGGACGCCCGCGGCCTGGATGCCGCGCGTGATCCCCGCGGCCAGCTCCGGCGAGCTGGGGCGGTTGTCGTGCCCGACGACCACCGTGAGGTCCTCTGCGCCGCCACGACGCCGCCTCAGCTCGGTCGCATACGCGCGCCCCACGCCTTCGGCCACCTCGGGCGTCAGATCCTCCCCCACAACGCCGCGAATGTCGTACTCGCGAAAGATATGCGGATTCGCCCTCATCGATCTCCCTCTCCCGTGCACGTGCGCCCGGATCGCGGGCGGCGGCAAAGTATGCGGTGGGGTGGAGACGCGTCAAGCAAACTCGAGGCCGTTCAAACGAGAACCGGCCGGCGCGTGCCGCGCCGGCCGGTTTCGCGTCCGGAGCCGGTCCCCTCGACCGGCTCCTCGATTCACCCGTCGTCCGATCAGCGGATCGAGAGCGGCAGCCCGCCTCCCGCCGCATGGGCGAAGATCGCCGTGCTCCGCTCCGCGATCTCGAGGAGCGACCCGGGGAAGATCCCGAGCCACAGGATCCCGATCACCGCGGCCACGAGCGCAGCCCGCACGCCCGGCGACACGGCGATCCCCTCGTGCGCCTCCGCGTCCGCCGGAGTGCGGAACCACATGTACCAGGCCACCCGCAGGTAGTAGTAGTACGAGAGGAGCGATGCCAGGACCAGGATCACGGCCTCGAAGATCATCCCCTTCTCCACTGCGGCTCGCAGGATGTAGAACTTCCCGATGAACCCGCCGGTGAACGGGAAGCCCGCGAGCGAGAGGAGGAAGATCGTCATGGCGATCCCGAGCACCGGCCGCTGCCAGCCGAGCCCGGCGTACCAATCGATGTCCACGCGCGACTCGCCCTGCCGCCCCACCACCAGCACCACAGCGAAGGCGCCGACCGTCATCAGCGTGTAGACGACGAGGTAGAACAGGAACGACGCCGCGCCCGTCGTGCTCGCCGCCGCCAGCGCCACCATCAGGTACCCGGCGTGTGCGATGCTCGAGTAGGCCAGCATGCGCTTGACGTTCCCCTGCACCGTCGCAATCAGGTTCGCCGCGATCATCGTGAGCACCGCGACCCCCGCGACGAGTTGGCCCCAGGTGTCGTGCAGGCTGGGGAACGCCGTCAGGAACACGCGGAGGAACGCCGCGAACGCCGCCGCCTTGACCGCCGCGGCCATGAAGCCCGCGACCGGCGCCGGCGCGCCATCGTACGCGTCCGGCGTCCACATGTGGAACGGCACCGCCGCCACCTTGAACGCGAACCCGACGGCGAGCAGCACCATCCCGATCAGCAGCATCGGGCTCGCGCCGAGGCCGTCGATCCCAACGACGTTCGCGACCACGGCGAGGTTCGTGCTGCGCGCGCTCCCGTAGACCAGCGCGACACCGAAGAGGAAGAACGCGCTCGAGAACGCGCCGAGCAGGAAGTACTTGAGCGATGCCTCCGCCGCCCGCGGGTCCCGCCGGTTCGCGCCCGTGAGCACGTAGACGGCCACCGACATCAGCTCCAGCCCGATGAAGATGACCATCAGGTCCCGCGAGCCGGCGAACACCATCATCCCGACGGCGGCCAGGAGGACCAGGACGTAAAGCTCGCCGTACTTCATCCGCTCCTGCTCGAGGTACCGCTCGGCCACCAGGACGAACAGGCCCGCCGCGAGCAGGAAGACGTAGTTCGTGAAGACCCGGAACGTATCCAGCGCCATGACGCCGTCGGTCCCGACTTCGCGGAACGTGCCCAGCCACGCGTTCGCCACGGCCGCCAGCACGATCCCGACGAACGTCAGTCTCGCGATCCCCGGCCGGGACGGCTCGCTCCGGTCGCCGCGCTGGAAGACGTCCACCAGGAGCACCAGCATCGCCCAGACCGAGAGGACCGTCTCGGGGAGCAACGCCCAGAGGTAGTGCGTCTGGGTCGAGAAATCGAGAAGCATCGGTTCGAACACCTTCGCTCGCTATCGGTCAGAGAGCCCGTCGACCGACCGGCTCCCGATGAGTTCTCCCAACGGCGGCGGATTGACGAGCCGCCGCTGATCCACGTCCTGCAACAGCTCGACGACCGTGACCTCCATCCGTTCCAGGAACGGCTTCGGATAGACGCCGATCCAGATCATCAACGCGACCAGCGGCGCGAGAACGGCCATCTCCCGGCGGCTCAGGTCGGGCAGCTCCGCGTTCTCCTTCTTGTCCAGCGCGTTGAAGACGATCTTCTGCACCATCGGCAGCATGTAGTAGGCGGCGAAGATCACGCCGGCCGCCGCGAACGTGGCGATCCACGGGTGCGTCTGGAACGTGCCGAGCAGCGCGAGGAACTCGCCGACGAAGCCGCTCGTCCCCGGGAGCCCGATGCTCGCCAGCGCGGTCAGCACGAACACCGCCGCGAAAACCGGCATCACCGCCGCGAGGCCGCCGAAATCGGCGATCTGTCGCGTGTGCCGCCGCTCGTAGAGCATCCCGAGCAGGAGGAACATCGCGCCCGTCGACGCGCCGTGCGAGAGCATGATGATCATCCCGCCCTGCACGCCCTGGACGGTCATCGCGAAGATCCCGAGCACGACGAAGCCCATGTGCGCCACGGACGTGTACGCGATCAGCTTCTTCGCGTCCGGCTGCACCGCCGCGACCCACGCCGCGTACAGCACGCCGATCAGCCCCAGGACGAGCAGCACCGTCACGATCGTCGGGTGCGTCGCCGCCTGCGGGAAGAGCGGCAGCAGGAACCGCAGGAAGCCGTAGGCGCCCATCTTCAGGAGCACCGCCGCCAGGATCACCGACCCCGGCGTCGGCGCCTCGACGTGCGCGTCCGGCAGCCACGTGTGGAACGGGAAGACCGGGACCTTGATCAGGAACGCCAGCGCGAACGCCGCGAACAGCCACACCTGCTCACGGAACGTGAGCGACACGTTCAGCAGGTCCGAGTACAGGAACGACAGCTCGCCCGTCTGCGCCTGGAGCTTGAAGACCAGGTACAGGATCCCGACCAGCATCAGCAGCGAGCCGACCGCCGTGTACAGGAAGAACTTGATCGCCGCGTAGATTCGGCGCTCGCCGCCCCAAATGCCGATGATGAAGTACATCGGCACCAGCATCAGCTCCCAGAACATGAAGAAGAGGAAGACGTCGAGCGCCACGAAGACGCCGACGACCCCCGTCTCCAGCAGGAGCATCATCGCGTAGAACGTCTTCTCCCGCGCCTGGATGTAGCGGAACGAGCCGAGCAGCGCGATCGGCGTCATCAGCGTCGTGAGGAGCAGCAGCAGCACGCTGATCCCATCGATCCCGACGTAGTAGTGGATCCCCCACGCCGGAATCCAGTCCAGCGGCGCGTCCATCGTGAACTGGAACGCGCCGGAGGCCGCGTTGAACGCCGACCAGATCGGCAGCGAGACGACGAACTCGACGAGCGAGGCGCCGAACGCGACGTGCTTGGCCCGCTCGGCCGGCGCCAGGAGCACCGCCGCCATCCCCGCGAGCGGGAAAAGCAGCAGGAAGTGCAGCACCCAGCTCGAGTAACCGATCGAATTCAGAAAGGCTTCCATGCCGCCCTCAGAATGCCACGAAGCCGAGGAGGATCAGCACGCCGATCGCCACGGCGAACGCGTACGTATTGAGCTGCCCCGTCTGGAGGCGCGAGCCGACCCAGCCGAGCGCGCGCGACGCGTGGCCCAGGCCGTTGACCGTCCCGTCGATGAGACCCTGGTCCACGAAGCGCCACAGCGCCTTCGACGCGCCCACGATCGGCCGCACCACCACGGCGTCGTAGATCTCGTCGATGTACCACTTGTTGTAGAGCAGCCGCGCCAGCCCGACCGGCTCCGGCGCCTCCGTAGCCGGCCGGTACGCCCGGCTCCCCACGACCCGCGAAGCGACCAGGATCACGGCCACGGCGATCCCGAACGAGGCGATCGCCCAGAACGCGGCGCTTCCGCCGATCGGCGCGGTTTCCGCGAGCGCCGGCAGGTTAGCCGCCATGATCGCGTCCGCGTGCTCGGTGATCGGGTGCAGCCACTCATGCAGCCACTCGGAGGTCGGGATCCAGCCCAGGACCGGTAGATCCGCGACCGCGTGCGGCACGTTGACCCACCCGCCCACGACCGAGAGGACCGCGAGCACCGCCAGCGGGACCCACATCACCGCCGGCACCTCGTGCAGGTGCTTCCGCTCCTCCTCGCCCGTGCGGTTCTCGCCGTGGAACGTCATCACCATCATCCGCGTCATGTAGAACGCGGTCAGCACCGCGGCCAGGAGCGCGACCGCCCAGATCAGCTTGTACCAGCCAGCGTACGGACCCACCGCATGCGCCGCGGCCTGCCAGATGATCTCGTCCTTCGAGAAGAACCCGGCGAACGGCCACACGCCCGCGATCGCCAACGTCGCGATCCACATGGTCGCGAAAGTGATCGGCATGTACTTCCGGAGCCCGCCCATGTTGCGCATGTCCTGCGGGTCCCAGTCCTTGTGCGTGTGGTGGAAGGCCTCGTGCATGGCGTGGATGACCGCGCCCGAGCCCAGGAAGAGGAGCGCCTTGAAGAAGGCGTGCGTCATCAGGTGGAACACGCCGGCCGCGAACGCGCCGACGCCCACGCCGATGAACATGTACCCGAGCTGCGAGACGGTCGAGTACGCCAGGACTTTCTTGATGTCGTACTGCGCGAGCCCGATCGTCGCCGCGAAGAGCGCGGTCAGCGCGCCGACACCGGCCACCACGACCTGCGACACCGGCGCGAGCGCGAAGAGCACGCTCGAGCGCGCGATCATGTACACGCCCGCCGTGACCATCGTGGCCGCGTGGATCAGCGCGCTGACGGGTGTCGGGCCCGCCATCGCGTCCGGCAGCCACACGTAGAGCGGGATCTGCGCGCTCTTACCGGTCGCGCCGAGGAAGAGGAAGAGCGTGATCGCCGTGATCACGCCGCCGCCGTACGCGAACGCGGCCGGCGCCGCCTCGAAGACCTCGACGTAATTCAGCGTGCCCAGGTTGCTGAAGATCAGCATCATGGCCACGATGAAGCCGAAGTCGCCGATGCGGTTGACGATGAACGCCTTCTTCCCCGCGTCCGCGTTCTTGCGGTCCTTGAACCAGAAGCCGATCAGCAGGTAGCTGCAGAGACCGACGCCTTCCCAGCCCACGAACATGAGCGGGAAGCTCGCGCCGAGGACCAGCACCAGCATGAAGAAGACGAACAGGTTCAGGTACGCGAAGTACCGCGCGTATCCCGCGTCCGCCTTCATGTAGCCGACGCTGAAGACATGGATCAGCGTCCCGACGCCGGTGATGATCATCGTCATCAGCATCGAGAGCTGGTCGAGCTGCAGCGCCGCGTCGATCTGCAGGTTCCCCACCGGCATCCACGACCAGTAGCTGTGGACGTAGGGCTCGTGCAGCTCCGCGCCCAGCATCCGCAGGAAGTTCGTGAGCGCGATGAGGAACGCCAGCCCGAGAACCGCGGGCCCGACGACCGTCGGGATCGCCTTCCGCTCCGGTGCGAGGAACGCCGTCAGACCGTTGATGGCGAACCCCACCAACGGGAGCAGGACGATCAAGCCGAGCAGAGTAGGTTCGAAGTGGTGCACGTCACCACCGTAGCAGGTTGAAGTTCTTCAGATCCACCGTCTCGGAGTGGCGGAAGATCGAGATCACGATCGCGAGCCCCACGGCCGCCTCGGCCGCCGCCACCGCCATGACGAAGAACACGAATACCTGACCCTCGATCCCGACCGCGCGCGACAGCGCGACGAATGCCAGGTTCACCGCATTGAGCATCAGCTCGATGCAAAGGAACAGGATGATCGCGTTGCGCCGGACCACGACGCCCAGCACGCCGATCGAGAAGAGGATCGCCGCCAGCACCAGCGAGTTCGTCAACACGGCTCAGACCCTCCGCTTGGCGAGGAGGACGGCGCCGATCACGGCCACGAGGAGCAGGATCCCCGTCAGCTCGAAGGCGACGATGAAGTCGCGGAACAGCGGCTCGGCGATGACCGTGATCGCGTTGCCGCCCTCGGCCGCCTTCTCGAGCACCGGGTCGGTGCCCATCGCCAACCCTGCCTCACCCGCGAACGAGCGCCAGATGAAGTAGAAGATCAACCCCGTCGTGACGAACCCCGAGACCAGCCAGACCCCCTTGCGCAGGTCCGGCCGGAAGTCGTGACCGAGGTTCAGGAGCATGATCACGAACAGGAACAACACCATGATCGCGCCGGCGTAGACCATCACCTGCAGCGCGCCGATGAAGTGCGCGCCGAGCAGGATGTAGATCGCCGCCAGGCTGAAGAACGTCAGCACGAGCGAAAGCAGGCTGGCCACCGGGTTCCGGCCCAGGACCGTTCCGGCCGCGCCGCCCACCGCCAGGCTGGCGAAGACCCACCACAGGAGATCGCTCATTGACTCAACGGATCGCTCGGGTCCCACAACACGGTGACCGGGTGATCCTGCGCCATCAGCCGGTCCAGATCGTACACGAAGCGCTCCCGCGTGTACTCGGCGTTCTCGTAGTCCTGCCCGACGTGGATCGCCTCGACCGGGCAGACCTCCTGACACATCCCGCAGAAGATGCAGCGGAACTCGTCGATCTCGTACACCACCGGGTAGCGGTTCCCCTGATCGTCCTCACCCGGCACCAGCCGGATGCAGTTCGAGGGGCAGATCGTCGGGCACAACCCGCACGCGACGCACTTCGGCCGACCGTCCGCGTGCACTTCCATGCGGTGCGTACCCCGCCACCGGGGGGACAGCTCCGGCTTCTCGTCCGGGTACTCCTGCGTCACCTTGTTCGGGTTGACCAGGTGCCGGAACGTGAGGGCCATCCCCTTGAGCGTCGCCCGGAGATACGAGGTCGTCCCCTCGGGGCGCCGTACCGTCTTCACACCGATCGCCATGTCTCGGCTCCCGTATCGTCGATTGCTTCACTCCGACCGGGCCGGCACGAACGCCGGCTCCGTCGCGGGCACGCCGAACGCCGGCTCGCCCTCGAGGACCAGCGCCGGCCGCGTCGGCGCCCGCCGCGGCGCCCGCCGCGCCGCCGCACCCGAGATCACGCGATCCCGGTCGATCACCCACAGGAAGATCACGGTCGCGACCGCGTTGACCGCGGTGAGGATCAACCCGTAGACGAAGCCGAACTCCAATCCGATCGCGTCCAGCACGAGGATCGACACCGC
Organism: uncultured bacterium; assembly: GCA_937889645.1. Taxonomy (GTDB): domain Bacteria; phylum Gemmatimonadota; class Gemmatimonadetes; order Longimicrobiales; family RSA9; genus CALBZE01. Next base: position 20,091 of record CALBZE010000055.1, read on the forward strand.
CATGAGCGTCACGTATCCGAGCGCGATCGGCAGCATCACCTTCCACCCCAGGTGCATGACCTGGTCGTAGCGGAAGCGAGGCACCGTCCAGCGCACCCAGATGTAGAGGAAGACGAAGAAGAACGTCTTCACCGCGAACGCCGCGAACGTCGCGAGCGTCTTGAGCACGCTCGGCGCCGCGCCCTCGACCACACCCGGCGCGACCACGCGCATGTCGTCCCAGTTCGTGAACGGAATGTCCCACCCGCCCAGGAACAGCGTGGCCATCAGCGCCGAGGTCGTCAGCACGTGGGCGTACTCCGTGATGAAGAACATGGAGAACTTCATCGCCGAGTACTCCGTGTGGAACCCCGCGGCCAGCTCGGCCTCGGACTCGGGCAGGTCGAACGGCAGCCGGTTCGTCTCCGCGAACGCCGAGATCACGAAGAACAGGAACGAAAGCCCCAGCGGCAGCGCGAACCAGAGGCCGAGCGCCTCCTGCTGCGTCCAGACCACCTGGGTCAGCGTCACGTTCCCGACCAGCATGAAGACCGGGATCAGACTGAGCCCGAGCGAGACCTCGTAGCTCACCATCTGCGCGCTCGCGCGCATCCCGCCCAGGAACGCGTACTTGTTGTTCGACGCCCAGCCGGCCATCACGATCCCGTACACGCCGAGGCTGCTCAGCGCCAGGATCAACAGGATCCCGATCGGCGCGTCCGCCACGATCATGTCGACCAGTCCCCACGGCGTCGGGAGCGGCGCCGCGACCGGGATCACCGCGAAGGTGACCAGCGCCGGGATGATCGACAGCATCGGCGCCAGGAAGAAGAACAGCTTCGAGACCTCCGCGGGGAGCGTTTCCTCCTTGAGGATGTTCTTCAACCCGTCGGCGAGCGGCTGGAAGAGCCCCTTCGGCCCCACCCGGTTCGGACCGAGGCGGTCCTGCATCCAGGCGCAGACCTTACGCTCCAGCAGCGTGAGGTAGGCGACGGTCACCAACACCAGCGTGAAGGCGACGACCACCTTGAGCGCCGAGCTCACGAGGAACGCCGTCGAGGAAAGAGCACCGACCTCGTGCATCACACCACCTCCGCGCCGCCGGCCGTGATCTTGACCGATTCGTTGAGGAGCGCGCCGCGCGGCCCGATGATCTCATAGCTGAGCCCCTGGAACGCGCCGAACGCGGCGCCGAGCTGCAGGAACGCGTCGGCCGCACTCGCCGGCGCCGGCACGACCTCGAGCCCGGCGAGGGCGACGCCCAGGATCTGCCACGCGGGTCGGGCCAGCCCCGGCGCCTGCAGCGCCGGCCAGAACCGCTGGACCCGCCCCTCGAAGTTCGTGAACGTCCCCTCCTGCTCGGCAAAGGTCGTGAGCGGGAGGACGAAGTCCGCGTTCCGCGCCGCGTCCCCGAGCTGGTCGCCCAGGTAGACGAACAGCCCGGCGTCGGCACCGAAGGTCTCGGGCTGGTCCGCCAGCGCATCGCCCAGGACGATGAGCGTCGCGCCCGCGGGGACGCTCAGCCCACCCTTCGCCTCGTCGTCGCCCGTGCGCGCGAAGCCGAGCGCCTCGAGACCGCGGACGTTCGCCGCCAGGTCGCACCGCCGCGCCAGTTTCGGGAAGCCCGGGCAAACGACCTCGTCCTCGGCGCGCGCCGAACGGAAGACCAGCGTCCCGCCGCCCAGCGCCTCGACCAGACGCGCCAGCAGGCCGTTGTCCTCGTTGGCGTGCATCGCCGAGCCGACGGCGTAGACCGGCGCCTTCCCGCGCACCGCCGACAGCCGCTCGACCAGCTCGGTCACCGCCTGCTGCCAGCTCGTGGCGACGAGCTTCCCGCTCGCATCACGGACCAGCGGCGCCTCGATCCGGTCGAGCCGGTTCATCCACTCGTAGCGGTGCCGGCCGTAGTCGCACATCCAGTAGGCGTTGACGTCCGGGTTCTCACGCGGCTTGAGCCTCATGACCACGTTGTCCCGCGTCTCGATCCGGATGTTGCACCCCTGCGAGCAGTTCGGGCAGATCGATGGCGTGCGGTCCAGGTCCCAGGCTCGCGCCTTGTGCAGGAAGTCCTTCGAGATCAGCGCGCCGACCGGGCAGATGTCGACGATGTTTCCCGCCCACATCGAACCCTCGAGCCCGTGGTCGAAGAAGGTGTCGATGACCGAGCGGTTCCCACGCTGGACCACGCCCAGCGCGTCGTCGCCGGCGACCTCGCGCATGAAGCGCACGCACCGCGTGCACATGATGCAGCGGCTCCCCTCGTAGAGGATGTCGCCGCCGAAGTCGTCGCGCCCGAAGACCCGCTTCGTCTCCAGGAAGCGGCCATGCTTGCGGCCCTCCTGAGCGGCGTAGTCCTGGAGCTTGCACTCGCCCGCCTGGTCGCATATCGGGCAGTCGAGCGGGTGATTGATCAGGTAGAACTCGAGGACGCCGGTCCGCGCCGTGCGCGCCTTCTCGCTCTCCGTGTTGATCACCTGCCCATCCGCCACCTGCGTGACGCACGCCGGCGTCAGCTTCGGCATCCCCTCGACCTCGACCAGGCACATGCGGCACATGGCCGGCGCCGAGAGGCCGGGGTGATAGCAGTAATGCGGGATCCCGACGCCGGCCTGCTCGGCGGCCTCGATGATCCGCGTCCCCTTCGGCACCTCGACCTGCACGCCGTTGATCGTGCAGGTGATCGTCTCCTTCTGCTCGTTGGCTCCCAACGTTCTCCTCCCCGTAGCCTGTTCGCCGACGTTGGCCGTCGCTACGGTTCGCCTGCGTCCCGGCCGCTCACGCGCCCGCGGCCACGGCCACCGGCCGTGCCTCGCGCTTGATGAGCGCCAGGTATTCGTCCCGGAACTTCCGGATCGAGCTCGCGACCGGCGCCGCCGCGCTGTCGCTCAGCACGCAGATCGTCGTGCCCGTCATGTTCGCGCCGATCTCGAGGAGCGTGTCGAGGTCGGCCTCCGTGCCCTCGCCGCGCTCGATGCGGCGGAGGATCTTGGCCAGCCACGCCGTCCCCTCCCGGCACGGCGTGCACTGGCCGCAGGACTCGTGGGCGTAGAACTCGACCATGCGCCGGACCTGCTTCACGATGTTGGTCCGGTCGTCCATCACGATGACCGAGGCCGTGCCAAGCATGCTCCCCGCGGCCGCCACGCTCTCGTAGTCCATCGCGATGTCGATCTCGTCGGCGCTCAGGATCGGCACCGAGCTCCCGCCCGGGATGACCGCCTTCAGCGAGCGGCCGTCCCGGATCCCGCCGCAGACGTCGTAGATCAGCTCCTTGAGGTTGAAGCCGAGCGGCAGCTCGTAGTTGCCGCGCCGGACCACGTGCCCCGAGACGTTGAACAGCTTCGTGCCCGGGCTCTTCTCCGTACCCCACTGGCGGTACCAGTCACCGCCGTTCTTGATGATGTGCGGGACCGTGCTGATCGTTTCGACGTTGTTGATCGTCGTCGGCATCCCGAACGCGCCGACCGCCGCCGGGAACGGCGGCTTGACGCGCGGCTGGCCGCGGCGCCCCTCCAGCGAGTTCATCAGCGCCGTCTCCTCGCCGCAGATGTACGCGCCCGCGCCGATGTGCAGCGTGATGTCGAGGTCGACGCCGGAGCCCATGATGTCCTTGCCGGCGAACCCCGCCGCGTACGCCTCCTCGATCGCGCGACCCACGATCTGCGCCGGTTCGAAGAACTCGCCGCGCATGTAGATGTAGACGTGCGTCGCACGGATCGCGAAGCCGCCGATCAGCGCGCCCTCGATCACCTGGTGCGGCGTCCAGCGCAGCAGCTCGCGGTCCTTGAACGCACCCGGCTCGGACTCGTCCGCGTTGATGAGCAGGTAGTGCGGCTTGCCATCGTCCTTCGGCATGAAGCTCCACTTCATGCCGGTCGGGAAGCCCGCGCCGCCGCGCCCGCGCAGCCCGCTCTTCTTGACTTCCTCGATCACGGCATCCGGGCCCATCTCGAGCGCCTTCTTCAGCGCCTCGTACCCGCCCCGCGCGCGCCAGCCCTCGAGCGTACGGGCGGCCGGGTCGCCGAAATGCGCGCTCAGGATCCGGACTTCCTTGTCGTGCCGATACGGGTAAGCCATCTACGCCTCCTCCCCGCTACCCTCGGCCCCGGGCGCAGGCGCGGAAGCGCCGTTCTTCGACGCCGCCGCCTCGGTTCGGAGTCGCTCCAGAATCGCCGGGACTTCCGTCGGATCCACGTTCTCGAAGTACCGCTCGTTGATCTGCACGACCGTCGGGAACCCGCACGCGCCCAGGCATTCCGCCTCGACCACCGTGAACATCCCGTCCTCGGTCGTCTCGCCCGGCACGGTGCCCGTCGCCTCGAGGAAGGCCTCCATGACCTCATCCGCGCCGCACAGGTTGCAGCACACGTTCGTGCACACCTGCACCAGGTACCGGCCCACCGGCGCCTTGTTGTACATGGTGTAGAACGTGGCGACGCCGCGGACGTACGCCGGCGAGAGCCCCAGCTCCCGCGCCACCTCCTCCATCGTCTCCGGCGAAATGTAGCCCCGGATCTCCTGCGCCAGGTTCAACGTCGGCAGCAACGCACCCTGACGGTTGGGGTACCGCGACAGGATCTTTTTCAGCCGCTCGCGGTAAGGGCCTTCGAAGAGCGGGGCGTTCGGGTCCTTCTCCGCGAGCATGTACGGGTACGAGCACGCGCCCCCGGGGTGGCCGCCCTCCGCCGGGCGCTTCCCCACGAAGTCCGTGCCCCGGACGTCGGCCTCGGTCAGATGGGAGAACTCTCCCGTCTCGCCGGCCCAACCTGGATTCTTCACACTCACGCCTGTCTCCAAGCCGTTCTTTCCTCTAGCCCTCGCCCCCGTGCCCCCTCACCGGTCGATCTCGCCGAGCACGATGTCCAGGCTCGCGTTGATCGTGATGACGTCGGTCAGGAGGTGCCCCTCCACCAGCTTCGGCAACGCCGAGATGTTTACGAAGCTCGGGCCGCGCACGCGCCAGCGCACGGGCTTCGTCCCGCCGTCGCTGACCACGTACATACCCAGCTCGCCCTTCGCCGCCTCCACGCTGAACCAGCTCTCGCCGACGGGCGCCTTGATCCCCTCCATCACCAACTTGAAGTGATGGATCATCGACTCCATGTCGTTCATGGCGTCCGTCTTGGGCGGCAGTACGACACGCGGGTCGTCGACGTTGATCGGCCCGTCGGGCAGCCGCTCGAGCGCCTGCCGGATGATCCGCAGGCTCTGGCGGATCTCCTCCATCCGCACCAGGTAACGATCGTAGCAGTCGCCGTGTTCGCCGACCGGGACGTCGAAGTCGTACGTCTCGTAATCGTAGTACGGCCGGTCCTTGC
>CALBZE010000056.1 GCA_937889645.1 uncultured bacterium
GGCAACCACGCCGGAGCTGGCCCCACCGAAACTACAGAACTTTACGCACACTCCCCGTTCGGCGGCGCGGTCGGGGCGGTGGCGCACGTCGCCTACCACCTCGGCGCGGTGCGACAGAAGTTGGGCGGCTGACTGGCGTGCAGAGGTGAACCCATGGCTGAAATCGTCGTACAGGAATCCGCGAAGATCCCCGCCCCACCCCACGTCCTCTACGGCATCCTCGCCGACTACCGCGTGGGACACCCTTCGATCCTTCCGCCCCGCTGGTTCACGCACCTGCACGTGGAGCGGGGCGGCGTGGGCGCGGGGACGGTGATCCGGTTCGGGATGAGGAGCGGCGGCCGGGTGAGGGAGATGCGCGCGGAGGTCGCCGAGCCGGAGCCCGGGCGCGTGCTGGTCGAGCGCGGGCTCGATGAGCGCGGCACGGTGACGACGTTCACGGTCGAGCCCGCCGGGACCGGCGGCGCGCGGGTGACGATCCGGACGACGTGGCGGGCGGCGGGAGTCGCGGGGTTCGTCGAACGGCTCTTCGCGCCGATGCTGCTGAGGCCGGTCTATCGGGAGGAGCTGGCCCGGCTCGCTGAGAAGGCCGGCGCGGCCGCCCGGACGTAGATCGTCGCGGGCGACGTCGCCCCCTCACCCGAACAGCTCGTCGACCCCCACCGAGAACCCCGGCACCACGTCCTCGCCGGTGAGCTTCTCGGCCGCCCCGAGGATCCGGATCTCGCGACTCGAGCGATAGACCGTGACCGTGCGACGTCGCGGATCGAGGACCCAGACCATGCGCGAGCCGGCTTCGAGGTAGTCGAGAACCTTCTCCCGGATCTCCGACGCCGTGTCGGACGGCGAGACGATCTCGACGGCGAGGTCGGGCGCGAGCGGCCAGTAGGCGCCGGCGGTGCCCGGGGCCGGGATCCGCTCCCGCGCCACGAACGCGAGGTCCGGCGCGCGGACGGTGTCCGGGTCCGTCGCCAGGACGAACCCCGCGTCGGTCGTCACCATCCCCAGGCCGGTCCGTTCGACGAAGCCGCCGAGGCGCACGGCCAGGCGAGCAACGAGGGAGCCGTGCTCCGGCGTGGCCGGCGGCTCGCGGACCAGGGACCCGCGCACGAGCTCGAGCCGGTCGGCGGTCGCGTCGGGCAACGTGTAGAGCTCTTCGGCGGTCATCGGCTCTCCAGGTTTATCGGCGTGTCGCACGAGGCCCCCCTGCCGCGGGCCGATCGCGCATCGCGCAGGATAGCCGTCGCCGGGGTGGCCGATCCATGGCGAATTGGGACAGGCTCCGGGACGGCGTCGCACCGGCGACCACTCGGATCAGCGATGTTTACCCGGTAGATTTCAAGGCCACTGCGAACGCACCATCGTCACTCGACAAGAGCTCCGAGAGGGGTACAGGGTCGGAATTGAACCAGACCCGGGTCGGCGCGTTTGGTCCGGATCGTCCCGCGCGACCTCACATCACCCGCCACCACGGCACCGCGAGCACCCGGTCGTGCATCCAGAACACGTCCTGGCCGGTGTGCAGGAGCAGGCCGCCGACCGCTTTGTCGGGATACTCCTCGAGGAACGCGCGGAGCCCGCGGGCGTCCTGCGGCCGCGGCCGCGACGTCGCCTTCGCCTCGATGCCGAGGAGCGCGCCGCCGCGCTCGATCACGAAGTCGACCTCGAGCCCCGTCGTCGTCCGCCAGTACGTCACTTCCGGCTGCTCGAGTTGCGAGTCGCGCCAGGCGAGGAGGTCGGTGAGGACGTAGTTCTCGAAGTGCGCGCCGCCGGGAGGGCCGCCGGCGAGCCGGAGGCCGACGGCCGCGTCGTTCCAGTACAGCTTGGGCGTCTTGATCAGGCGCTTCGTCCGGTTGACGGCGTAGGCCTCCAGGCGGACCACCTGGTACGAGGTGGCGAGGAGCGTCACGTAGTCACGCACCGTCGTGGCCGGGATCTGCGTGTCTCGGCTGAGTTCGGTCACGTTGAGCAGGTTGCCCAGCCGGAGCGCCGCGGCGCGCATGAGGCGCTCGACGTCCACGATCCGGCCCACGGCTCGCAAGTCCCGCAGGTCGCGCTCGAGGAACGTGCCGATGTACCCGCGGAACCATAGCGCGCGCTCGGCGTCGCCCTCGATCTGCAGCGCGGGTTCGGGGAATCCGCCCCGGGAGACCGCGTCCTGCCATGGCGTCTCGGGGGTGGTCTGCGCTCGCACGAGATCCGGCCAATCGGTCGGCGAGTGTGCGAAGAATTCGCCCCAGATCCCGGTCTCGCCGAGGCCGAGCAGCTCCCGCCGCGTCATGGGCCAGAGCTGCAGGTAGAAGGCGCGGCCCGCGAGCGAATCCGCGATGCCGGGAACGTCCAGCAATTTCGCGGAGCCGGTGAGCACGTACTGCCCGGTTCGCCGTGTGGGTTGGGCGTCGACCGCGGCCTTGACCGCGAGCACCAGCTCGGGCACGCGCTGGACCTCGTCGATTGTGACGGGTGCGTTCGACACGAACGCCCGCGGATCCGCACGGGCGCGGAGGCGGGTGTCCGGATCGTCGAGCGTGAGGTACGGCCTGTCGGCGGTGGCCGGGTCGTGGCGGACGAACGTGCTCTTTCCGGCTTGTCGCGGCCCCATGACGACGACGACGCGCATGGCGCCGAGCGCCTGGCGGAACAACGCGCTGGCGGCGCGAGGCAGGATCGCGGGATTGCGGTTCATGGGCCCCGAACGTCGACCGTGAGACATCTCGCGGTTCGATCGTGGATAATCCACGATTGGATCGTGAATTATCACCACGCGGCCGAATGCGCAAGGGGCGCGCCGCGGAGCCCGTGGGACCGGCCGCCGCCCCGGCGACCGGCCCCGCCGGATCACACCGTCGCTTCTTCCGGCTCCGCCCGCCCCAACCCCGTCACCTCCAGGATCTCCTCCTCGTCGAGCGTCTCCCGCTCGAGGAGGGCCTGGGCGAGGGCGTCGAGAGCGGCGCGGTGCTCGTGGAGCAGGCGGCGCGCTTCGTCGTGGCACTCCTGGATGATGCGCTGGACCTCGGCGTCGACGGCGGCGGCGGTCGCCTCGCTGTACGGGCGCGGCGCGTAGGCGTCGACGGTGCCGAGGTACGGGTTCTCGCGCGGCGCGAGCTGGACCATCCCGAGCCGGTCGCTCATCCCCCAGCGGGTGACCATGTTGCGGGCGATGTGCGTCGCCTGCTCGATGTCGTTCTGCGCGCCGGTCGTGCGGGTGCCGAAGACGAGCTCCTCGGCCGCGCGGCCGCCCAGGATCCCGATGATCCGCGCGCGGAGGTACTCCTCGGGGTAGTTGTAGCGGTCGCTGTCGGGGCGCTGGTACGTCACGCCGAGCGCCTGGCCGCGCGGGACGATCGTGACGCGCTGGACCGGGTCGGCGCCGGGGACGACGAGGCCGAGGATCGCGTGCCCGGCCTCGTGGTACGCGATCCGCTCGCGGTCCTCGGGGCTGAGCAGGATCGGCCGCTCGGGGCCGAGCATGATCTTCTCGAGCGCGTCGAGGAAGTCGGCCTGGCGCACCTTCTCGTGCTCGCGGCGGGCGGCCAGGAGCGCGGCCTCGTTCACGAGGTTGCGCAGGTCCGCGCCGCTGAAGCCGGGCGTCGCCTGCGCCAGCTCGTCGAGGTCGACGTCGGGGTCGAGCGGGACGCGTCGCGTGTGGACCTCGAGGATCGCCTTGCGGCCGGCGCGGTCCGGGAGGTTCACGATCACGCGTCGATCGAAGCGGCCGGCGCGGAGCAGCGCCTTGTCGAGCACGTCGGGCTGGTTCGTAGCGGCGAGGACGATGACGCCTTCGCTGCCGGTGAAGCCGTCCATCTCGTGCAGGATCTGGTTCAGCGTCTGCTCCTGCTCGCTCGCGCCGCCGATCGCCCACTGGCCGCGCGCGCGGCCGATCGAGTCGATCTCGTCGATGAAGATGATCGCGGGCGCGTTCTCGCGGGCCTGCTTGAAGAGGTCGCGGACCCGCGCGGCGCCGACGCCCACGATCATCTCGACGAACTCGGACCCCGACATCGAGAAGAACGGCACGCCGGCCTCGCCCGCGACCGCCCGCGCGAGGAGCGTCTTCCCCGTCCCCGGCGGGCCGACGAGCAGCACGCCCTTCGGCGCCCGCGCGCCCAGCCGCGTGTACTTCTCCGGGTTCTTCAGGAAGTCGACGATCTCGACCAGCTCGTTCTCGGCGTCGTCGATCCCGGCGACGTCGTCGAAGGTGACTCGCCGGCTCGCGTCCTGGTCGAAGCGCCGGGCGCCGCTCTTCCCCATCGAGCCGAGCATCCCGGCCGGGCCGCCCTGCTTCGTCAGGCGACGGTAGAACCAGACGTACAGCCCGATCAGGATCAGCGCCGGCCCGAAGCTGAAGAGGAGCTGGAGCCAGGGGTTCCCGTCCTGGATCGGCTCCGCGCTGATCTCCGTGCCGTTCGCGATCAGCAGCTCCTCGAGCCCGGGGTCGACGAAGACGGGGAGCGTCGTCGTGAAGTCGGTGACCTCGCGGGGCGTCGCCTCGCCCGCGGGCGGGTACGTCACCGGCGTGCGGAACCGGCCGGTCAGCGTCTCGCCGCGGCTGTAGACCCGCTCGACGTTGCCGCGCGCCGCCTCTTCCTTGAAGAAGGTGTACGGGACCTTGACCGGCTCCTCCGTGCCGGGGAAGAGGAAGTGGACGAGGAGGAAGTTCGCCGCCAGGAGGACGAGGAAGGTGAGCCACGTCCGGCGTCGCTCTGCCGATGCTGGTGTGGACATTCGCGAATCCTCGTCGCGGCGCGTGCGCACGGCGCCGTCGCCGCGCTTCGTTCGGGTGGATGGCTACGCGTGTTTCTACCCACCGCCCGACGGGTGGTTCTTGCGCCGCTTCCCGGCAGCGCCCCGCGCTCGTGCCCCACACCGCGCCACGCCCCAGCCACGCCCTAGCCAGGCCCCCGTCGCCCCCCCCCGCCGCCCCCCCCCCCCCCCCCCCCCCCCCCCCCCCCCCCCCCCCCCCCCCCCC
>CALBZE010000057.1 GCA_937889645.1 uncultured bacterium
GGGCTCGGGGCTTAGGGCTCGGGGCTTAGGGCTCGGGGCTTAGGGCTCGGGGCTCGGGGGTCGTCGGTCGGGGGTTGGGCGGCGAGAGGGCAGGCCGCCGGCGACTGAGAAAGGGACGACCGGGCGGCGGGAGGGGGGGGCGACCGCTGACACCTGACACCTGAGCCCTGGGGCCTGGGCCCAGAGCCCCGGGGGCGGCGGAGGGGGGCGGCGGCCATTGCATCCAACCACCGTTCCACACTACTGTGCCCTGATTGGGCGCACAGATCTCGGTACAGCAGAGGAGGCGATGATGGCTGCTTCGGCGAGGGTTGGCGTTGCGCATGGCGCCGGCGGGGCGACGTCGCGGCGGCTGGCGGGCACGGCGGCGCTCGTGGCGGCGCTGGCGGCGTGCACGGGGACGCCGATGGACGCGGCGGCGCAGACGTTTACCTCGGAGCACCACACGTTCCGTGTGGTCACCATCGTCGACGGGCTGGAGCATCCGTGGGGGATGGCGTTCCTGCCGGACGGCTCGATCCTGGTGACGGAGCGGCCCGGTCGGCTGCGCCTTGTCCGGAACGGAGTGTTGGAGCCGGAGCCGATCGCCGGGGTGCCGGAGGTCTGGGCGCGCGGACAGGGCGGGCTGCTCGACGTCGCCTTGCACCCGGACTTCGAGAACAATCGCCTGGTGTACCTGAGCTACTCGAAGCCCGGGCCGGAAGGCGCGACGACGGCGGTGGCGCGGGGCCGTCTCGTCGACGGGCGGCTCGAGAACGTCGAGGACATCTTCGTGGCCGACGCGTGGACGAATCGCGGGCAGCACTTCGGCTCGCGGCTGGTCTTCGACGGGAAGGGACACCTCTTCATCTCGATCGGCGACCGTGGGGTGATGGACCAGGCGCAGAACCCGTCGAACCATCAGGGGACGATCGTGCGGCTGTACGACGACGGGCGGGTCCCGCCGGACAATCCGTTCGTCGGGCGCGAGGGGTTCCGGCCGGAGATCTACGCGTACGGGATCCGCAGCCCGCAGGGGCTCGCGCTGCACCCGGAGACCGGGCAGCTGTGGGAGTCCGAGCACGGCCCGCGCGGCGGCGACGAGATCAACCTCATCCTCCCGGGCCGCAATTACGGCTGGCCGAAGATCACGTACGGGATCAACTACAACGGCCAGAAGATCTCGGACTACACGCACATGGAGGGGATGGAGCAGCCACTGCACTACTGGGTCCCATCGATCGCGACGTCGGGCATGACGTTTTACACGGGCGACAAGTTCCCCGGGTGGAAGGGCGACGTGTTCGTGGGCGGGCTCGCGGGGCAGCAGCTCGCGCGGGTGCGCTTCGAGGGCACGCGCCGCGTGGCGGTCGAGGCGCTGCTCACGGAGATGAAGCGGCGGATCCGGGACGTGCGGACCGGGCCGGACGGGTACATCTATCTGCTGGTCGACGAGCCGAACGCGCCGATGCTGCGGCTGGAGCCGGCGGACGGAAATTGAACGCGCGACTAGAGTCGAGCGGCCGGCCGGACGATCGGGTGCGACGAGTTGCGGAGCCCGGCCGGTGACCGATGCGGGCGCGGGGGCGCGGGTGATGCCCTCGCGCCCGCGTTCGTTAGGGTGCGGGTGCGCGCCCCCGGGTTGCGGCGCGGCCCATCGGCGGCGTAGGTTGAAAGCTTCACAGCCGCATATCCTCCAGGTGCACGAACGGCAGAGTCCTCGCAACCGTTCACGCCCTATCCTTCCAAGGAGGGATTCGTCATGTCTAGGTCAATCATGGACCTGCGGCCGCGGTCCGGGCGGTGGGGCCGTGGTCGTACGGCCGCATGGCTCGCGACGGCGGCCGCGACGCTGGCGCTGGCAGCGCCGGCGGCCGCGCAGGAGCAGCCGACGTGGCCGACACTACCGCCGAACTTCGCGATCTCCGGCGCGCGCATCGTGCCGGTCTCCGGTCCGGTGATCGAGCGCGGCACGATCGTCGTCCGCGAGGGGGTGATCGCCGCGGTCGGCGCGAACGTATCGGTCCCCGCCGACGCGTGGGTGATCGACGGTGCCGGACTCACGGTCTATCCGGGGCTGATCGACGCGTTCACGACGCTCGGTCATCCGGAGCGTCGCGGCGCGCAGCCGGCGGCCGGTGGGCCGGGCGGCGGGTTCGGCGCAGGCGGGATGGCCGCGGCGAGCGGTCGCTCGCATTCGTGGGGCCCGGAGGATCGCCCGGGGACGTTCACCTGGCGGACGGCCGCCGACGGGCTGGATGCGGGCGACGACCGCATCACGCGCTGGCGCGAGGCCGGCTTCACGACGGCGCTGAGCACGCTCTCCGAGGGGATCTTCCCCGGGCAGGCGTCGCTGATCAACCTGGGCGACGGCCGGAGCCGCGCCCTGGTGGTGGAGCCGTACGTCGCCCAGCGGATCAACCTGCGCGACCGGAGCTACTCGGGGTACCCGGGCGCGCTGCTGGGCTCGTTCGCGTACATCAAGCAGCTCTACTTCGACGCCCAGCACTACCACCAGGTCTGGACGGCGTACGAGCGTGATCCGCGCGGCAAGACGCGGCCGGAGTACGACCCGACGCTCGAACCGCTGCGCACGCCGAAGCCGGTGCTGTTCCCGGCGACGGACCGGAAGGAGATCGTGCGCGCGATCAAGACCGCCGGCGAGATGGGCGTGCCGGTCATCATCTACGGCGGGCAGCGCGCGTACGAGGCGGTGGACGTGCTGAGTGCGAGCCGCGCGCCGATCCTGATCGACCTGAACTGGCCGAAGCCGAACCGCGACGGCGATCCGGAGGCGGAGTACGACCTTGCGACGCTGCGTTCGTGGGAGCACTCGCCGTCGACGCCGGCGAAGCTGCACCAGGCGGGCGTTCGCTTCGCGTTCTACACGGGCGGGCTGCGCACGCCGTCCGAGGCGCGGGCGGCGGTGCGCGCGGCGATCGAGGCGGGTCTGCCGGCCGACGCGGCGCTGCGCGCCATGACGCTCGGCGCGGCGGAGATCCTCGGCGTCGCGAACCGGATGGGGAGCATCGAGGTCGGCAAGATCGCGAACCTGGTGATCGCGGACGGCGACCTCTTCGCCGAGGGGACGAAGATCCGCAAGGTGATCGTGGACGGCCGGCCGTTCGACGTCTTCGAGCCGTCGTCGCGGACGCCTGCGCGGCGCGTTTCGGCCGGGGAGGGCCAGGGCGCGCGCGGCGGCCAGGGCGGCGAGGCGCGTCAGGGTGACGCGCGGACGGAGGACAAGGCAGCGCCGGTCGCGATGGCGCAAGACCGCGGCCCCTACCGCGATGACCCGGTCACGCTGATCCGCAACGCCACGATCCTCACGGTCACGAACGGCGTGATCGAGGGCGGCGACGTCCTGATCCGCAACGGCAAGATCGCCGCGGTCGGGCGCGGGCTGGACGCGCCCCGTAACGCGACGGTCGTCGACGCGGCCGGGATGTACGTGACGCCCGGCATCATCGACGCACACTCGCACATCGCGGCGGACGCGATCAACGAGGGGAGCGTCGCCGTGAGCGCGATGACGGGGATGAAGGACGTGATCGACCCGAACGCGATCGCGATCTACCGCGCGCTGGCGGGCGGCGTCACGACGATCAACCTGCTGCACGGGAGCGCGAACCCGATCGGCGGGCGCAACGCGGTGCTCAAGCTGCGCTGGGGCGCCGACGCGGACGGCCTGATCTTCGAGGGCGCGCCCGAGGGGATCAAGTTCGCGCTGGGCGAGAACACGAAGCGGGACCGCAACCCGCCGCGCTACCCGAACTCGCGGATGGGCGTGCAGGACGTGATCCGCCAGGCGTTCATAGAGGCACAGCAGTACATGAAGGAGTGGGAGGACTACGAGCAGCGGCGTCGCCGGGACAAGAATGCGATTCCGCCGCGTCGTGACCTGAAGCTCGAGACGCTCGCGCAGATCCTGCGCGGCGAGCGGCTGGTGCACGCGCACTCGTACCGCTCGGACGAGATCCTCCAGCTCATGCGGGTGGCCGAGGAGTTCGGCTTCCGGCTGGCCACGCTCCAGCACGTGCTGGAGGGCTACAAGGTCGCCGACGAGATCGCGGCGCACGGCGCCGGCGCGTCGACGTTCTCCGACTGGTGGGCGTACAAGGTCGAGGCGTACGACGCGATCCCGTACAATGCGGCGCTGATGACGGAGCGCGGCGTCGTCGTCTCGATCAACTCGGACGACGCCGAGGAGATGCGCCACCTGAACCAGGAGGCGGCCAAGACGATGAAGTGGGGCGGCCTCTCGGAGACGGAGGCGCTCAAGCTGGTCACGCTGAACCCGGCGATCCAGCTCCGGATCCAGGACCGCGTCGGCTCGATCGAGGTCGGGAAGGACGCGGATCTGGTGGTCTGGAAGGGCCACCCGCTCAGCATGGAGGGTGTGCCGCAGAAGGTGTACATCGACGGCAAGCTGTACTTCGACATCGAGCTGGACCGGGAGCGGCAGGCGGCGATCCGCGCCGAGAAGGAGGCGCTGATGCGCAAGCACCTGCCGGGCCGGGGCGGCGATACGCGCGTCGTGACCGAAGCGGCTGCCGGCGCGGTCAGCGACCAGGAGGTGGAGCGATGAGAGCACTGCGTAGCAGCATTCTCGGCGCCGCGGCACTGTTGCTCGGCGCGGCGGCCGCGGCTTCCGCGCAGGAGACGCTGGCGATCCGCGGCGGGACGGTGCATCCGGTGACGGGCCCGTCGTACGTGGGGACGGTCGTGATCCAGGGCGGGCGCATCGTCGCCGCGGGGCCGAACGCGACCGTTCCGGCCGGCGCGCGCGTGATCGACGCGACCGGGCTGCACGTCTACCCCGGCCTCTTCGACGCTGGGTCGCAGCTCGGGTTGACCGAGATCGGTCAGGTCGCCGTCACCAACGACATGCGCGAGCTGGGCAGCTTCAATCCGCACCTCCAGGCGCGGACGGCCGTTCACCCGGCGAGCGAGCACATCCCGGTGACGCGTGCGAACGGGATCACGCACACGCTCTCGCTGCCGAGCGGCGGCGGGTCGGGCGGTTTCCCCGGTCAGGGGTCCGCGTTCCACCTGGCCGGGTGGACCATCGAGGAGATGGACATCCTCCCGAGCGCCGTCATGGTGATGAACTGGCCGACGATTCGGACGCGGACGTTCGGGTTCGGGTTCGGCTTCGGCTTCGGCGGCGCGGGCGGTGAACGGAGCTTCCGCGAAGCGATGGAGGAGTACGAGCGGGCGGTTCACCAGCTCGAGTCGTGGCTGGACGCGGCTCGCGACTACGACCGAGCCGTCCGCGGAGGCGCCCGGATCCCGCGCGACCTCCGCCTCGAGGCCCTCGCCCGCGTAACCCGGGGCGAGATGCCGGTCCTGGCGCGAGTCGAGACGGCGCGGGACATCCGCAACGTCGTCGAGTTCGCGGAGAAGCAGGGGCTCAAGCTCATCGTCGCTGGGGCGGCGGAGGGGTACCAGGTCGCCGACCTGCTGGCCGAGAAGGGGATCCCCGTCATCCTCGGGCCGACGCAGGCGCTTCCCCTGGGCACCGATCGCCCCTACGACGAGCGCTTCACGAACCCCGGGAAGCTCCACGCGGCCGGCGTGAAGATCGCGTTCGCGACCTTCAACTCGGCCTACTCGCGGTCGCTTCCCTACGAGGCCGCACAGGCGATCCCGTTCGGGCTGCCCCGCGAGGAGGCGCTCCGCGCGGTGACGATCAACGCGGCCGAGATGCTCGGGATCGGCGACAAGCTCGGCTCGATCGAGGTGGGGAAGATCGCCAACCTGATCGTGACCGACGGCGACCCCCTCGAGATCACGACCCAGATCCGGCATCTGATCATCAACGGCCAGGAGACGGACATGCGGAACCGTCACCTGGATCTGTACGAAAAGTACCGCTCGCGGCCGGCCCGTACGGCGACCGAGTAGCGGACGGCAGGTGCCGGTAAGGCGGGAGCCCCGACGCCGCTTGGGCGGCGTCGGGGCTCTTCGTTCGCCGGAACGGGGGTCGCCCGTCGCCACGGTGTGCCGGTCGATCCGTGCGACGGCATCGTCACCACGACCAGGTGTACTCCAGCGCCACGATCCCCATCGTGTACCGGAGCTTCTCATCGAGGAGCGCCTCGTAGTGGTCGTCGAAGGCTCGGAGGTGTCGCGCGCCGAGACGTGCGGACGCGCCGGCCGTCAACCACACGCGCGCCCCCGCTTCCACCGACAGTGCGCCGGACCCGATCGTCCGGTCCTCGAGCCAATCGCGGATAAAGCGCCCACCGGCGACGTCACCGTAGACGCCGAGTCGGCCGTTCACGCGTGTCGCCGCGGCGAGTCCGACCAGCATTGCTCGGCCGCTCACAGAGCAGCGGTGCGATTCCGGCAGCGCGGCGGGGCACATCGTCCCGCCCAGGCCGTTTCCCCAGCCGGATAGCTCCGCCCTGAGGGAGAAGATGGTCCAGACGGGGAGACGCAAGTCGACTCCCACCGTCGCCGCGTCGATCGGGCCGGAGCCGAGCCCCCCGAAGAGGCCGACGCTCGGACCGGCCGCGCGCGGGACGCCGTCCTGGGCGGCGAGCCGGTCCGGCGCGGCAAAGGGCGCGGCAAGAGCGGAAAGGACGAGAACAGCGGTAGATAAGCGTGTGCGCATGTCGGCTGGGCGTACGTGATGAAGAAGATTGGGTTCGTACGGGTGCAACGCGCGAATGCGGTTCGAAATGACACGCGGACCAGGCACCAAAATCCACTTTCGACCCACACTCATATCCCGCTCACCGGCCATCTAGTAGTGGAAAACGACCCCGCCCGGAGACCAATATGGCTACCGGGCGGGGACGTTCACATGGCGATTCGGGCCGACTCTGGCAACTGGAGCCTGGTCCGCTCACGAGGTCGGGCGGCCGTCGAGCTGCTCGATCGTCGCTGTCGATGGCGCCCGTTCGCGCTGGAGGCGGCGGGCGACGGCCTCGGCCTCGCGCCACGCGCGAAGCACGTTCTCGCCGGCGAGCTTGCGCAGCTCCTCCTCGGTCCAGCCGCGGCGCGACAGCTCGGCGAAGAGCGCGGGGTACTTGGAGACGTCCTCGAGGCCGATGGGCGTGTCGCTGATCCCGTCGAAATCCGCGCCGATCCCGACGTGGTCCACCCCGGCCACCTTCCGAATGTGCTCGATGTGTGCGATCACGTCCTCCATGGTCGCGCGGGGCGCCTGCCTCCCCTGCCGCTGCTCGCGCGGCAGCTCGGAGAAGCGCCGAACCTCCTCGTTGATGAAGGAGGGGACGAAGGTGACCATGACGACGCCGCCGTTGTCGCGGAGGCGGCGGAGCACGTCGTCCGGGACGTTGCGCGGGTGGTCGGTCACCGCGCGCGCCGAGGAGTGGGAGAAGATGACCGGCGCCTCGGCGACGTCGAGCGCGTCGTGCATCGTCTCGGGCGAGACGTGCGAGAGGTCGACGAGCATCCCGAGGCGGTTCATCTCGCGGACGACCTCCTTACCGAACTCGGTCAGCCCGCCGTGCACGGGCGCCTCGCAGCACGAGTCCGCCCAGTCGATGTTGTTGGAGTGCGTGAGCGTCATGTAGCGCACACCGAGGGCGTAGAAGGCCCGGAGCGCACCGAGCGAGTTCTCGATCGCGTGGCCGCCCTCCATCCCGAGGACGGAGGCGATGCGCCCCCGGCCGAACTCGCGCTCGACGTCGGAGGAAGAGAGGGCCGGGCCGAAGACGTCCGGGTAGCGCTCGAAGACCCGGAGCGCGATGTCGATTTGCTCGAGCTGGACCTTGGCCGCGCCCTCGCGGACCGCGCCGTAGGGGATGTAGACGGACCAGAACTGCGCGCCGACCATCCCGTCCTTCAGGCGCTGGATGTCCGTGTGCCCGGGCGTCGCCTTTCGGAGGTCGTACGCGACGACGTCGCGGGGCGCCGCGCGGTGGCTCCGGATCGCCCAGGGCAGGTCGTTGTGCCCGTCGAAAAGCGGCGTGGTCGAGAGGACTCGCCGGGCGATCTCGAGGTGCGGATCGCCGGCCGGCGCCGGGGTCTGGGCCCGGGCGCCGGCGCAACCGGCGAGGACGAGGGCAAGAGTGAGCGTAGTCTTGCGCATGATGGTCACCGATCGTTGAGGAACGGGATGAAGGTCGTGCCGCACGTGTAACGGTCGTCGCCGAGCCACGGCGCCAACCATCCGTCGTCGAGCCCAGGCGCCAGCCACCCGCTGTCGAGCCACGGCGCCGATCCGGCGCCGGGCCACCAGGCGGCCGCGCCGCCGCCGAGCCAATCGAGCGCGGGCTCGCCGATCGGCGCGCCGGGCGGCGGTTCGGGCGCGACCGGCGGCGTGTACGGCGTCGTCGGCCGGTCGAGGAAGCGACGGATCTCACGCGCGAGGAGCGTCTGGTGCGCGACGTCGGCGTCGGCGGTGTTGCGGGAGGCCTTGAGCCCCTGCTCGGTCAGCCGCTCGAGGCGCAGCGTCGCGATGGCGCGGACCTGCGGCATCTGGGCGCGCTCGGCGAGGAGCATGAGCTGCTCGACCAGGACGCGCTGGGTCGCACGCCGGATCTCGGCCTCGTAACCGTCACGGGCGGCGGCGCCGAAGGTCGCGCCCTGGAGCACGTCGATCACCTCGTCCAGCCCGGGGAGCGTCGGGTCGATCGCGTTCTGCTGCACGAGCCGCGCGGCGCGGTCGGGCTGGAGCACGTTCGAGATCGTGTGCTTCGCCGCGACGACGGCGGGCGCGACGGCGTCGAACGCGCGGCCGGTCGTGCGCGGGAACAGCTCGCGGGTCATCCCGTACCCCGGTGGGCGGGGCGGAATCTTGCCGAGCAGGTCGCGCGGGAGCGCGAGTTCGGCGGGGCTCAGCGTCGCCGCGAGGGCGCGGAGCGCGGCGCGCTGCTCCGCGGCGGGAGCCGGGCGCGTGGGCACGCGGCCGTCGCCGCGGAGGGCGTAGATGTAGTCCTGGCCACCGACCACGGACGCCGCCGCCTCGACCTGATAGCGGTGGTGCAGGTAGAGCGGGACGAGCGCCTCCTCGAGCGTCGCCATCGGCGCGTTGCGCTTGATGGCGTTCTCGCCGAAGCGGTCGAGCGCGGCCCGACGCACCTTCATCATCCGGTCCAGCTCCGCGGCGGCGTCGGTCCCGTTCGAC
This sequence comes from uncultured bacterium, assembly GCA_937889645.1. Taxonomy (GTDB): domain Bacteria; phylum Gemmatimonadota; class Gemmatimonadetes; order Longimicrobiales; family RSA9; genus CALBZE01. The sequence goes on from CALBZE010000057.1 coordinate 9,083, forward strand.
CACTGGTCGACGCGCGGGTGCACGCCGAGGTCCTGGTTGGTGAAGTAGCGGAGGTCGCGCTCCCAAGCCTCGTCGAGGATCCTGCGCAGCTCGGCCTCCTCGTCCACGCCGTCCGGGAAGTCCTGGTAGCCCCAGACGATGGCGACGCTGTCCCACTCGCCGATCCCGCGCTCGTAGACCTCCGAGTAGTCGAGCGAGCCGTCGGCCTTCAGCGTGACCCAGGGATGCGGGTAGTCCATGACGGAGATCCGGCCCAGGCGGCTGTCGTAGTAGTTGTGCCCGAGGCCGAGGGTGTGGCCGACCTCGTGCGCCGAGAGCTGGCGGATGCGGGCGAGCGCCCATTCGGCCAGCTCGGGCGGAGTCTCGTCGCCGGTCGCGTAGGGCGAGAGGAGCCCCTCGGCGATCAGGTAGTCCTGCCGTACGCGGAGCGAGCCGAGCGTGACGACGCCCTTGATGATCTCGCCCGTGCGCGGGTCGGTGACCGACGAGCCGTAGCTCCAGCCGCGGGTCGAGCGGTGCACCCAGTTGATCACGTTGTAGCGGATGTCGAGCGGGTGCGCGCCCTCGGGGAGCAGCTCGACGCGGAAGGCGTCCTTGTACCCGGCGGCCTCGAACGCCTGGTTCCACCAGCGCGCGCCCTCGAGGAGCGCCGAGCGGATCGGCTCCGGCGTACCCGGGTCGAGGTAATAGACGATCGGCTCGACCGGCTCGCTCACCTTCGCGTTCGGGTCTTTCTTCTTCAGCCGGTGCCGCGAGATGAAGCGCTGGGTCATCGATTCGCCGAGCGGTGCCGAGTAGTCCTGCCAGGACACGGAGAAGTAGCCTGCGCGCGGGTCGTAGAGGCGCGGCTCGTAGCCGTCGTCCGGTAGCTCGACGAGCGAGTGGTGCACGCGGATGCTCGCGGCCTCGGCCGTGGCCGCCACGCTCCCGACGCCCTCGAACCACCCGCCGAATCCGCCGCCGCCACCGCCGGCACCCTGCCGGACGAAGGTCAACTCGACCTCCATCTCGGTGTTCTTGGGGAAGTTGAGCGTCATCGGCATGTATACGGAGCTGCGGCTCGCATCCAGCCGGTAGGTCCCGGGGCGCAGTCGGTCGGCGAACCCGGCGGCGTCGCGGAGGAGGAAGTCCGTCGCATCCACGAGGACGCGCCCATCGCTCTCCGCGGCGACGTTGAAGCCCCAGAGCACGCTGCGAGCGAACGCGTCGCGCACCGCGCGGACCTCGGCGGGGTTCGTGCTGCTCGAGCGGAAGCGATAGTTGGGCTGAACCATGAGGACCTTCGGCCCGACGCGCTCGAAGACGACGATGCGCGAGCCCGCGAGCTGCCCGCGATCGATCCCGATGTCGTTAGACCCGAGCCCGGCGGCGATCCCGGTGATGTAGAGGATCTCGGTGTCGAAGCGCGGGATCTCAAGCCAGAGCTTCCCGGCGGCCTGGTCCCAGTAGAGCGGGAAGAAGCCGTCCAGGCGCTGCATGCCTCGCGTCCTCTCCTCGATCGACGGCACCCGCTGCGCCTCGCCGGTCCTGCCCTGCGCGTGGAGGGTGGCGGGGGCGCCGAAGACGACGGCAAGGGCGAGGGCGAACCCGAGGGACCGGCAGACGCGGTCGAACCGACGCACGCCGGTGGTTCGGAAGCGGTTGCGAGCTCCGTACATGGAGTCCTCCGCGGATCGGTGGAATTTCTGGAGTTTTTCGGAAGTTTAGGCGACGGCCGGTCGAATCGCAAACGTTTGCGGGCTTGGCGAGCCGGGGAGGGGGATGGGCGATCGGACGCGATACATTCCCTACACCAAATCCTCCGATCCCTTACAGCGAGCGCACGTCGCCGGCCGTAGCGTTACCGTACCCCCAGCTCCTCGTGAGGAAAGAACCATGAGCAGGCGAACCAAGACGGCGACGCTCGTCGTGATCGGGATACTACTGCTGGCGCAATTCGTACCGTACGGCTCGACCGAGAACCCACCGGTCGAGGAGGAGGTGGCGGCGACGCCGGAAATCCGTGACATCCTCCGGCGCGCTTGCTACGACTGCCATTCCAACGAGACGCGGTGGCCGTGGTACGGCCGGATCGCCCCGGTCAAGTGGCTCGTCCGGTACGACGTCGCCGAAGGCCGCAGGCACCTCAACTTCTCGACGTGGAACCAGTATACCCCCGAGCGGCAGGCCCACAAGATGGAGGAGGTGGTAGAGACGCTGACGGACGGCAGCATGCCGCCGCGGATCTACCTGCCCCTGCACCTGGACGCGCGGCTGACACCGGAAGAGATCGAAATGCTGCGCGCGTGGGCGATGGAGTACATGCAGGGTGACTGAGGCGGCGCGGAAGAGGCGCGGCCCGGGGCGGTTCGCCCCGGGCCGTGCCTACTGCGCCCCCACCGTCGCCTGGCGCTCCCCGAGCCTGCCGAACTCGTACTCGGCCGGCGGCTCGGCGCCCAGGAGGTGGCGGACGAAGTAGTCCCAGCGGCGCCGCATCATGTACGCCTCGTTCCCGAAGCCGTGGCGGCGGTTGGGGAACATGATCATGTCGAAGTCCTTGTTCGCCGCGATCAAGGCGTCGACGAGGACGAGCGAGCTGTACGGCGGCACGTTGTCGTCCGCGGTGCCGTGGGCGATCAACAGCTTCCCCCTCAGGTTCTTCGCAAGCAGGTGGTTCGCCTGGTTGTCGTAGTTCGTCGAGTCCTTCCCCGCGGTCTCGAGGAGGCCCTGCCACTTCTCGCCCCAGGCGTCGGCATAGTTGCGGTTGTCGTGGTTGCCGGCCTGCGCGACCGCGACCTTGAAGAAGTCCGGATAGGCCAGGATCGCGCGGGCGGTAGCGAAGCCGCCGCCCGAGTGGCCGTAGATCCCGGCGCGGTCGAGGTCGATCCACGGGTAGCGCTCGGCGAGCTGGCGCATCCCGGCCACCTGATCGGGCAGGCCGTTGTCGCCCATGTTTCCGTAGTAGGCGGCGTGGAACGAGTGCGAGCGCATCGGCGTCCCCATGGCGTCGAGCTTGACGACGATGAAGCCCAGCTCGGCCAGGGCCTGAGCGTCGCCGCGCGCGGGCGAGAAGCTGCGGCTCCCCACGCTCCCCGTCTGCGGGCCGGGGTAGATGTTGTTGATGATCGGGTACTTCTTCGACGGATCGAAGTTGGTCGGGCGGTACAGCAGCCCGTAGAGGTCCGTCACGCCGTCGCGCGCCTTGACGGTGAACGGGATCGGCGGCTGCCAACCGGCGGCGACGAGGCGCGAGATGTCGGCCTCCTCGAGCGTGAGCCGGGCGCGGCCGTCCGAGGCGTCGCGCAGCACGGAGACGGGCGGCGTGTCCGGCGTCGAACGCACGTCGACCGCATACCGCCCCGAAGGCGAGAGGACGACGTCGTGGTTCGCGCTGTCCGGCGTGAGCAGCCGCAGCCGGGAGCCGTCCAGCCGCACGCTGTAGAGGTACTGGAAGTACGGGTCGCCCTTCTCGCGGCCGTTGCCGAGGAACCAGACCGTGCGGCTCTTGGGGTCGAGGCGAAGGATGCGGAGTACGTTCCACGCGCCGCTGGTGATGCGGTTCTTCAGCCGGCCGTTCCGGAGGTCGTACAGGTAGAGGTGCCCCCAGTCGTCGCGGCGGGAGTACCAGATCACCTCGTTCGACTCCGGGAGGACGCGCCAGTTGAAGGCGTTGTACCCGGACTCGAAGAACGTCTCGACGGACTCCTGGAGGATGTCGCGGACCGCGCCCGTCTCGGGGTCGGCCTCGCGCAGCGTCGCCTGCTTGTGGTCACGCGAGACGGAGACGAAGTAGAGTCGGGACCCGTCGTCGCTCCATTCGACGTCGGCCCAGCGGCCGCCGCAGAAGACGTGGTCGCAGACGGTCGAGCGGTGCGGGTCGGGCGGCATCTGGAGCCGCACGACCTTCGGCCCGCCGGGCGCATCGACGTGGATCACCACGCGGTGGATGCGGAAGATCACGGAGTCTTCCGGGAGCGGGTACTTCCATGCGTCCAGCTTCGGGTGTCCGACGTTGGTCGACACCAGGTACATCTCGCCGACGCCGCGGGCGTCGTGCTGGAACGTCGCGATCTTGCGCGAATCGGGCGACCAGAGGAGGACCGGCCGGTCGCTGCGGGTCCAGCCGGCGTTGTTGGTCGCGTAGCCGAAGTCCTCCACGCCGTCCGTCGTGAGCCGCGTCTCGGCGCCCGTCTCGAGATCGACCATCCAGAGGTTGTGGTCGCGGATGAATGCGGCGCGGCGCCCGTCCGGCGAGACGACGGAGTTGCGCGGCGGGGCGTGCCCCTCCCGCGCCGGCGCGGCCTCGCACCGGTAGGCCGGGAGCTCGCAGGCGAAACGGCCCTCGGCGACCTCGACGGTGAGCGCACGGCCGTCGCGAGAGATTTCCAGCTCCCTTATCTCCAGCCGGAGCGGCTCGAGCGTCTTGCCGGTGGCGGCGGAAAGCGCCGCCGCCAGCCGCTCGTGGTCGAACGCGCGGGCGCGCGTGCGCCGGGCCGGGTCGACCAGGACATACTCCGCGCCCTCGGGGATCGCGTTGCGGTACCAGAATCGGTCGTCGTCGAGCCAATTCGGGCGGACCGCGCCGCGGTAGACGAGCGGGTTGACGTTCTGCGGCAGGAAACGCTCGGCACGGGCGTAATCGTCCGCGGTGAGCTTCGCGGGCGCGTGCGGCGTCTGCGCGAAAGCCGGCGCCGCGACGAGCGCGAAGGTGAGGAACAGGGCGTGTCGCATACGTGCCTCGAACCAGGTTGCCGGGTCGAAAGAGATTGCCGGATCGACAAATGGTCGCCGGGTCGAAAACGTCGCCGGCCGGGAAGTTCTGGCCTCGACGGCGACGATGCAAGGGCCGGCGCCGCTCTTCCCGAGTCGCGGAGCGCGTCATAACTTTGCCGCCGTGTCCGAATCGGAAACTCACCTGACGAGGGCGACCATGGCCGCCACCACGACGATCGCCGCGCGACCCGGATCCGACGTCGCCCGGGACCCGTTCCCGACGCTGCCGGTCACGCGTACGCCGGACCCATCGCTGCTCGGATACTACGTGCTGATGTCGCTGGCGGCGGGGCCGGGCTTCCTGTTCGCGCTGATCCCGCTGTACTTCAAGTACCGTACGCTCCGCTACGAAGTCGACGCCGAGGGGATCACGATGCGCTGGGGGATCCTCTTCCGCCGCGAGGTCTCGCTGACCTACGCGCGGATCCAGGACATCCACCTGTCGAGCAACGTGATCGAGCGGTGGTTCGGGCTCGCGAAGATCCAGGTGCAGACGGCGAGCGCGAGCGCGAAGGCCGAGATGACGATCGAGGGGCTGCGGGACTTCGAGGCGATCCGCGACTTCCTGTACACGCGGATGAGAGGCGCGCGCGACGGCGCGGCCGCGGCGCCCACGCCGGCCGTGACGACCACGGCCGCCGCAGCCCCGCCGCAGCTCATGGACGAGCTGGCCGACACGCTGCGCGAGGTTGCGGCCGAGGTCCGGGCACTCCGGGAGTCGCTCGCGGCGGCCGGCGCCGAGGAGGCCGGCGATGCTTGAGGGACTCACCGCCACGCTGCTTCGGCTGCTCAGAGTCCCGCCGGAGCCGCAGATCCCGGTCGAGGCCAGGAACGTGCGGGTGTTCCGAGCCGCGCCCTCGTACTTCCGCTACCGGCTCGCCATCTGGGCGCTGACACAGCTCGGGGCGCTGCTCGGCTTCTTGAGCGTGATCGTCTTCCCTGTCGAATGGAAGGACTTCGAAGGGCCGACGGCGACGCTCATGAGGATCGGCGAAGCCGTCGCATGGGTCGCGTTCGTCGGCCAGGCCATCTTCAGCCTCGCGGTCCTACGCTTCGACTTCGACATGCGCTGGTACATCCTCTCGGACCGCAGCCTCCGCATCCGCGAGGGGATCCTCACGGTCCGGGAGAAGACGATGACGTTCGCCAACATCCAGAACATCGCGATCCGGCAGAACCCGATCCAGCGGCTGTTCGGGATCTACGACGTCGAGGTCCGGAGCGCGGGGGGCGGCGCGGGCGACGCACACGGCGCCGCCCGGTCGTCGGCCGACTCGCCGCACCTGGCTCATTTCCGCGGCGTCGACAACCCGGAGGAGATCCGCACGGCGATCCGCGAACGCATCCGGATGCACCGGGACTCGGGGCTGGGCGACCCGGACGAAGCGGCGGCGGCGATCGCCGCGACGCCGGCTGTCGCGACGGCCGCCGCGTCCCCCGGTGCGCCGGGTTCCTCGGCGACGCCGGTCGGCGGCGCGCCCGCCGCATCGCACCCGGCGCTCGACGCCGCCCGCGAACTGCGCGACGAGATGCGGATGCTCCGTCGCGCGCTGGAAGGGGCGCTTGCGAGGCGTTGAGCGGAGAAGAGGCTCCCGGCCGGCGCGAGCCGCGGATCGGCCCGCGCGGGCGCGGGTATTCCCGGTCGCCCGACCGAGACGGCGCGGTGCGCCAGGTACCGGCACTCCACGGACCCAATTGGGAAACTGTACGGTGCAGTTTAGTAATCGACGTCGCCGTGCGCGTGCCACGCTCGCGCTGCTCCTCGGACTGACGGCCGCCGCGCCCGCCGGCGCCGACGCGGCGCGCTACACGACCGTCGCCGCGCCCCGTGCGGTCTCGGCAGCGCCCCGGGCGGCCCCTGCGCCGCAGGCGCCTCCCCTCCCCGCCCCCACCCCCGAGGCTATCGCTGCGGCGGCCCGCCTGCGGATCGACCTCATCACGATGGGCCCCGGCGACGCCGTCTGGGAACGCTTCGGCCACAACGCGCTCCGCGTCTACGACCCCGCGACGGGGATGGACGTGACGTACAACTGGGGCATGTTCGACTTCGCGGCCGAGGACTTCTACCCACGGTTCCTCCGCGGCGACATGCTGTACTGGATGGCGCCGTTCGACACGCGCGCCGTCGTCTACGCCTACATGGCGTCGAATCGCTCGGTGTACGCGCAGGAGCTGAACCTCACGGCCGAGCAGAAGGCGCGGCTGGTGGCGTTCCTCGAGTGGAACGACCGCGACGAGAACCGCTACTACGCCTACCACTACTACCGCGACAACTGCTCGACGCGCGTGCGGGACGCGATCGACTACGCGTTGGGCGGACAGCTCCGGGAGGCGCTGAGCGACGTCGCCACGGACGCGACGTACCGCTCCCACACTCGCCGGCTCACGGCCGACGACCTCCCGATCTACACCGGGCTGACCCTGGCGATGGGCCCGTCGATCGACCGGCCGCTCTCGGCGTGGGAGGAGAGCTTCCTCCCGCTCGAGTTGCGCCGGCACGTGCGCGGCGTGCGGGTGCGCGGCGGAGGGGGCGAGGGGAGCGAGGGGCGCGAGGAGGGCGAGGCGATGCCACTCGTCGCGTCGGAGACGGTGCTCTTCGAGGCCGACCGCGCCGAGCCGCCCGCGATGCCGCCAGACCGGATCCCGGGGTACCTGGCCGCCGGCGCTCTCCTCGGCACCCTCTTCCTCGCCCTCGGCCGCTTCGCCGCACGCGGCGCGCGGACCGGGCGCGTCGGGCTGGTCGCGCTCGGAGGCGTCTGGGCCTTCGTCGTCGGGACGCTCGGAACCGTGATCGCGCTCCTCTGGGCGTTCACCCGCCACGACGTCACTTACGCCAACGAGAACCTGCTCCAGGTGAACCCGATCCCGCTCGCGCTCGTCGTGCTGCTGCCGATGGCCGTGGTGAAAGGGCGGGCGTGGCGCGCGGCGGAGGCGGTGGCGTGGGTGGTCGCGGGCGCGTCGGCGGCGGGACTGCTGCTCCAGGCGCTCCCGGGGCTGGACCAGGTCAACGGCGAAATCATCGCGCTCGCGCTCCCCGCGCACCTCGGCCTCGCAGGTGCGCTAAGAATAGCGCGGCGGCGGACCGCGGCGCCGGAGGACGCCGCGGCGCCCCGAGCCGCGCCGGCCCGGGTCTGAGGCGACGTCGCCATGTCCATCGAACGCTTCTTCCGACTCGACGAGCACCGGACGACGGTGCGGACGGAGGTGCAGGCCGGGGTCACGACGTTTCTCACGATGGCGTACATCGTGGTCGTGAACCCGGCGATCCTGAGCGCGGCCGGCGTGCCGTTCGAGGGCGCGCTCTTCGCCACCTGCATTGCCGCCGCGGTCGGCACGCTCCTCATGGGGCTGCTCGCGAACTACCCGTTCGCGCTCGCGCCGGGGATGGGGCTGAACGCGTACTTCACGTACACGGTCGTGCTCGGGATGGGCATCCCGTGGCAGACGGCGCTGGGCGCAGTCTTCCTCTCCGGTGTCGCGTTCCTGCTCCTCACGGCCGGGCGCATCCGCGCGCTGGTCGTGGACGCGATCCCGCACTCTATCCGGGCGGCGGTGGCCGGCGGGATCGGGCTTTTCATCGCGTTCCTGGGTCTGCGGAACGCCGGGATCGTGGTGGCGAACGAGGCGACGTTCGTGGGGCTCGGCACGCTCGCCGCGCCGGGGCCGCTCCTGTCGATCGCCGGGCTCGCGCTCACGGTCGGGCTCATGGCGCGGGGCCGGAAGAGCGCGATCATCTGGGGGATCCTCGGCGTGACCGTGGCGGCGATGGCGCTGGGGATCGCGCCGCTCCCCGAGGCCGTCCTCTCCGTGCCGGATGCGGGCTCGACGTTCCTGGCGCTCGACATCCCCGGCGCACTGCGGCTCGGGTTCCTGGAGATCGTCTTCGCCTTCCTCTTCGTCGACCTCTTCGACAGCGTCGGCACGTTCACCGGCCTGGCACAGGAAGGCGGGTTCATGACGAAGGACGGGAAGATCCCGCGCGTGAACCGCGCGCTCGCGGCGGACGCGGTCGCGACCGTCGTCGGCTCGGTGCTCGGCACGTCGACGGTCACGTCGTACATCGAGAGCGCGGCCGGGATCGGCGAGGGCGGGCGGACGGGGCTGGTCGCGGTGGTCGTGGCCGTGCTCTTCGTCGTCGCTGCGTTCGCCGCGCCGCTCGCCGGCGCGATCCCCGGTATCGCGACCGCACCGGCGCTCATCGTGGTGGGCGCGCTGATGATGCGCCCCATCCGCGGCCTGCCCTGGGACGACGCGACCGAAGCCGTCCCCGCGTTCGTGACGCTCATCGCGATGCCGCTGACCTTCTCGATCGCGAACGGGATCGCGCTCGGGTTCATCAGCTACGCGGTCGTGAAGGTCGTGGCCGGGCGGGCGCGGGATGTCGATGTCCTGGTCTACGTGCTGGCGGCGCTGTTCCTGGTGCGGTACGTGTACCTGGCAGCGGGGTGAGGGCGGGGGCGCGAGGGTTGCTGGCACCGCGCCCGCACGGCGGCGAACGTCGCTCCCGGGTGACGCCGCTCCCGCACAGCCAACCGTAGGAGGGTGACCATGCGCGCGATCCGCGTCCACGAGCCCGGCGGTCCCGAAGCGCTGCGCCTCGAGGAGGTGCCGACGCCCGAGCCCGGCCCGGGCCAGGTCCGCGTCCGGCTCGAGTACTCCGGTGTCAACTTCATCGACGTCTACCACCGCACCGGTTTCTACAAGCTGCCGCTCCCATTCACGCCCGGCTCCGAGGGCGCGGGCGTGGTCGACGCCGTGGGCGACGGGGTCGACGACGTGCGGGTCGGCGACCGCGTCGCCTACGCGGGGCAGCCGGGGAGCTACGCCGAACGGGCGATCGTGAGCGCGTCGCGCGTGGTCCCGGTCCCGTCCGACGTCGATCTCCAGCTCGCCGCCGCGGTCATGCTCCAGGGGATGACGGCGCACTACCTGACGCACAGCACGTTTCCGTTGAAGGAAGGCGACGTCGCGCTCGTCCACGCGGCGGCGGGCGGCGTCGGGCTACTCCTCGTGCAGCTCGCGAAGCGTCGCGGCGCGCGCGTGATCGGCACGACCTCCACCGAAGAAAAAGCCGCCCTCGCCCGCGACGCCGGCGCCGACCACGTGATCCTCTACACGAAGGAGGATTTCGCCGAGGCGGTGAGGCGGCTCACGGACGGTCGCGGCGTCGACGTCGTCTACGACTCCGTGGGGAAGACGACGTTCGATGGGAGCCTGGCGTCGCTCCGCCCGCGCGGGATGCTCGTCACGTTCGGCCAGTCGAGCGGCCCCGTCCCGCCGTTCGACGTGCTGCGCCTCAGCCGCGGCTCGCTCTTCCTAACGCGTGCCGTCATGGGAGATTACATCGCCACGAGAGACGAACTCCTCTGGCGCGCCCGGGATCTGTTCGAGTGGATCGGCCGCGGCGAGCTCTCGGTACGGATCGACCGCGTCCTCCCGCTGGAAGACGCCGCCGAGGCGCACCGTCTGCTGGAAGGGCGTAAGACGGCGGGGAAGGTGGTGTTGAGGGTGTGACGGGGGGCGGGCTGAGGCAGCCATCCGCCCGCCGCCATTCTATTGCCTGCCCTTGGGACCGTCACGGGGGCGCTGCTCGGGACCGCCGCCACGCCCTGCGACACGCCACACGCCGCTCGAGTTGCTCCATCCCCCCATTGCACTGCCCCGCACGAACCCCACGTTAATTCGAAAGCGCCCACAGCTGCTTCAGGAGCGCCGCGGCGGACCACATCCGTTGGTGGGAGCCTCGTCCATACTACGACACCGACCTGCATGAAGCCATCGCGCGCCCGATCGGTGCACGTCGACGTCGCGATCAATGAACTCGCAGCGGCTCAGCACGGCGTCATCACCCGTCGGCAGTTACTCGCTTGCGGCCTCGGCTCTCATCGCGTGAGGTCACGCGTCCTGTCGGGCCAATTGCGCCCGATCCATCGCGGCGTGTACTTGGTCGGACCCGTGCCAGGGCACTTCGCGCGTGAGATGGCAGCCGTGCTCGCCTGCGGACCGGGCGTAGTCGTGAGTCACCGTAGCGCCGGTTCGATGTGGGAGATGGTGCCGCCCTCGGAGCCGACTACTCCGGTGGAGCTGACGACCCCGAGCCGCAACCCGTGCCGCAGGCCTGGCATCGTCGTTTACCGGCCCCGTCGCATGTACGGTGACGACGTAACGCGGCTAGACGGTGTGCCGGTCACTACTCCCGTGCGTACGATGCTGGACCTCGCAGCCGTGTTGAGCACTCAAGAGTTGGAGCAGGCGCTCGCCACAGCTGAGCGGGCAGAGCTCCTATCCCGTGCCGACATGGCAGAGGTTCTGGCCCGAATGCGTCGGCACCCCGGTTCCGACGCGCTACGCGCCCTCATCGCGGGCGAAGTATCGCCGGCCATGACCCGATCGGAAGCAGAGGAACGTTTTCTCCACCTGCTCCGAAAGGCCCAGCTTGCGCCGCCGGAGACCAACGTCAGGGTCTACGGATTCGAGTTGGATTTCTTCTGGCGCGCGGAACGAGTCGCGGTCGAGGTCGACGGCTTCGCGTACCATGGGTCCGCGACCCGCTTCGAAAACGACCGCCGCCGGGACGCATTACTGGCCGCGCGGGGCATCCAAGTCGTTCGGATCACCTGGCGCCAGTTGACCTCCGAACCGGAGGCGGTCCTCGTCCGTCTAGCACAGACACTGCTGAGAGCTGAACTCCGAGCTACAGACTTAAGACAAGCGTGACGGGCGGTGCCGGCTCGTCGTGAGGCCGCTTCCGCGCCATCGGATTGCGCCACGCGGGTGTGGCGAGGCTCTGATCCCGGGGGCCGGCGCGCGTGGCGAGCCGACACGGCGGCCGCCGGACCGCGTCCCGCTCACCCAAGTGCACCCAATGGGACTTTCCGGCAACGTATGGTGCGATTCGGTGGAAATATTCGACCCAATCGCACCAGGTCATGGCGAGCCGTATTGCCAGGGTGCGCTTGGGTGCAATATTACCACCAAAGAGAACCCAGAATCGCGCTCTGCGATTCTGGGTTCAGTCGGGTCGGCGCCGCGAACGGGCGCCCCCCGCCGCAACCCACCGTAACCACGGTCCGCAACGACCGGCCGGGGCCCCGGCGGCACCGCGGGCGCTCGCCGGCGCCCGCACCCGGCCCGGCCAACCCTGGCAGTCGCCAAACGGCGGCTACCCCACCTCCGCCGCCACCGCCTCCGGCTCGGCGGCCTCCTGCGCGAAGAACTCCATCCCCTCGCTCTTCGTGACGACGAGCGAGGTCAGCAGGTCGCCGGTGACGTTGGGGACGGTCCTGGACATGTCCAGGATGCGGTCGATCCCGAGGATCAGCGCGATCCCCTCGCCCGGCACGCCGACCATCTCGAGGACCATGACGAGGAGCGGGATCGAGCCGCCCGGCACACCTGCGGCGCCGATCGCCGTGACCACGGCCATCAGGACCACGATGAGCTGCATCGACAGCGACAGCTCGACGCCGAAGACCTGCGCGAGGAAGAGCACGGTCATCCCCTCGAAGAGCGCCGTGCCGTTCATGTTCATCGTCGCGCCGAGCGGGAGGACGAAGCCGGCGACCTGCTTCGGGACGCCGAATTCCTCCTGCGCCGTCCGGATCGTGGTCGGGAGCGTGGCGTTCGAGCTGGATGTCGAGAACGCGGTCACCATGAGCGTCCGCGTCCGGCGGATGAATTCGAACGGCCGAACGCCGACCATGGTGCGCGCCAGCGTCGGGAGAACGACGAACTGGTGAAGCGCGAGCCCGAGGAGCACCATCACGGCGTAGAGGCCGAGAGAGCGGAGCACGTCGAAGCCGAAGCGCGCGGTGACGGCGAAGATCAGCCCGGCCACGCCCACCGGCGCGAGCTTCATGGCGAAGCCGATCATGACCGAAATGGCCTCGGCCGCCCCTTCGATCACCCGCAGCACCGGCTTCGACAGGTGCTCGGGGAGTTTGGTCAGCGCGATCGCGAAGACGAGCGTGAAGAAGATGAGGGCGAGCATGTCGCCGCGCGCCGCCGCGTCGAGCGGGTTGCGCGGGACGATGCCCACCAGGGTGTTGATGCCGAACCCGCTCGACTGCGCTGCGCCGACCCTCGCGGCCGCCTCCCCGGCGTAAGCGTCGAGGAGCGCCGACCGGACTTCGGGGTCGAGCGCGCCGCCCGGCTCGACGACGTTCGCCAGCGTCAAGCCGATCGCCACGGCGAAGGTCGTCGTGAGCACGAAAATGCCGAGCGTCTTGCCGCCGATCCGCCCGATCCTCCGAACGTCGCCGAGGCCGGCGACGCCCAGCGTGAGCGACGTGAAGACGAGCGGCACGACGACCATGAAGAGCATGCGCATGAAGATCTGCCCGACCGGCTGCGCCAGGTTGTCGACGATCCAGCCGAGCGCAGGCGCATCGCCCCAGAGCATGTTGGAGCCCACGCCGGCGATCGCACCGATCACGAGGCCGAGCAGGATCTTGGTGTGCAGCGCCATTTTGCGACGCTCACCACCCGCACTCGCGGGTGCGGTCCCGCCGTGAAGCGCCACTCCGTGGTCTCCGCCGTTCGATTGGTTCATCCCCATCTTCCTACTCTCCGGTGCCAGCCGCGACCGCGGCGCGACGCCGCAGGAGGCTGTGCCGCCTGCCGTAACCGAAATAGATCGCGAGACCGATGACGAGCCAGACGATCAGCCGCATCCACGTGTCGCCCGGAAGGCCGAGCATCATCGCGAAGCAGACGATGATCCCCATGGCCGGGACGAAGGGGACGAACGGCGTCCGGAACGGCCGCTCGCGCTCGGGCTCCCGAATGCGCAGGTACAGCACGCCGCCGCAGACGATCACGAACGCGAGCAGCGTCCCTATCGAAACCAGCTCGCCCAGCATGTGGATCGGCAGAGCGCCGGCCAGGATCACGCATCCGATGCCGGTCAGGATCGTCCCGACGTGAGGCGTGCGGAAACGCGGGTGCAGCCGGCCGAACGCCGGCGGGAGCAGCCCGTCGCGCGACATGGCGAAGAAGATGCGCGGCTGCGCCATGAGCAGGACGAGCATGACCGAAGTCAGCCCCGCGATTGCGCCGATCTTCACGAGATCGGACAGGACCGAATACCCCGTCGCCGCGATCCCGATCGCGATCGGCTCGGGCACGTTGAGCCGCGGATACGGGACGAGCCCCGTCAGGATCGCCGAGACGAGGACGTAGAGGATCGTGCAGACCAGCAGCGAGCCGAGAATCCCGATCGGCATGTCGCGCTGCGGGTTGCGCGCCTCCTGCGCGACGGTCGAGACGGCGTCGAAGCCGATGTAGGCGAAGAAGATCACGCCCGCCGCGCGCAGGATGCCGCTCCAGCCGTACTCGCCGAACGTCCCGGTGTTCTCCGGGATGAACGGCGTCCAGTTCTCCGCCGCCAGCTCGGGGTTGCGGAAGAGGAAGTAGCCGCCCGCCAGGATGAAGGCGATGATCACCGAGAGCTTGATGAAGACGACGGCGTTGTTGAAGCGCGCCGATTCCTTGATCCCGAGGACGAGGAGCAGGGCGATGAACCCGACGCCGATCGCCGCGACGAGGTTGAAGATCCCCGTCGTCTGCGGGAGCGAGGCGATGTCGATCCCCTGGGACAGGAGCTGCGACTCGAGCTGCGAGGTGAACGCGACCCAGCTCTCGCTCCCCGGGAGCTGAATGAGCTTGGTCCCGGTCGCCGTCGTCCACTCCGGCGGGATCACGATCCCCAGGTCGCGCAGGAACGAGACGACGTACCCCGACCATCCGACCGCCACGGTGGAGGCCGAGAACAGGTACTCGAGGATCAGGTCCCAGCCGATGATCCAGGCGAAGAGCTCGCCGAGCGTCGCATAGCCGTACGTGTACGCCGACCCGGCGATCGGGATCATCGACGCGAACTCCGCGTAGCAGAGCCCCGCGAAGGCGCAACCGATCCCGGCGATGAGGAACGACAGGACGAGCGCCGGCCCCGCGTACTGTGCCGCCGCCGTCCCCGTCAGCACGAAGATGCCGGTGCCGATGATCGCGCCGATGCCGATCGAGATCAGGTTGAATGGGCCGAGTTCGCGAGCGAGCGAGTGCTCCCCTTCGGCGAACGCTTCGGCGCGCAGGTCGTCGATGGATTTGCGTGCAAACAGACTCACTGGTTCGTCCCTCTCGAAATGGCGAGCCCCGGTTCGGCCCCCGTCGCGGCGCCGCCTTCGCGCTGCACGCCGTGATGGTCAACGACCGGCGGGGCCCCGTTACCCAGAAGTTCCTGCAGTGTTCAGTACTTGAGACCTGAGCGGATCAACCGAGGGGGGCCGGAGGAGGTGCGGCGCTACGGGACAGGACGATCCCCGCTCGGGCGCGGGCCAGATCCGCGGCGTATGCGAGTGAGGAGCGGGCGACGTGCCGGGCGCGGCTCGCGGCCCGGGCTTGTGCCTCCAGCGCGGCATCCCCGACGACGCCGAAGCGAGTGCTCTGTGAACCGATGCGTCGCTTCGCCCCGCCGGTGTCGTCGCGCATCTGATCCAGCATCGGCCCGGCGCGCGAGATGAGTGCCTCGACGGCGTGGTGGTCAGCGCGCGCCAGGCCCGACGCGGGTGCCGTGCTCACCTCATCGGCGTGCTCGCACGCGACCGAGGGCGGCATCGCGTACCCGGACACACCGGCCCGATCCAGGCTAGCGGCCCCGAGTGTGACAGGGAGTATCAGGCAGAGGAAACGCAGGCTGAGCCGCAAGGGTTCACGTTCGACACGGGGAGAACGGCGCTGCCCCGGTTACGAGATACCGGCGGTTTAGAGAACGTCGCAGGCTAACGCAGCCGCAGGGGGTTGTCAAGGTCGCGCGTCCGCGAACGGCGCCGGATGCGTTGCCTTCTCGCGAGTGTTCGGGCCGTGGAGCTTTTCCGGGTTGAGCACGATGAATAGGCGACGGACTCGCCGGACCTCCACTTCGATGCTCACCACGTTGTAGAGCCGGCCGTCGACGAAGGTGAGGAGTCCGGGGAGCCCGTTCACGCGCGCGATCCGGCACCTCGACCCGGATGTCCTTCGGCGCTCCGCGGACGATCCCGGCGACGAAGGCCGCGACGCGATCGGCGCCCACGACCGGCCGAGGCCGGGCGCCGCGCGTGCGAGCGCGAAGCGCAGTGCGTCGGCGGCGCGTTCCGTGTCCGGCGCGGCGGCCAGGTGAGGCGGGGTCGAGTGGGGGGATGACAGGGCCGGGCGCGGGGACGACAGGTCCGGGCGGGCGGACGGCGGGATGCACGCACGCCGTTCGGCCCGCCCGCGACCTGCTCGACGGGGCAACGACTGCGCCGCCAGCTCACCCCGTCCGGCCCATCTCCAGCTCCAACAGATACTTCTTCCGCCACAGCCCGCCGCCGTAGCCCGTCAGCTTGCCGTCGCTGCCGATCACGCGGTGGCACGGGATCACGATGGCGATGCGGTTGTCCCCGTTGGCCCGGGCGACGGCGCGGACGGCGTTCGGCTCGCCGATCGCGCGCGCCTGGTCGGCGTAGCTGCGCGTCTCGCCGTACGGGATCCGCAGCAGCGCCTCCCAGACCCGTCGCTGGAACGGGGTGCCGAACATGTCGAGCGGCGTCTCGAAACTCTCCAACTCGCCGGCGAAGTACGCCTCGAGCTCGGCCTCGAGCCGCCGGCCGAATTCGTTGGCGCCCGGGACGAACACACAGTTGAGCTGCCGAGCCACCCGCTGGAGCTGCGTCTCGAGCATGCGACGGTCCATGAACTCCAGCAGGCAGACGCCGCAGTCCGTTGCGCCGAGGAGCATCGGCCCGAGCGGCGTGAGCACGCGCGAGAGATGTACCGTCACGACGTCGCGGCTGCGGGACGGCGAGCGCCCGGTGATGCGCCGGAGCGCCTCTTGGAAGCCGCTCAGCGAGTCGTATCCGCTCCCGAACGCGGCACGCGTGATCGACTCGCCCCTGGCCAGCTCCCCGATCGCCTTCCCCACGCGCAACGCCCGCTGATACGCCTGGAACGTCATTCCGTGGTGTCGCTTGAACCAGCGACGGACCGCTGCCGGATCGAGGCCGCGTGCGCGGAGGTCGCCGTCGCGGAAGCGACGCGCGGGGTCGCGCTCCAGCTCGGCGAGGAGGCGACGGATCGGCTCCGGCGTCCGCCCGGGCCATTCCATGGGCCGGCAGCGCTTGCACGGGCGGTACCCCATCGCGAGCGCCTCCTTCGCCGTCGCGTAGAACTCGACGTTCTCGCGCCGGGGCTTCTTCGCGGGGCACGACGGCCGGCAGAAGATCCCCGTCGTCCGGACCGCGGTCACGAAGATCCCGTCGTAGCGCGTGTCCCGTTCCATGAACGCGCGGTGCATCTCGGCTTCCGACGGGAGAGCGCGCGGACGGTCCGCACCGGCGGGCCCGAGGCCGATCAGCTCGAGCTGGTTCGAGGGCGACGACGCCGTGCCGACGACGGGGCTCGCGTGCGTTGCTGTCGCAGGCTCGCCCATCGTCGCCTTCGCCGACCCTCCGATCGTCGCCTTCGCCGACCCTCCGATCGTCGCCTTCGCCGGCTCTCCGATCGGCGCCTTCGCCGGCCGCCCGTTCATCTCGGCGTGCTCCTCGGTCATCGCGTGCATGTCTCGTCCCCGCGTACGAGTGGTCTCGCAGCCAGGAAAGTCACCGTGCGGAAAGGTAGCGGGCGGGCGACGTCGCATCCACCGAAAATCGGACATCGAATTCGGGCGGGCTCCGGCGAGGTGGCCGCCCGGCCCGGCGGCCTCAGAGCGACAAGCGCGCGAGCCGGTCCCGGTAGCGACGGCTCATGATCAGCTCGGTACCGTCCCGCAGCACGATGAGCTGATCGCCGTGGGACCAGGGGTGAATCTCGCGAATCCGCTCGACGTTCACGATCCGCGAACGGTGGATGCGGAGGAAGCGCGCCGGATCGAGCCGGCCTTCGAGGGCCGTGATCGTCCCGCGAACCAGGTGCGATGCCTCGCCGACATGGAGCCGCACGTGGTTGCGCTCGGCCTCGATCCAGTCGATGCGCGTCACGTCCAGCAGCACGGACCGCTCGCCGTCGCGCACGAGGATCCGCTCCAGATAGGCCGGCCGTGAGCCGATCCCGGCGAGGAGGTCGCGCAGGCGCCAGGCGACGTCGTCGCCACGACCGCGGAGGCGCTCCTTGACGCGCTCCAGCGCCTGCGTGAACCGCTGCTCGCGAAACGGTTTGAGGAGGTAGTCGATTGCGTGCACCTCGAACGCGCGTACGGCGTACTCGTCGTGCGCGGTCACGAAGACGACGTGCGGGAGCGTGTCACCGGCGTCCAGCGCGGCGACCACGCCGAACCCGTCCAGCCCGGGCATCTGCACGTCGAGGAAGACGACGTCGGGCTCGAGACGGGAGACGGCCTCGACCGCTTCCGCGCCGCTCCCCGCCTCGCCCACGACCTCGAACTCCGGGTCCGCGGCGAGGTGCCGTCGCACCCGGGCGCGAGCGGGCGGCTCGTCGTCGACGATCAGGACGCGAATCCGGTTCATTGCGCCTCCGCCGCAACGCCTTGCGGGTGTTCGTGATACGGGATCCGGATCGACACGCGCAAGCCACCGATCCGCGCGGTCCCCAGGGTCATCGACTGGGCCGCGCCGTAGAGCGTGCGCAGCCGCTCGGCGGTATTGCGGAGCCCGACGCCCACCCGCGCCGTTTCGCGCGCACCCAAGGCGGTGTCCCGTAAGGGCACCGCCCCGGAAGCGCCGGCGCGTCCCGCCGCCGCGGCGAACCCACCGTCCGGCCGCACCTCACCCGCCAACCCCGGGCCGTTGTCCTCGACCTCGAGCAACAGCGCGTCGCCATCGCGGCGCACGCGCAGCTCGACCCTGGCCGGCGCGGGCGGCGGAGGCGCGCCGTGTCGCAGCGCGTTCTCGACCAGCGGCTGGAGGATCATCGTCGGAACGAGCGCGGCGCCCATCCCGACGTCGACGTCGACGTCGAACTGGAGCCGGTCCTCGAAGCGGGCGCGCATGATGTCGACGTACGCCTCGAGGACCTCCAGCTCCTCGGCGAGCGTGACCTCCTGCCGGTGCGACGCCTGGAGCGCCCGCCGCAGCAGATCCGATAGCCCGACCAGCATCCGGTCCGCCCGCGCCACGTCCTCGTACATGACGGAGGAGATGGTGTTCAGCGCGTTGAAGACGAAGTGCGGGTTGAGCTGTGCCTGGAGGTTGTCGAGTTGGGCCCGGGCGAGGCGCGCCTCGAGGGCGCGCGCGCGGACTTCGGCGTCGCGTGCGGCGCGGTACCGCTCGAACAGGGCGACGAGTACGAAGACCAGTACGTACGTCGAGACGTCCTTTGGCAGCTCCATCGCGTAGCGGACGGGCATGCGGCCGTAGTCGTAGTCGCCCAGCCCGAAAAGCGGGAAGAGCGCCTCGCGGCTCAGCCAATTGATCGTGGTGTGAAGCGCCGAGTAGATCGGGATCGCCGCGCCGTGCCAGGCCATCCGCCCCGGCCAGCTCCAGCCGGGGAGCCCGATCCGCCGCGACCAGATCACCAATGGGATGAGGAGCAGCGCGCCGCCCAGGTGTCCGGTCAACTCCTCCAGGAGCGGCGCCGCTGCCGGCCGTGATACGTCGTTCGCGACGTAGTCCAGGTACTTGTACGCGAACGTGAGGAGCGCGACCGCGACCGTGATGAGGAGGCTCCACGCCACGATCCGCGTCGTCGTCAGCGACGGCGGCAGGTCCGGGTCTCGCGGACCGCGTCTATCCATACGCCTCCGTCCCGGTCGTCGAGGGCGCACGAGCCGGTGCGGGCTCCCGATCCGGAGGGACCGGCAACGGCTTCATCCCGAACAGGAAGCGCAGCACGGGTACGGGGCGAACCAGCAGGTCGTAGACCGCCCAGCTCACGAAGAGCGATACGGTGCTCACGAACAGGTATTTCGCCAGGATCCCCTCCTCGACCCGGACCACGTAGAAGCCGATCACCACGATCACGGTCTGGTGCAGGATGTAGAAGGGGTAGATCCCCTCGTTCAGGCGTTCGAGTACCCTCGAAGGCCGATTCAGGTACCGCTTGCCGTATCCGAGGAGCGCGAGCACCCAGCACCACGCGTTGAATCCCTGAAGCAACTGGTAGAGGGTGTTCGGAATCGAGTACTCGAAGGCCGGGGTCGCGTCGTTCCAACGCAG
The DNA here is from genome assembly GCA_937889645.1 of uncultured bacterium. GTDB lineage: Bacteria > Gemmatimonadota > Gemmatimonadetes > Longimicrobiales > RSA9 > CALBZE01. Next base: position 28,963 of record CALBZE010000057.1, read on the forward strand.
CGCGTTGATCGCGACGATCGAAAGGAACGCCAGCGTCAGCGAGGTGCGTCTCCGCGCCTCGATGTCGTCCCACACCCTCTCCGAGGTCGAGAGGCTGTAACCGTAGACGAAGTAGAGGAAGTAGTAGACCAGGTGCGCGACGTCGTGGACGATGTCCTGGGGTCCCGGGAAGCGCACGACGAGCGCGGCGAGCACGGCGCCGAGCGGAGCCGCGAGGGCGTAGAGCCCGGCGCCGCGGACCACGCGCGCCACTGCCCGTTCGATCCGCGTCCTTCCGGCGCCCCGAAGGTACAGGAAGAGCGGCAGCGCCGCCGCCGAGTAGAGGAAGAGGTAGAAGACGAACCAGAGGTGGTGGTAGCTCAGGTTCCCCTCGGGGTACGGCCCCGTCGTCAGCACGTCGGGATAGAAGTCCAGGAACGAGGAATACGCCGCTCCGTCGGCGATCCGCTCGAAGTAGATCTGCGGCGGCACGATCACCAGCATCCCGAAGACGACGGGAACGAGCAGCCGTCGCGCGCGCTCCGCCAGGTACTCACCCGCCGTGCGGCGACGCAGCGCGAAGCTCGTCCCGACCCCCGAGATCAAGAAGAGGAGCGCCATTCGCCAACGCGACATGAAGAAGTTGAGTTCCAGAACAAGGGCGCTCGTCTCCGGGTTCTTGATGTGCCACCCCCACTCGGCCGCGAAGATCATCCCCGTGTGGAAGTATACCAGCAACACGATCGCGATCACGCGCAGCCAATCCAGGTCGTGGCGGCGGGCGGGCGCCGGGGCGCGGTGCTGTAGGGAGAAATCGGGGCTCATCGTCCGCTCGTCGTGAAGTGGTTCGCCGGCTCTGCCACGGGCCGGTCGCGTTCAATCTCGCGGAACCCCGGCCGGGGAGAGAAACGCGGCGGGACGAGCGGAGCGGCGGCGAGACGAACGGGAGGGGCGGGAGATGGGCGGGACCGAGACGGGATCGGCCGGCGGCTGGAGCCCACCGGTGTCGGGATCGGCCGGCGGCGGGGTTGGGCCGTTGGCGGAGCCAGGCCGACGTCCGGGGTTCAGCGGGCGGCGCGGCGCGCCGCCGGCGCGACGTCATCAGATCACCCGCCGCACCCGGACCAGCCGCTCGCGGTACCACCGCCCGCCGGGGCCCTCAAGGTCGTCGTACCGGACGCGGTCGCTGCGGTTCGGCGCGTGGATGATCCGCCCGTCGCCGACGTAGATGGCGACGTGGTCGATGGTGCGGCCGTCGCTGGCGAAGAAGAGGAGGTCGCCGGGGCGGAAGGCGTCGAAGTCGAGCGGGACGCCGGACCCGGCGCGCGCCTGGTCGCGGGTCACGCGCGGGAGTCGGATCCCGACGGAGGCGTAGACGTACCGGACGAACCCCGAGCAGTCGAAGCCGGTCGCGGGGTCGGATCCGCCCCAGACGTAGCGGACGCCGAGGTGTCGCTCGGCCTCGGCGAGGACGCCGGCGGCGACGTCGCCGGGGCGGGCACGCGTGGCGGCGCCGGCGCCACGGGCTGCGAGAGGCGCCGGTCGGGCCGTGGCGCGCGTGTCGCCGATTCGAAGCCCGATCCCGCCGCGCAGCTCCCGTTCGCCTTCCCTGCTCCGATGCTCGGCGTAGAACGCGATCGCCCGGCCGATCAACGGAATCCGCACGCCGACGCCCCAGGAGAGCGACCCGTCCCAATCGCTCCCGCCGCCGACGAGCTCCTCGCGGCGCACGCCCGCGCCGGCGAAGACGTACGGCTCGGCGTCGAGCGGCGGGAGCCCGCGCAGGGCCGGGTGCACGTTGAGCGGCGCGAGCTTCAGGTCGACATCGCCCAGCCAGAAGCGGGGCGAGCCCGCTACGTCGAGTACGCCCGCCCGGCCGGAGACGCGGAGCTTGGCGACGGCGCGGCCGAGCGCCAGCTCGCCGCCGAAGCCGGCGGGTACGAAGCCCGGCGTCGCCTCGTAGAACGCGCCGATCTCGACCATGGTCTGGGCGACGGCGGCCGCGGGCGCGGCGACGAGGATCACGAGCGAGACGAGAACGGTAGGACGAAGCATCGGCACTCGTTTGCGGCGGAGGTCAACGGGTGTCGGCGCGGCCCGCGCCAAAACGCGCGGGACAGGTCGGGGAGTCTCGCGGAGACTGCACGCGAGACAGAGTCGTCCGAAATCTAGTGACGACGGACGGCGCGTCGAGGCCACATCCCGCCAGGTTGCCCTGTCCGTCGCGTTCACCGTATGTTGGCCTCAAACACGCCTATGACCAGCGTCCCGCCGCAGGTGCCCAGCGCCGCGGAGCCTCCTCGTTGCGGGCGGGACGCCGTGGCTTCCTCGGACGCCCGGGGCCGAGGACCATGCGACGCGACCGTTCACGTCCCGGAGGAGCACGAAGAATGACCGAACAAACTCGCGCGACGCACGGGTCCGCGTCGCCGGTTTCGGATTTCATCCGCCACCATTATAGACACTTCAACGCCGCGGCGCTCGTGGACGCGGCCGAGGCGTACCGCGCACACCTGGACGCCGGTGGAAAGATGATGATCACGCTCGCCGGCGCCATGAGCACCGCCGAACTCGGGCTCTCCCTCGCCGAGATGATCCGCCAGGACAAGGTGCACGCGATCTCGTGCACCGGCGCGAACCTCGAGGAGGATGTCTTCAACCTCGTCGCCCACGACCACTACGAACGCGTCCCCAACTACCGGGACCTGACGCCGGCGGACGAGAAGGCGCTCCTCGACCGCCACCTCAACCGGGTGACCGATACCTGCATCCCGGAAGAGGAGGCGATGCGGCGGATCGAGTCCGCGATCCTGGAGGAGTGGACGGCGGCCGACCGCGCGGGCGAGCGCCTGTTCCCGCACGAGTTCTTCTATCGCATCCTGCTGAGCGGCAAGCTCGAACGGTACTACCAGATTGACCCCAAGGACTCCTGGCTCCTGGCTGCGGCCGAGCGCAACCTGCCGATCTTCGTGCCCGGCTGGGAGGACTCGACCCTGGGGAACATCTACGCTGCGCACTGCATCGCCGGCGACGTGCGCAACGTCCACACGGTGCGCACCGGGATCGAGTACATGATCCAGCTCGCGGACTGGTACACGGCCACCTCGGCGGAGGCGTCGATCGGGTTCTTCCAGATCGGCGGCGGGATCGCGGGCGACTTCCCGATCTGCGTAGTCCCGATGCTGCACCAGGACCTCGGCCGGACGAACGTCCCGCTCTGGGGTTACTTCTGCCAGATCTCCGACTCGACGACGAGTTACGGCTCGTATTCCGGCGCCGTTCCGAACGAGAAGATCACCTGGGGGAAGCTCGGCGTCGACACGCCCAAGTTCATCATCGAGTCGGACGCGACGATCGTCGCGCCCCTCGTATTCGCGCTGGTGCTTGGATGGTAGGGTGCGTCGGGGGCGGACCGGGCGGTCCGCCCCCGGTGTAACGCACCCGCCCGGAGGCACGGACGGCCGCCCCGGCGCGGTCCCGGCCTCACGTTGGGCTGGAGGCGCGGAGCGCCGCCCCGGCGTGGTCCCGGCCTCACGTTGACAGGATGGATGGAGGTTTGGAGATGTCGCTGTCGCATATCACCCGCTGGCGCACCGCTGCGCTCGCGGGCGTACTCATCACGGTATCTGCGAGCGGCGCCGTCGCACAGGCGCCCACGTCGCTCCCGCCGACGAATCAGGATGTCTTCGCTCCGCTGCCGCTGCCCGCGCCGTCGTCGATCCGGACCGCGGCGGGCGAGCCCGGGCCCGATTACTGGCAGCAGCGCGCCGATTACCGGATCCAGGTCGCGCTCGAGCCCGAGTCGCACCGGATCCGCGGCTCGGAGGTCATCACCTACACGAACAACTCGCCCGACGCGCTGGACGAGCTGTGGATCCAGCTCGAGCAGAACCTCTTCCGGCCCGGGAGCCGCGGCTCGTTCGTCAACTCCGGGACGCGCTGGCGCGGCGCGTTCGAGGGCGGCGGCGTCGACCTGACCCGCGTCGAGGTCGTGCAGGGCGGGAAGACGCGTCGCCCGAACTACTTCGTCGACGACACGCGCATGCGGCTCGCCCTCGACGAGCCCATCGCGCCGCGCGGCGGCAAGATCGAGATCCGCATCGACTGGACGTTCGTCGTCCCCGAGTACGGCGCCGACCGGCTCGGCCGCTTCCAGAGCGTCGACGGCTGGGTCTACGAACTGGCCCAGTGGTACCCCCGCATGTACGTCTACGACGACGTCCACGGCTGGAACCCGATGCCCTACCTCGGGCAGGGCGAGTTCTACCTCGAGTACGGCGACTTCGACGTCGAGATCACCGTCCCGCGCGACTTCATCGTGGTCGCGACCGGCGAGCTGCAGAACCCCGGCGACGTGCTGACGCAGACGCAACGCGAGCGGCTCGAGCGCGCGCGGAAGAGCGCCGAGACGGTCCACATCGTGTCGCCCGACGAGGTGGGGAGCCCGGAGTCGCGTCCGCGCGGCCGAGGCCCGCTGACCTGGCGCTTCCGCGCAACGAACGTCCGCGACTTCGCCTGGGCCGCGTCGCGCGCGTTCATCTGGGACGCCGCGAGCTGGGACGGGATCCTGCTGATGTCCGCCTACCCCCGCGAGGGGCTCGGCACCCCCGAGCAGCCCGGGTGGGAGATGTCGACGCAGTACGTGCGACACTCCATCCAGCACTACTCCGAGACATGGGCGCGCTACCCGTACCCGGTCGCGATCAACGTCGCCGGCGTCGTGGGCGGGATGGAGTACCCGGGGATCGTCTTCTGCAGCGTGAACGCGCGCGGCCAGGGGCTCTTCGGCGTGACCGACCACGAGTTCGGCCACACCTGGTTCCCCATGCTCGTCGGGAGCGACGAGCGCCGCTACCCCTGGATGGACGAGGGGCTCAACACGCTGCTCAACCACTACTCGAACCTCGCCTATTACGGCGAGGGCGCGCAGCGGGTACGCGGGACCAGCCCTGATTACGCCGTGCAGCAGATGCTCCTGCCGACGCACGACCAGCCGGTCATGACCTACGCCGACCAGATCCGGCGCGAGGGGCTCGGCTTCATGGCCTACCGCAAGCCCGGCTTCGCGCTGATCCTGCTGCGCGAGGTCGTCCTCGGCCCTGAGCGGTTCGACGCCGCGATGAAGGAGTACATCCGACGCTGGACGAACAAGCACCCGCAGCCGGCCGACTTCTTCCGCACGATCGAGAACGTCTCGGGCGAGGACCTGTCGTGGTTCTGGCGCGGGTGGTTCTACTCGACGGAGCTGCTCGACCAGGCCGTCGACTCGGTGACGGTCGGGGATGGAGTGACGCTCGTCCACCTGTCGAACCGCGAAGGGCTCGTCATGCCGGTGATGCTCGAGGTCGAGTACGCCGGCGGGCTGACGGAGCGGCACCGGCTGCCGGTCGAGATCTGGTTCCGCGCCGACAGTTACGCGTTCGAGTTGCCCGGCGTGCGCGAGGTCGTGCGCGTGACCGTCGACCCGGACCGGAAGCTGCCGGACGTCCGGCGCGAGAACGACACCTGGCGGAAGGCGACGGCGAGGGCGGAGGCGGCGGTAGGTAGGTAGGGCCGCTTGCAGCGGGTGGGCGGTAGGGACGCTTGCGGCGGGTGGGCGGTAGGCAAGACCGCTTACCCGGGAGGGTGCGAGCGGCGCGGGGTCAAGCGGCCCTGCGCCGCCGCCCCACGCAGTCGCCCCGCGCCGTCGCCCCGCGCCGTCGCCCCGCGCCGTCGCCACGCGCTGTCGCTACGCGCTGTCGCTACGCGCTGTCGACCAGCATCGCGGTGTGCGTGGCGCGCCCGGCGCGGGGCTGGCTGGTCCCGTGCCGCCGGCCCGCGTCGGCAGCTCGCGCCGGTGGCGCTCCTCCCTAGGGAGCCTGGTGGGCGGCACTCACCAACCCGATTGCAAATTCGAACCGATGTCCAACGACCGCACAATCGTCTACCAGAAACCGACCTGCACCACGTGCCGGCAGCTCGCCAAGATCCTGCGCGAGGCGGGCGTCGAGTACGAGGCGATCGACTACCTCATCGATCCCATCCCGCGCGACGAACTCGAACGATTGATCGGGATGATGGGGATCTCGCCGCGCGAACTCCTGCGGACCAAAGAGGCAGCGTACCGCGAACTCGGCCTGGGCCGGCCGGAAGTGACCGACGATGAGATCCTGGACGCGATGGCGGCGCACCCGGAGCTGGTGCAGCGGCCGATCGTGGTGCGGGGCGACCGCGCGATCCTCGCCCGCCCCGCAGATCGCGTCCGCGAGATCCTCTGACCGGCCACCTATGCGGACCAGGTTTCAATTTTTCAGATTTTGACCCACGCAGTCATGGGAACGCCCCACCGAGAATTGGCGCCTCCAACGCGTCCGGTGCTCCGCGAGCGCCAGCCCGGATGCGCAAACCAATGTCAGTCAAGCAGAAATACCGCGGACCCTTCCAATGCGACGGCGCGGTCCACCAGCGCTCGGGGGCGAGCATTGAAAATTGAAACGTGGTCCGCATAGAATGGCTGGTCACGTCCACATCTAACCCGCGGAAAAGATTCATGATCAGGATCTCGCTCCTCGCAGCCACCCTCTGCTGCGCCACCCCGGCCCTCGCCCAGCAGGAGGCCGTCTGGCTGCGCTACCCCGCCATCTCTCCCGATGGCTCGACGATCGTCTTCACCTATCGCGGCGACCTCTACCGCGTCCCGGCCTCCGGCGGCACCGCCACGCAGCTCACCACGCACCCGGCACACGACTTCATGCCGGTCTGGAGCCGCGACGGCCGCTACATCGCCTTCGCGAGCAACCGGCATGGCAACTTCGACGTCTACGTCATGCCGGCCGACGGCGGCGAGGCGCGGCGGCTGACCGTGCACAGCGCGGACGAATTCCCGTATGCGTTCTCGGCCGACGGCCGGGGCGTGATCTACGGCGCCGCGCGGCTGGACGCCGCGGAGGGCCGGCTCTTCCCGTCGGCGGCGCAACCGGAGCTCTACCAGGTCCCGGTCGCCGGCGGGCGGCCGGTCCAGCTCCTCACCACGCCCGCCGAGGCCGTCGCCGTCAGCCCCGACGGCCGCTACCTCGCCTACGAGGACCGCAAGGGCGGCGAGAACGCGTGGCGTAAGCACCATCAGTCCTCGGTCGCCCGGGACCTCTGGATCTACGACGTCGCCGAAGGCACGCACCGGAAGCTCACGACCTTCGCGGGCGAGGACCGTAACCCGGTCTTCAGCGGCGACGGCTCGACGATCTTCTACCTGAGCGAGGAGAGCGGGACGCTGAACGTGCATCGCATCCCGGTGGCGGGAGGCGCGTCGACGCAGGTCACGCGCTTCACGGGCCACCCGGTCCGCTTCCTCTCCCGCGCCAACGACGGCACCCTCGCCTTCACACACGGCGGCCACATCTACACGATGGCGCCGAACGGCGAGCCGCGGCGCGTCTCGGTCACCATCGTGAGCGACGTCGCCAGCAACCGCGAGCGCGTCGTCACCTTCAGCAGCGGCGCGCGCGAGGCGGTCCTCTCGCCGAACGGCAAGGAGGTCGCCTTCATCTATCGCGGCGACGTCTTCGTCGCGTCGGTGACCGGCGGGACGACGAAGCAGATCACGCGCACGCCCGAGGCGGAGACCGGCGTCGTCTTCTCGCCCGACGGCAAGACGCTCGCCTACGCCTCCGAGCGCGGCGGCCGGTGGGGGATCTACCAGGCGAAGCGGGTGCGTGCGGAGGAGCCGTACTTCTTCGCGTCGACGCTCGTCGAAGAGACGCCGCTCGTCGTCAACGAGCACCAGAACTTCCAGCCGAAGTTCTCGCCCGACGGGAAGGAGCTGGCGTACATCGAGGACTACAACAACCTCCGCGTCCGGGACCTCGCGAGCGGCAAGACCCGCACGCTCCTGACCGAGAGGGAGATCTTCGGGACCGGCCCGGGCCAGTACTTCGAGTGGAGCCCGGACGGGAAGTGGATCCTCTTTAACTACCGCGTCCCCGGGATCGCGCCGGGCGAGGTCGGGCTGGTGAAGGCGGCGGGGGGTGAGCCGGCGATCAACCTGACGCAGAGCGGGTTCAACGACCGCGCGCCGATCTGGGTCCTGGGCGGGAAGGCGATGCTCTGGCTCAGCAACCGCGACGGTATGCGCGCCATGGCGATGTCCGGCGGGAACCAGTGGGACGCCTACGCGATGTTCTTCACCGGCGAGGCGTGGGACCGCTTCCGCCTGACCGAGGAGGAGCTCGAGCTCGTCAAGGAGGCGGAGAAAGCGAGTACCAAGGCTTCGGGCAAGGAGTCGTCGGAGAAGGCGACGTCGCCCGCGCCGATCGCTCTCGAGCTCGACCGCGCCCGCGACCGCAAGGCGCGCCTCACGCTCCACTCCTCGAGCATGGGTGGCGCGCTCCTCAGCGCCGATGGAGAGACGTTGTACTACCTGGCGCGCTTCGAGAAGGGGTACAACCTCTGGTCGACGAAGCTGCGCAGCAAGGAAACGAAGATGGTCCTCGCGCTGGACGCGAACGGCGCGAGCATGACGTGGGACGCCGAGCAGAAGAAGATCTTCCTCGTCGCCGACGGCGGGATGTCGCTCGTCGACCCGTCGAGCGGGAAGCGCGAGCGGATCACGATCCGCGGCGAGATGATCGTCGACGAGGACGCGGAGCGTGAGGCGCTCTTCGACCGCGTCTGGCGCCGCACGCGCGACACCTTCTACACCGAAGGCTACCACGGCGCCGACTGGGAGGCGCTCGGCCGCGAGTACCGGCAGTACCTCTCCGGCGTGAGCAACGGCCACGAGTACGCCGAGCTGCTCAGCGAGCTGCTGGGCGAGCTGAACGTGAGCCACAGCGGCGCGCGCTATTCGTCGTCGGTCGAGAACGCGGACCAGACCGCGTCGCTCGGGATCTTCTACGACTACGCCCACACCGGCATCGGCGTGAAGGTCGTCGAGGTGATGGAGGGCGGCCCGCTCGATCGTCCCGGGATGAACGTCAAGCCCGGCGCGATCATCACCGCGATCGACGGCGTCGAGATCGGGCCGGACGTCGACTTCGCCGCGCTCCTCAACCGCAAGGCCGGGAAGAACGTGCTCGTCACGATCCGCGATCCGGGCGCGAAGGCCGACCGGCAGATCGTGGTCAAGCCGATTACGCCCACCGAGGAGAACCGCCTCCTCTACGCGCGGTGGGTCAAGCGCAACGAGGAGGAGGTCGACCGCCTGAGCGGCGGCCGGCTCGGGTACGTCCACGTCCCCGGGATGAACGACGGCGCGTACCGCGACGCCTTCGAGGAGGTGATGGGGAAGTTCCCGCACCGCGAGGGTCTGGTCGTCGACGTCCGGTGGAACGGCGGCGGCGACCTCGTCGCCGACCTGGCCATGTTCCTGAGCGGCAAGAAGTTCTTCGACTACACGACCGACACGCGCAGCACCGGCTTCGAGCCGAACTTCCGGTGGACGAAGCCGAGCGTGACGATCACGAACGAGGCCGCGTACAGCGACGGCCACTGCTTCTCCTGGGCGTACCAGCACCTCGAGATCGGGCCGCTCGTCGGCCAGGCGGTGCCCGGCACGTGCACCTTCGCCGGGTGGGAGGTGCTGCAGAACGGCGTGCGCTGGGGCGTGCCCGGGATGGGCGTGAAGGACGCGACCACCGGCCGCTACCTCGAGAACTGGCAGACCGAGGTCGACGTGCCGGTCTGGAATGCGTACGATCTCGTGAGCCGCGGCCGGGATCCGCAGCTCGAGGCGGCGGTCCGCACTCTGCTGGAGCGGGTGCAGGTGCACGCCAGCGGCGCCGCGTCCACAGCGAAGGCGACGCCGACCGGCGGGCGGGAATAGCGGACAACGCTTGCGGCCTGGCGTCGCTGGCCGGCGACGCGACCGGAGCGGCGAGGGGCGGTCAGCTTGGCTGACCGCCCCTTCGTTCGTCATTCACCCCTGCGCCGTCAGGACAATCCTCCGCTCGGAGCCCGGCCCTACCGGGTCGGTCTCGATCTCGTACATCCCCGTACTGCGCGTCATGCTCATGTTCGCCACCTTCCCGGACGCCAGGTCTTCGATCTCGCGGTCAGCCTCCGGGCCGTCGACCTCCACGTCGTAGGGGACAGACGCGGCGTTGGTCACGACGACGGAACCCTGGGACCGTTGATCACGCGGATGAGAGCATGGAGAGCATATGCCGCGGCGCGGCTGTCTCGGTGCGCGACCGCGCCGGTGTCGCGACCTCCGTCGGACCCGATTGTATACCAACATAGTCGCATGCAAATGTATTTGTGTACAACTGCGATTGTACGCCAATGGGCAGCCGAATGACGGACGACATCCTGATCGATCGAGAGACCGAGGCGACGGAGCTGCACGCGCTCGTCGAAGAAGCCGCCCGCCGGTCCGGCGACGACCTCCTGCTCGAGGATCACCCCACCTGGCGCTCGGTCTTTCGCGCGCTGTTCGAGCTCATGCCGGAGCGGAACCTGGTCGTCGTCCTCGACGAGTTCCAGTACCTCTCCGCCGACGAGCGCAGGTTGACCGAGGTCGCGTCGGAATTGAACGCGGTCTGGGAGGGGAGGATCTCCCGAGCCGGCGGTCTGCTGGTCGTACTCTCGGGCTCCTCGGCACGGATCATGGAGCGATTGGTTCGAGGCGGCTCCCCGCTCTACGGGCGACTCGACTGGGCCCGTCGGCTCCGACCGTTCGACTATTACGACGCGGCCCGGATGGTTCCGGCGTATTCGCCCGAAGATCGTATCCGAACGTACGCGGCTTTTGGCGGCATCCCGCGATATCTCCGGCCGGTCCGGGACGACCTGCCCCTGGAAGAGAACATCGTCCGTCTCCTGCTGGATCCGAACGGTGAGATCCGCCTCCAGCTGGAAACCGTCTTGCGCCAGGAGGAGGGCCTGCGCGACTACGCCAAGTACCAGGCGATCCTCGCGGCGGTGGGCTTGAAGCGGCGAGAACTCGGCAGGATCGCAGCGCATGTGGGGGCGACGCTGGACACGGCGTCTGGAACACCTCGACGCCTTGAAGCGGCTCGCCGAGAGCGGCGTCGACTGGGCCCGCGAGGCCCTGGCCGCCGACGCACCGATGCTCTTCGTCGCGTCGGCCGGCTTCACGGAGAGTTTCCACGAGGTGGCGCGGGCTCTCGGCCTGTCGCCCTGGACGTGGACGTTGGAGGAGCTCTTCTAGGTCGGCGCGCCGGGCTCCGCCGGGCGCGGTCATCGCAGATTCCCATACCCGGGAAAACGCACGAGGCCCGCGGGGAAGATGAACCCCGCGGGCCTTCGTCGTCGGCAGGGGGCGTGCCCCCGTGCTCGCCGGTATAAGCATATAACACCCCCCGGCCCTTGCGGCAAGGCGGTGGGGCCGTGGCACCGTTCGCGGCCGAAACGAACCCGGCGGACACCGCCCCGGCATGGACGATCCCGGCCGGCCGACGCGTCGCGCACCGCGAGCGACGCCGCCGCGAGTGAAGCCGGCGCAGCCGAGGCCGCCGCAAGCGAGACCACCGCCGGAATCGAGCGCGGCCCCGTCGCAGCGCCGGGCGACCCTTCCGACAACGAGCGAGCGAGGTGGCCAATGGCCCGCTACATCCTGGACCTCCGTGACATCGACCGGACCCACGTCGGCCTCGCCGGCGGGAAGGGCGCGAACCTGGGGGAGCTCACGCGGATCGCCGGCATCCGCGTGCCGGAGGGCTTCTGCGTGACGACGGACGCGTTCCGCCGGATCCTGGCGGAAGCGACGTCGCTCGACGGCCGCCTTGACGAGCTCTCGCGCGTGGAGCCCGACGACCTCGATGCGATCCGCGCCCTCAGCGCCGAGATCCGCCGGACGATCGAGGGAGCCGCGGTCCCCGACGACCTGGCGGCGGAGATCACCCACGCACTCGCCCGCCTGGGCGAGGATGTGGCGTACGCCGTCCGATCGAGCGCGACGGCGGAGGACTCGCCGTCGGCCTCCTTCGCCGGCCAGCACGACACCTTCCTGAACGTCGTCGGGCCGGCGTCGGTCCTCGAGCACGTCCGGAGGTGCTGGGCGTCGCTCTTCAGCGAGCGGGCGGTCGCCTACCGCCTGCGGCACGGCATCGATCACCGGCAGGCCCGCATGGCCGTGGTCGTGCAGCGGATGGTCGCCCCCCGTGCGGCCGGCGTCCTCTTCACGGCCGACCCGGTCACCGGCAACCGGAGGATCGCCACGGTGGAGGCGACCGTCGGCCTCGGCGACGCCCTGGTCTCGGGGCTGGTGAACGCCGAGGTCTACAAGGTGCGAGGCGACGTCGTCGCCCGGACGAGCGCCGACGATCGCGTCGCACCCCTCCCCGCCCCGGCGGGCGGCGCACGGATGCGGGCGGTCGAGCCGCGGATCGAGCCGGAACCGCGAGTCGGGCCGGCGGCTTGGGAGCGGTATCCGTCGCCGGACCGGGCGGCGTCGTGGACCGGTCCGGTGCTCACGGATGCACAGGCCGTGCGGCTCGCCGCACTCGGCCGGCGGATCGAAGCGCACTTCGGCCGCCCCCAGGACATCGAATGGTGCCTGGTGGGCGACGACTTCCACATCGTCCAGAGCCGCCCGATCACCACGCTCTTCCCGATCCCCGACGCCCGCGACGGCGAGAATCGCGTCTACGTCTCCGTCGGTCACCAGCAGATGATGACCGATCCCATCAAGCCCCTCGGGATCTCGTTCTGGAAGCTGACGTCTCGCGCGCCCATGGTCGACGCGGGCGGCCGGCTCTTCGTCGACGTCACGGAGGCGCTGGCGTCGCCGTCCAGCCGCGAGCGCGTCCTGGCCGCCCTCGGGCGGTCCGACCCGCTGATCGGGGACGCGCTGCGGACCATCCTCGATCGCGGCGACTTCGTTCGGTCGCTGACGAACGATGGACCGGACGGTGTCCCGAGGAGTGGAGCGACAGCCGGCGCGGCGTCTGGTGGGCCGGAACCGGCGGCGAGTCCGGCGCTGGGCGCCCCACAGTCTGACGCCCCACCCGGCGTGTCACCCGCCCCGATCGAGACCGACCCCGCCATCGTCGCCGGGCTGATCGAGCGCAGCCGCGCCTCCCTCGCCGTTTTGCAGCGCGAGATCCGCACGAAGTCGGGGCCGGCGCTCCTGGACTTCATCCTGGCGGACATCCAGGAGTTGCGGCGGATCCTGTTCGATCCGGAGAGCCACCGCGTGATCATGGCGGCCGTGGAGGCCACCGACTGGCTCAACGAGAAGCTGCTCGCCTGGCTGGGCGAGAAGAACGCGGCCGACGTGCTCACGCAGTCCGTCTCGAACAACGTCACGTCGGAGATGGGGCTCGCGCTCCTGGACGTCGCCGACGCGATTCGGCCGCACCCGGAGGTGGTCGCGTTCCTGGCGCGGCTTGCGGAGGGCGGGGGCGGGGGCGCGGCCGCGGGCAAGTGCGGCGGCGCGGGCAATGGTGTCCCGGACGGCAAGGACGGCGGCGCCGCCGCGGCCGACGACGTCGCCGGCGACTTCCTCGAGGAGCTATCCAGGCTCCCGGGCGGCCCCGAAGCGCGGGACGCGATCCAGCGCTGGCTCGACCGGTACGGCATGCGCGGCGTCGGCGAGATCGACATCACCCGCCCGCGCTGGAGCGAACGCCCGGCCGCGCTCGTGCCGATCCTTCTCGGCCATGTCCGGAACTTCGAGCCGGGAGAGGCCGCGCGGCGCTTCGAGCAGGGGCGGCGCGAGGCGAAGAAGAAGGAGGAGGAGGTGCTGCGTCGCCTGAGGGACCTGCCGGACGGCGAGCGCAAGGCCGAGGAGACCAAGCGCATGATCGACCGCGTCCGGACCTTCGTCGGCTGCCGGGAATACCCGAAGTACGCCATGGTCAGCCGCTACTTCGTCTACAAGCAGGCGTTGCTGGAAGGGGCCGAGCGGCTCGTGCGGGCCGGCGTGCTGCGCGACAAGGAGGACGTCTTCTACCTCACCTTCGAGGAGCTCCGCGACGTCGTCCGCACCCACGAGGTCGACGAGGCGCTCATCCGCCGCCGCAAGGAAGAGTTCCGGTCGTATCACGCCCTCACGCCGCCCCGAGTGCTCACGTCGGAGGGCGAGGCCGTGGCAGGGGCGTACGGGCGCGACGACCTGCCCCCCGGCGCGCTCCCCGGCCTGGCCGTCTCCGCCGGGGTCGTCGAGGGGCGGGCCCGCGTCGTCCTCGACATGGCGGACGCCGACCTCGAGCCCGGCGACATCCTCGTCACCCCCTTCACCGACCCGAGCTGGACGCCCGTCTTCGTCGCGATCCGGGGGCTGGTCACCGAGGTGGGCGGCCTGATGACCCACGGCGCGGTGATCGCGCGGGAGTATGGCCTCCCGGCCGTGGTGGGCGTCGAGCACGCCACCCGGCGGATCCGGGATGGGCAGCGGATCCGGGTGAACGGGACGGAGGGGTGGGTGGAGGTGTTGGGGTAGCGGCGGCGCGTCGGCGGGCCGGAGGTGAGCTGCCCCCGGGAAAGTGCTCAAAGCTCAACCATTGGATCGCTTCGGAAGGCGGTCCATGAGACGTTCCACGAGTCGCGACGCATACTCTTCCGGGTCGAGATCGGTCCCTCGCAAGCCGGTGACCGGATCGCGGCGACGGTTCGACCCGGCGTTCCACCGTCCGCCGAAACTCGGATCGAAATCCGGGATCCCGAGATCGAACAGCGCCAACCCGCGCGGCGCGGCCTCCCCCAGCCGGAGCCTGACCTGCCACCGAGGCCGCTCCCCCGACAGGCGGTTGGCGAGCATGATCACGGCCGCGTCGGGCAGGAGCTTGAAGAACAATTCGCCCTCGATCGGTTCGTCGACGACGGCGAAATAGAGCGGCCCGGCCTTCTGGAATCCGCCGCGGCTCACTAGGGCTTCCGCTTCCCCGCGCTTGCGGAGGCGAGCCTCGAGCGCGTCCTTGGCGAGGTCGTCGAGGCGCTGGTGACCGGCCACCAGCAGCCGCTCCAGATTCTCGATCGCGAACTCGTAATCCCGCAGCGTCCGCCTCGTGCTGCCGGTCCTTCGAGTGATCTCCGCGTCGATCCCCTGCAGCAGATCGGCGATCTCGTTCTCCTCGCCCGTGTGGTCCGCCGCGATCGCCGCCTCGCCGAAGCGAGGGTCCGGCGGCAGGCGCCCCGCGAGGATCCCGCTGCTCAGAACGCTGTCGCAATCGATGTGGTTGACGACGACGACCGCGTCCTCCCCCGGCTCCGCCCCGCCCGCCTCGACCAGCTCCAGCGCGAGGTTGGTGCTGGAGATGCGACGTCGCATCCTGGGCGTGGGCGCGTGGTGGTCGACGTTCAGGATCCGGCCCAGCCGGTATCCGCCCGGGACCTCCTCGCCGTGTTCGATCCCCTCGACGTAGAAGTCGCAGGCGAGGAGGTCGCCCGCTCCGCCGACGACGGCGACGTGATCGGGCATGACCCGGCTGGTCGACCTCAGAAGCGCGATTCGGCGTCTACTCATTTCCTTGCGCCCGACGCGAGATCAGCAACCGATCGGACCATCATAGTCGACGACACCGGGCACAGATCACGAAACTCGTCGGACGCCTTGACCGCCTCCGACGCGTCCTCGCGCCGGATCGGTTGGAACCCGAAGCGGGAGAAGAAGTCCGCCGCGGTTTCGGTGAGGAGGTAGAGGTCCTCGAGCCCGCGACGCCGCGCGGCCTCGAGGATCGACCGGGTGAGCTCGCCACCCAGTCCGCGCCCCCGCCACTCCTCCGCGACCGCGACGGAGCGAAGCAGCCCATCGGTCCCGTACGTCTCCAGCCCCGCCACACCGACGATCCGGCCGGCGTACTCGGCCACCACGAACTCGGCGCTTCCGATCTCGACACCGGCCGTGGGCAGCCCGGCGCTCGCGACGAGCCCGACGACCGCGGCCTGGTCCTCCGGGCGCGCGGGCCGGAGGGTGGGCGTGACTTCCTTGGTTTCGTGCATAGGGTTCTCCTCCTGCGGCTCACGAACAGCACGCGGGTGCGCAGCACGCCGAGGTCGCGGCAGCACCAGCAGCACCAGCAGCACCAGCAGCACCAGCAGCAGCACCAGCTCCAGCACCAACACCAGCACCAGGAGCACCGGCAGCGTCGCGCGCAGCCGCGGGCTTCGTCGCGCGCACGAACGCCGCCATGATCCGCCCATCCACCGCCTGCGCGAATGCGTCCACGTCCAGCCCGGCCTCCTCGAGGAACGACCGCGCGTCCTCCACACGGTAGATCCGCGTCGGCTCGATGGACGGGTTCTCGAAGCCGACTTCCCGCAGGAGTCGCTCGAAATCGCTCGCCTCGAGCGCACCGGCCACGCAGCCGACCCAGAGCTCCATCGACCGGCGGACCTCCGGCGGTACGTCGCCTCGAATCACCACGTCGGACACGGCGAAGCGGCCGCCGGGCTTGAGCACGCGGAACGCCTCCTTCAGCACCGTTCGCTTATCGGCCGAGAGGTTGATCACGCAGTTCGAGATGATGACGTCGACGCTGTCGTCGGGGAGCGGGATCCGCTCGATGTAGCCCTTCAGGAACTCGACGTTCGTGGCGCCGGCCTCGGCGGCGTTCCGGCGGGCGAGGGCGAGCATCTCGTCGCTCATGTCGAGGCCGTAGGCCTTGCCGGTCGGGCCGACTCGCCGGCCCGAGAGCAGGACGTCGATCCCGCCGCCGGAGCCCAGGTCGAGCACGACGTCGCCTTCCTTCAGCTCGGCCAGCGCGGTCGGGTTGCCACATCCGAGCGAGGCGAGCACCGCGGCCTCGGGGAGCGTCGCCGTCGTGACGGCGTCGTAGAGGTCGCGGGTGATCGGGTCGGCCGAGCCGCAGCCGCCGCCCGTCCCGCAGCACGAGGCCCTTTCCTTCCCCTCCAGCACCCGGAGCGCGGCTCGACCGTAGCGCTCCCTGACGATTTCCCGCACGTCGTTGCTCACCTCGTCCCCTCCGATCAAGAATTGTTGATGAATAAAGTCAAAAAGAAAGGGTCAAGCGCAGCATCCCTCGTCGTCGACGACGTCGCAGCCGAGGGCGGACCACGCGGCGGCGTCCGGGCGTCGCTCCAGTAGGTACGCGGCCATTTCTTCGAGCACCTCGGAGCGGAGCGAGTAGTAGTTCCAGCGCCCCTGCCTGCGGTCGCTCACCAGCCCGGCGTCCTTGAGCACCTTGAGGTGGAACGAGAGTCGGGACTGCGCGGCGCCGACCGCGTCCTGCAGCTCGCAGACGCACTTCTCGCCCGAGGCGAGGAGGTCCATGATGCGGACGCGCGTCTCGTCGGATAGGGCGTGGAACCACCGCGCAGCTTGGGCGAAGCTCACGGCCGTCGCGTTCATGCCATCATGATACATCAACCAAAGTTGATCAGTCAAGATCCGTCAACTTCCTCCGAGACCACGATGGGAAGGCTGACGCCGAAGCAGCTCATGGAGCGGATCGAGGTGAACCTGCCGGAAAGCATTCCGAGCCGGGAGCAGCTCGACTGTTACGGTGGGCAGCTCGTGCGTTTGCCGCGTCCGGACTTCTGGACCAGCGCCGGGCATCGAGAATTCAAGGTCTCGGAAGACCCAACCGATCCAGGCGACGACTGGAAGGGCACGTGGGCGCTGGTCCAGGAGTGCGTGCAACTGCTCGAAGGGTGGACCTCGGCACGGCGACCTATGGTTGTCCGACCGGCCGGAATCCGAGCAGATCGCGGTGGCGCAGACGGCGATGGACGAGCTGTACGAGGCGGTCCGCCCCCACTTCTCGGGCACGCTGGTCGCCATCGTCTATGACCGTTACCCGGTGATTGGCGAGTACTGGCAGGCGCTGGATCACTCCGCGTGGGACGAGGTGCAGTTCCAGCTCTTCGGCGAGGGCAACGTCGAGGGGCTCGCCAGGTACCCGGACGAGCAGCTGGCGGGCTACATGAACATGGTCCAGAGGGACGGCATCACGCACTATTCGCTCGCGTTCAGCTACGTCTACCGTGAGTCGCCGCTGCAGCCAGGCGAGACGTTCGAGCAGATCGAGGCCGATCTCTACCGGACCTTCTTCGAGAAGGTCGCCGCGCTTCCGCGAGCAACGCGTCATCGGCGGGGCGTGTGGACGTACCGACCTCGAACAGAAAGTCCGTTGGGCGTGACGATCAGAGTACGATCGTCACGCCCAGGATCCATCCGCCGGTGCCCACATCGAAGATGAATCCGTTCTCTTCGTTCTCGAAGTCCACGTCGAGGTGACGGTAGCCGAACCGGAGAACGGTGCCCGTGCCGATCTCGTAGCCGATCGTGCCGAGGAGCTGCCAGGTGAGGTCGGAGCCTATGCCGAAGCCGCCGATGTCGCCGTACCCGTGGATCCGCCACCGCCTTCCGATGTCGGCGATGGTACGCACGCCGATGATGGGATCGATCCAGCGCTCGGTCGCGTCGACGACAACGCCGGGAAGGACGCCCGGCGCGAAGTCGAGTTCCGCGCTCATGTGCCAGAGCCGCCCTCCGGCCAGCAAGTCCAACGCGACGGATTCCCGTGGCGTCATCCGGTAGAAGGGGAGGAGCTGCACGATCGTCTCGTCGGCGGCCAGCTCCACGCTGCCGAAGAGCGGCCCCGGGGTTCCGGATTGCTTGGAGAGTCGGATCAGGATCAGCTCGGAGAGGAGCCCCCAGCGGCCCTTGCGCAGCTCGATCGGCAGCATGAGCGCGCCATCGAGATCTTCGACGACGTCGCGGAAACCGAGGTCGACCTCGGTGCTTCGGCCGCGGCTCCCCACCTCCCCCTCGAGCCCGGACGCCCAGAGATAGGGGGTCAGGAGGACCTCCCACTCTTCAGCGTGCCGGACGGCGGCTGGTGCGTCCGCGGGTGGAGCGTCGGCGGCGGCATTCAATGCGTGGCGTTGCACTCCCCCGCCGCCGGCCTGGGCGGCGGCCTGCGCTGCGATCACGAAGGGGGCCAACAGAGCCAGCGCCAGCGGGCCGGGGCGCCGACGACGGTCGAAGCCGTCGGTAGCCGATCGCGCCTTCGTCGCTTGCCTGGCCCAATGCGGCCCCGCCACCGAGTCACCCACCACGCGCGTTCCGCTCGCGATCATCCATCGCCCGTGTCGAAGGCCGGCCGGTGGGTGCAAGTCCCATTCCTCCCACGGTTGGCCACTGCCGCGGTGGCGTCGGACTTGCTTCGTCGGCCCGGCTCTGCCGGGCGGGGATCGAACCGGCTACACGACGCCTCACCGGATGCGCCCACATGGAGCCATCGCCCGACCCGCTCGCGATCCAGGACGTACTCTGGCGATTCGTCGTCGCTGCGATCGCCGGCGCGATCCTGGGGCTGCCGGCCCAGCTCAAGGGGCGGCCGGGCGGCGTCCGGACGCATGCCCTGGTCAGCCTGGGCGCAGCCGTGTTCTGCATCGCCGCGCTCGCCGTCGTGGGACCGACGTCCGAAGACCTCCTCCGGGTGATTCAGGGGATCGCTTCCGCCGTCGGATTCATCGGCGGCGCGGCGGTCCTGCGCGGCGACCAGATCGTCCAGGGGATCAACACCGCCGCATCGATCTGGATCTCCGCGGCCGTCGGTATCGCGATCAGCTTCATCGCCTCGCCGGCGCTAGGGATCCTGGCGGCGCTGGTCGCCACGGCCATCAACTGGGGGCTCATGGCGTTGGACCTGAGGCTGGAACACCGGACCCAGCAGGGCGTGGGCAAATCGGAGGGTACCGGTGCGAGCAGTTGAATACGTCGCGGGGCCACTCGGGAGAACCGCGCTGCCTGAGGTGACGGAAGCACCCCGCTGCCTGAGGTAAACCGAATGAGAACGCAGATGGCTCGATATGCAACTCGCGCGCGCCGTGCGGCGCTGTTCGCGATTGCGATCGCGCTCACGGCGCCAGCGCCCGCGCCGCAGGACCCGCTGCCGTCGTGGAACGACGGGCCCGCCAAGCGGAGCGTCCTCGAATTCGTCGCGGCCGCGACGACGCCGGGCGCCCCCGGCTTCGTCCCGCCCGCCGAGCGGATCGCGGTGTTCGACAACGACGGCACCTTGTGGACCGAGCAACCGATGTACGTCCAATCCGCCTTCGTTCTGGACCGGCTGCGCGTCCTCGCACGCGAACACCCTGCACTGCTCGAGAACCGCGCGGTGAGGCGTGCGCTCGGCCGGGACGGCGGGCACGGCGGCACGGACGGCGCGAACGGCCGCGAAGGCGGCGGATCATCGCGGTACGAGCCCTCGGCCGAGCTGCTGCGCGCCCTCGCCGATGCACATGCGGGCTGGACCGTCGAGCAGTTCGAGCGCGCGGTGCTCGACTGGCTGGCGACGGCCAGGCATCCGCGCTTCCACCGGCCGTACACCGATCTGGTCTACCAACCGATGCTCGAGCTCATCCGCTACCTCCAGGCGAACGGATTCCAGACCCGGATCGTCTCCGGCGGCGGTGCGGACTTCATGCGCCCCTGGGTCGACTCCGTCTATGGGATCCCGCGCGAGCAGGTCGTCGGGTCGACGATCGTCGTACAGTACGAGCTTCGGGATACGGTGCCGGTCCTCGTACGTACGCCGCGGATCGGATTCATCGACGACGCGGGGGGCAAGCCCGTGGGCATCCACCGGGCGATCGGGCGCAGGCCGGTGTTTGCCGCAGGAAACTCCGACGGCGACCAGCAAATGCTCGAGTACACGGCGGGGGGAACGCGAGCGCGCCTCATGCTGCTCGTGCACCACGACGACTGCGAGCGTGAGTACTGCTACGATCGCGAGTCGGCCGTCGGGCGGCTCGATACCGCACTCGACGAGGCCCGAGCCCGTGGCTGGACGATCGTCAGCATGAGGCGGGACTGGAGAGTCGTCTACCCGTTCGAGCGCGGCTCGGCCGGCCGCCCTGAGGGCGGCCGGCGCCGCTGATCGGGTCAGTCTCCGCCGCTGGCGAAGCGTGCCATGCTCTCGAGAGCCTGGTCGATCGTGAAGGTGGCCGCCTTCTGGGCGGGCGGGAACTCCTTGAACGTCTCGATGAACTCGGTCACGAGGCCCTGCGCCGCGAACAGGATGAAGGCGTGGTCGAGCAGCCAGTCGTAGTAGGTGTTCGAGGTGATGTCGGCGCGCTCGAACGGGTCGGTGCGCAGGTTGAAGAGCTTGGGGAGCCGCAGCGCCGTGAACGGCTCGGCCCAGATCCGCAGCGTGCCCTGAACGCGCTGCTCCATGAAGACGACCTTCCAGTTGTCGTAGCGCAGCGCGACGAGGTTGCCGTCGTCGTCGAAGTAGATGAATCCCTTCCGCGGACTCTTCTCCTCCTTGCCCGTCAGGTACGGGAGCAGGTTGTAACCATCCAGGTGCACCTTGAAGGTCTTGCCGGCCGCCTCGTGTCCTTTCTTGCACTTCTCGACGATGTCCGGCTCGCCCGCCATGGCGAGGAAGGTCGGGAGCCAGTCGTGGTGGTGCACGATCTCATTCGAGACCACGCCCGCCGGGATCTTGCCCGGCCAGCGCACCAGCAGCGGGATGCGGAACGCGCCCTCCCAGTTCGTGTCCTTCTCGCTCCGGAACGGCGTCATGCCGCAATCCGGCCAGGTGTTCATGTGCGGGCCGTTGTCCGTGCTGTACATGACGAAGGTGTCCTCAGCGATGCCGAGCTCGTCCAGCAGGTCCAGCAGCTCGCCCACATGCCGGTCGTGGTCGATCATCGTGTCGTGATAGACCGACTGCCAGCGTCCGGCCTGGCCGATGCTCTCGGGTTTCGGATGCGTACGCAGGTGCATGTGCGTCGTGTTGACCCAGCAGAACCACGGCTTCCCCGCCTCGTGCTGGCGCTTGATCCAATCCTTGGCCTTGGCGATGATCTCGTCGTCGATCGTCTCCATCCGCTTCCGCGTGAGCGGTCCCGTATCCACGATCTTCTGCTTGCCGACCCGGCCGAAACGCAGATCGACCGTATCGTCGTCCTGTTCCGTCGCCCAGCAGTGCAGCACGCCGCGCGGGCCGTACTTCTTGCGGAAGTCGGGGAACTCCTTCGGATCCGGATAGTCCGGGTGCTCGGGTTCCTCCTCGGCGTTCAGGTGGTACAGATTCCCGAAGAACTCGTCGAAACCGTGCACCGTGGGCAGGTGCTCGTTGCGGTCGCCGAAGTGGTTCTTGCCGAACTGGCCGGTCGCATACCCGTGCGGCTTGAGCAGCTCCGCGATGGTCGGATCCTCCGCCTTCAGGCCGATCGGCGAGCCGGGTACGCCGACCTTCGTGAGTCCGGTACGGTAGCCGCTCTGTCCGGTGATGAACGAGGCACGGCCGGCCGTGCAGCTCTGCTCGCCGTACGAGTCCGTGAAGCGCATCCCCTCGTTCGCGATGCGGTCGATGTTGGGCGTCCGGTAGCCCATCAGCCCGTCGCTGTAGCAGCTCAGATTCGTGATTCCGATGTCGTCCCCCCAGATCACGAGGATGTTCGGCTTCGCGCCCCGGTCGTCATCCGTGTGCGCCATGATCTCTCCTCAATCCTGAGTGTTCTCGGATCAACCAGCCGCCACTGCGGCGGAAGGGTAAGGCTCATTCCTCGAGTATCACGCCGCGGCCGAGCTCCGGGGCCGGATGATGCACCTGAAGCCCAGGTGGCATGTCGAGGTGTCCACGGGTTGCGCGACGCGCGCCGCCGGCCGGTAGCGTCGGCAGTAGTTCGGCGCGCAGAGGTACGAACCGCCCTTGATCACCTTGCGCGGGATGCGGATCGTAGGTGTCCGCGGATCGATGCTTCGCTCGCGCTGACCGCCCCGCGGGTTGACCCTCGCGCAGCAGGTGCCGTGGACGGCTTCGCTGTGCGGCTGAAACCAATCGCTCGTCCACTCCCAGACGTTGCCGGTCATCTCGTAGAGTCCGTAACCGTTGGGCGGGAACGAGCGGACGGGAGCCGTCCACTCGAACCCATCGAGCGCGAGGTTCTGGATCGGGAACTCGCCCTGCCAGGTGTTCGCCATGAACTGTCCACCCGGTGTGAACTCGTCTCCCCAGGCGTAGGTCGCGCCGTCGAGCCCGCCGCGAGCCGCGAACTCCCATTCGGCCTCGGTGGGGAGTTCCTTGCCGGCCCAACGCGCGTAGGCCTCCGCGTCCTCATAGGCGATGTGCACGACAGGGTGATCGTCCAGCCCTTCGATCGAGCTTTCCGGCCCGAACGGGTGCCGCCAGTCCGCGCCGGGTACGTACGCCCACCAGTTGAAGTGATTGCGGAGATCCACGCGGTGTCGCGGCGGGCGAAACACGACCGACGCGGGCACGAGGAGTTCCGGGATCGCGCCCGGGTAGTCGGCGGGGTCCGGGACCCGCTCGGCGACCGTGACGTACCCTGTCGCCTCGACGAAGCGGCGGAACTGATCGTTCGTTACGGCACAGCAATCCATCCAGAAGCCGTCGACCGTCACCTCGTGCGCGGGCGCCTCTTCCGGGTAATGGCGGTCCGAACCCATGAGAAAGGTGCCGCCCGGCACCCACACCATCCCCTCGGGCGGCGTCTTCCCGTCCGGAGATGACGGCAGGGCGACTTGGACGACCTGGCTCATGGCGATCCCTCCGCATGGCGTGACGGCTGTGGTCCACGGGGCGAGCCGCGGACCGGCCGCATTGCGTGTGCCGGACCTGAAGTACGGGGGCACAGGGTCGCGGTGGGTGTGGGGGCTGGCTGCGAAGAGCGGCTCCGCCGGGATCCCGCGACGAGAATGACGACGGGGCGGCGCCACAGGGTTGGCGCCGCCCCGTCGTCACGAATTGCGATAGCGTTTCAGCAGCGGAGCTTCCTACTCACTGGACCGCATTGATCATGTCGAAGATCGGCAGGTACATCGAGACGATCATGCCGCCGACGACGACGCCGAGGAAGACGATCATGACCGGCTCCATGGCGCTGAGGAGTGCTTCGACGGCGGCATCGACCTCGTCGTCGTAGAAGTCGGCGATCTTGCCGAGCATCTCGTCGAGGCCGCCGGTCTGTTCGCCGACGTTGATCATCTGGACGACCATGGGCGGGAAGACGCCCGAGTCCTTGAGGGGCGAGGAGATCGTCTCACCGCCGGCGATGCTGGCGCGCGCGGCCATGACCGTGTCGTGGATCACGCGGTTGCCCGCGGTGCGGGCGGTGATCTCGAGGCCCTCGAGGATCGACACGCCGCTGGAGACGAGCGTGCCGAGCGTGCGGGTGAAGCGCGCGACCGCGGTCTTGAGGAGCAAATCGCCGAAGATCGGGAGGCGCAGCAGGAGCTTGTCGATCGCGAGCTGCCCGCCGGGCGTCTTGTATATCTGCCGGAACAGCAGGACGGTCGCGACGGCGCCTCCGAGGAGGTACATCCACTTCATCTTGAGCTGGTCGCTGAGCCAGACGACGAACAGGGTCGGCGTGGGGAGCGCGACGCCGGCGCTCTCGAACATCGACCGGAACGTCGGGATCACGTACGTCAGCAGCACGATGACGGCGATGATGGCCACGGAGAAGATGACCGCCGGGTAGACCATCGCGCCCTTGATCTTGCGGGCGAGCGCGTCGTTCTTCTCGAGGAAGGTGGCCAGACGCAGCAGGATGATGTCGAGGATGCCGCCCGCCTCGCCCGCCGCGACCATGTTGACGTACAGGTCGCTGAAGACCTTGGGGTGCTTGCGCAGCGCGTCGGCGAGGGTGTTACCGGCCTCGACGTCGAAGAGGACCTGCTCGATGACCTTGCGCAGCTGCGGGTTCTCGCTCTGATTGGCGAGGATGTCGAGGCTCTGCACGAGCGGGAGCCCGGAGTTGATCATCGTCGCGAACTGGCGTGTGACGATGACGATCTCGCGGGTCTTGATCCCGGTGCCGAACCGGATCTCCATGTTGAGACCGGCGTTCTTCTCGGCGACCTTGATGGGGATCATCCGCTGGCGCGCGAGCCAGCGATTGACCTCGTCGCGCGAAGGCAGCTCGATCTCGCCGCGCTGAATGGCGCCGCTTGCGGTGCGTGCTGAGTAAGTGAACGTGGGCATGGCTTACTCGCCTCCGGCAGGAACGGGTTGCCCGACCATGCGCAGCAGCTCGTTCGGGTCGCTCGACCGCTTCAGGCACTCCTCCAACGTGACCTCGCCCTTGATGTAGAGCTGGTAGAGCGCGTCGTTGAGGGTCTGCATCCCGTGCTTCTTCCCGGCCTGCATGATCGAGTAGATCTGGTGGACCTTGTCGTCGCGGATGCAGGCGCGGACCGCGGGGGTGCAGACGAGGATCTCGCAGGCGCAGACGCGTCCGCCGCCCTTCCTCGGCAGTAGCGTCTGGGTGATGACGCCCTCGAGGACGAAGGAGAGCTGCGCGCGGACCTGGGCCTGCTGGTTCGACGGGAAGACGTCGATGATGCGGTTGATCGCCTCGGCCGCGGAGTTGGTGTGCAGCGTGCCGAAGGCGAGGTGACCGGTTTCGGCGATGGTGAGCGCGGCCTCGATCGTCTCGAGGTCGCGCATCTCGCCGATGAGGACGACGTCGGGGTCCTGACGCAGCGCGTACTTGAGCGCTGCCGCGAAGCTCTTGGTGTCCGCGCCGACCTCGCGCTGGTTGACGATGCACCCCTGATGCCGGTGGATGAACTCGATCGGGTCCTCGATGGTGAGGATGTGGCCCTTCTCCTCGCGGTTGATCTTGTCGATCATGGCGGCGAGGGTGGTGCTCTTCCCGGAGCCGGTGGGGCCGGTCACGAGGACGAGGCCGCGCGGCCGCTCCGCGAGCTTGGCCACGACGGGCGGCAGCCCGAGCTGATCGATCGTCTTGATCGAGAACGGGATCTGCCGGATCGCGACGGAGACGCAGCCGCGCTGGCGGTAGATGTTGCCGCGGAAGCGCGACAGGTTCTGGATCCCGAAGGAGAAGTCGAGCTCGTCCTCGGTCTCGAAGCGCTTCTTCTGCTGCTCGGTCAGGATCGAGTAGGCGAGCTGCAGCGTGTCCTTCGCGGTGAGGACGTGGTTGACGGACGAATTGACGATCGCGCCGTCGATACGGAGCTTGGGCCGCTCGCCGACGGTGAGGTGCAGGTCGCTGGCGCCCCTGCTGATCATCTCTTCCAGGAGCGCCCGGAGGTTGACCGGAGTCGTGGCCTGCTGGGTGCTGCTCATGTGGCGGCGGTCTCCTTGATGACTTCTTCGAGCGTGGTGATTCCTTTGGCGACCTTGACGAGCCCATCCATGCGGAGGGTGAGCATCCCCTCCTTGAGCGCCTGCTGACGCAGCTCGTCGGCGCTGGCGTTCTGCATGATCATGCGCCGGATCTCGGGCGACATGGCCATGACCTCGTAGAGCCCCTGGCGCCCCCGGTACCCGGTCCCGCCGCACTGATCGCAACCCCGCCCCTTGTAGAACTTCATCGACTTGACCTGATCGGGGTCGATGCGCGCGCCGACGAGGAAGTCCTCGCTGTACGTCACCTCTTCCTTGCACGCCGTGCAGATGCGGCGCACGAGGCGCTGCGCGGTCACCAGGTTGAGTGCGGCGGCGACGTTGAAGGGCTCGAGGCCCATGTCGATGAGACGCGTGATCGTCGACGGCGCGTCGTTGGTGTGCAGCGTCGAGAGGACGAGGTGGCCGGTGAGAGCGGCCTTGATGGCGATGCCGCCGGTCTCGATGTCGCGGATCTCACCGACCATGATGATGTTCGGGTCCTGCCGCAGGAACGCCTTGAGCGCGGCCGCGAACGTCATCCCGATCTCGTTCCGGACCTGCACCTGGTTGATCCCGTGGATGTTGTACTCGACGGGATCCTCGGCCGTCATGATGTTGACGTCCTCGGTATTGATCTTCGAGAGCGCGGAGTAGAGCGTCGTCGTCTTCCCCGACCCCGTCGGGCCGGTCACGAGGACCATGCCGTAGGGGTTCATGATGGCGGACATGAAGTCCGCCTGGGCCTTGGGCTCCATCCCGAACTTCTCGAGGTCGAGCGTGAGGTTCCCCTTGTCGAGGATACGCAGCACGATCTTCTCGCCGAAGATGACCGGGAGCGTGGAGACGCGGAAGTCGACGACCTTGTTCTTGACCTTGAGCTTGATGCGCCCGTCCTGGGGCACGCGCCGCTCGGCGATGTTGAGGTTCGCCAGGATCTTGATGCGGGAAGTCAGCGCGGCCTTCATGCGCATCGGCGGCTTCATGACCTCGCGCAGCGCGCCGTCGATGCGGTAGCGGACGCGGATCTCGTGCTCGTACGGCTCGATGTGGATGTCCGACGCACCGCGGAGCACGGCGTCGGTGAGGAGGCCGTTGATGAGCTTGACGACGGGCGCATCGTCGATCTGCGCCTGTAGCGCGGCGACGTTGACCTCTTCGTCTTGTTCGTCGACGACCTCGACCTCGTCCTCCGCGATCTCGTTGAGGATGTCGCTGAGCCGTTCGTCGGAGGTCTCGTAGTACTTCTCGATGTGCTTGCGCAGCGTGTACTCGCCGACGATGACCGGCTCGATGTCGAAGCGAGTGACGAAGCGCAGGTCCTCGATCGCGCGCGTGTCGGCCGGGTTGGCCATCGCGACGGTGAGGGTGCGGCCGACGCGGCGCAGTGGGAGGACGAGGTGCTTGACCGCGAGGTCGGTCGGCACCAGGCGGATGATCTTCTGATCGAGCTGGACGCGATTGAGGTCGATCGCCGGGACGCGATACTGACGCGCCAGCATGCGCGTCAGGTCCTCCTCGGCGATGAAGCCCAGCTTGATGAGCGAGAACCCGACGCGCGTGTTGTTCTGCCGCGCATCGGCGAGTGCTCTCGAGAGCTGCTCCTGCGTGATCAACCCCTCGCGAACGAGGAGTTCGCCGATGCGGTCGGTCGGGACCGTGGTACTGACCATAGAAACCGGTTGAAGCACCCCGGGGAGAGCGAGCCGAGAACGGGAGAGGGTACGCATATTAGACCGCCGCGGATGCGCGGTCAAGGCCGAATCACGAGGAGCGGCCGCAGCCGTTCGAGCGTGGCCGGGCCGATCCCGCGGACCCGTGCCAGCTCCGCGACGTCCCGGAATCCACCCACCGAGTCCCTGTAGGCCACGATGCGCGCCGAGAGCGCCGGCCCGATCCCCGGGAGCGTCTCGAGCTCCGCGGCCGTGGCGCGATTGAGGTCGAGTGGCGTGCGGCCGGCGTAGGCGCCACCGGCCGCGGCGCCACCGGCCGTGGCGCGCCCGGCCCTGGCAGGCCCAGGGGTGGCGGGCCCGGGGGTGGCGAGCCTCGTGGCGGCGGGCGCCGAGGTGGCGGGCCAGGCGGTGGCGGGCGCCCCGAGCGGCTCGACCGGACTCGCGACCGGCGCCGGTCCGGCCGGCAGTTCGAGGTGCGGCGCGAGCCGCTCGAGCGTGCTCGGCCCGATCCCGCGCACACGGGCGAGGTCCTCGAGCGATCGGAACGGCCCGCCTTCCTCCCGTGCGGCGACGATCCGTCGCGCGAGCGACGCGCCGACGCCCGGCAGCCGGTCGAGCTCCTCCTCCGACGCCGTGTTGGGATCGATCCGCTCCCCCGGCGCCAGCGGCCGCGACCTTCGCTCCGCCTCCTCCAACCGCGCCCGCGCCTCGGCCGCCAGCGAATCCGCGTCCACCTCCCCCGCCCACTCCACCGGCGGATCCCGCCGGACGAGCCGCGCTCCCGCGGCCAGGACGAGCAGCAGCGCAACGAAGGCGATGGCGCGGCGTTCGTCGGTGGTCATGGTGGTGGCGGTAATGGCGCCGTCCAGGTGTCGACCGGTTGGTCGCGGTCGCGAGCAGCCGGCCGCGCCGGCGGCCGGCGGGGGCGGCCGCCTTGCGGCGGCGGCACGGCCCTTCGGGCGGGGGCGGCCGGCCGCTCCGCGGCCGGCGGGGGACGGCGGCCTGCGGCCGCGGGTGGCC
>CALBZE010000058.1 GCA_937889645.1 uncultured bacterium
CCTACCAGCCGACCACCCCCGTCGAGGTCGGCATCCCGAGGTTCAGCGCGTGGCTCACCGGGCACTTGAACCGCTCTCAGGCAGCCTCGAATCGAACGGTATGACGCAGATGCGCGTGCTGATCACCGGCGCCGCCGGCTTCCTGGGTTCGCACCTCTGTGAGCGCTTCCTGGCCGAGGGCCACGAGGTCGTGGCCATGGACAACTTCCTGACCGGCAGGCCCGAGAACATTGCCCACCTGATCGGCCGCCCCGCTTTTCGCTTCATTCGCCACGACGTGACCGAGTTCGTGTACGTCGACGGTCCGCTGGACGGTGTTCTCCACTTCGCGAGCCCGGCCAGCCCGGTCGACTACCTGGACCTTCCGATCCAGACCCTCAAGGTCGGCAGCCTCGGCACGCACAAGACGCTGGGCCTGGCCAAGGCCAAGGGAGCACGGTACCTGCTGGCCAGCACGAGCGAGATCTACGGGGATCCGCAGGTGCACCCGCAGCGAGAAGATTATTGGGGGCACGTGAACCCCGTGGGGCCGCGGGGCGTCTACGATGAGGCGAAACGCTTCAGCGAAGCGATGACCATGGCCTACCACCGGGCGCACGGGGTGGACGTGCGCATCGTTCGCATCTTCAATACGTATGGCCCGCGCATGCGCCCGAACGACGGGCGGGTGGTCAGCAACTTCATCGTACAGGCGCTCCGGGGCGAGCCGCTCACGGTCTACGGCGACGGGAGCCAGACCCGGAGCTTCTGCTACGTGGAGGACGAGGTCGAGGGGATCTACCGGCTGTTCATGAGCGACTACGTCGGGCCGGTCAACATCGGCAACCCGGTGGAGTTCACGATCCGCGAGCTCGCGGAGATGGTGATCCGCATGACGGGCAGCACGAGCGAAATCGTAGAGCGGCCGCTCCCCCAGGATGACCCCAAGGTGAGACGGCCCGACATCTCGCTCGCGAGGCGAGTGCTCGGCTGGGAGCCCAGAATCTCCCTCGAGGAAGGGCTCCGGCGTACGATCCCCTATTTCCAGGAGCTGGTCGAGACCGACGGCGCCGTCTCGAGAGCGCTCTAGGGACAGGCGGACCGGATCGAAAGGGTCGTGCGCATTCCGTGCGCCTCCGGCCGCGCGCCGGATCGGATGGGGATCCGGCGCTCTCCACGCTCTACCGCACGAGCCCCTGCCGTTGAAGTTCCGCGAAGCTGGCGTCGACGCGGTCGAGGACGCTCTCTTCCGTCGACCACGCGATCAACTCGTCGAGCCCCGCGTCGAAAGAGGTGCGGGCCTCGAAGCCGAGCACGGCGCGGGCGCGGGATGGATCGCCCACGCAGTGGCGGATGTCGCCGGTCCTGTACCTGCCCACGATCTCCGGCGCGATGTCCACGCCCAGTCTCCGGGCGAGCGCCAAGGCCACATCCCGCACCTCGACCGGCCGACCCGTGCATACGTTGTAGGCACCGGTCGCCACCTCTTCGACCTCGAGGGCGCGCACCACGGCGCCGGCCACGTCCGAGACGTGGATGAAGTCGCGACTCTGTCGCCCGTCCTCGAAGATGAGCGGCGCCCGCCCGCTCCTCAGCCTTCCCATGAAGATCGCCGCGACACCCGTGTACGGATTGCTGAGCGCCTGTCGCGAGCCGTAGACGTTGAAGAAACGCAGCGCCACGGTCGGGATCCGGTAGGCGCGGCCGAAGCACAATCCGAGTTCTTCCTGGGCCTTCTTGGTGATCGCGTACACGCTGGTGTACTGGAGGGGCTTGTCTTCCGAGGTGAGGGCCGGCTCGAGCACGGCGCCGCACGCCGGACAAGAGAGTTCCCACTCGCCGGCCGCGAGCCGCCGTTCATCTCTGGGCCCCGGCGAAAGCATGCCGTGCTCGGCACACCGGTAGGCTCCCTCGCCGTAGATCGACATCGAGCTCGCGACGACGAAGCGCCGGAAGCGGGCCGGCTCCCTGGCCATCGCCTCCATGAGGACGCCCTGGCCGTCCACGTTGACCGACGTGTAGTAGTGGGGCTGATACATCGACTGACCAACGCCCACGGCTGCGGCCAGGTGCACGACCGAGTCCACGCCGGAGAGTGCCGCTTCGACCGCGGCCGGGTCACGTACGTCGCCACGTCGGAACTCGATCGCGCCCGAGAGTAAGTGCCGCTCGAGATAACGCGGAATGCTCGCCCCCTCCCCGTGCACCTGCGGGTCCAGGTTGTCCAGGACGACCACGTCCGCCCCGCGCTCCACCAACCGATCCACCACGTGCGACCCGATGAACCCCGCTCCTCCGGTGACGAGCACTCGCATGGCGACTCCTTGTCGAGAGACCGAATCGAGTGCCGGCGGGGGTGTGCAATATCTCTGCCGTGACCGCGGCGACGAGCGGGCAAGCGGCCACCCGTCCGACTCGCACACATGCGACGCATGCAAAGAAAACGGGCCGGTTTCGAACCGGCCCGTCGTGCATCGACCATCCGCGGCTCGCGCGGCGGCGAGAACTCTTTCACACCGCCCCGCCAGCTCGGAGCAGGCGCCGCATCGTGGCGTCAGTCGCCGATACCGTGCCCTTCCGCGGGCACGGCATGCCTCAGACGGGGGTCGGCGGCAGCAGTGCCCGTCGGCACCGCCTTCCTCCGCCCGATGCTCGTGTACTCGAAGCCGGCCGCGGCCATGCGCACGGGCTCGAAGAGGTTCCTGCCATCGAAGATGACCGGCTCCTTCATGAGCGCACGAAGCCGCTCGAGATCGGGCCGGCGATACGGCTGCCACTCGGTCAAGATGAGCAGTGCATCGACCCCTTCCGCCGCCTGGTAGTTTTGCGCGCAGTAGACGACCCGCTCGCCGAATTCAGCGAAATGACGACGCGCCACCTGCAGTGCCTCCGGGTCGTGCACCCGAACGACCGCGCCTCGTTCGACCAGCCCCCGCACCACCACCAGGCTCGCCGCCTCCCGCATGTCGTCTGTCTCCGGCTTGAAGCTGAGGCCCCAGACCCCGAAGGTCCGCCCCGCGAGCTCGGCGCCATACTTGCCTACCACCGCTTCCAGGAGCAGGCGCTTCTGCGTGAAGTTGACCGTCTCGACCGCCTCCAGGATCCCCGCATCCACACCATGGTCCTTCAGCGTGCGGATGAGCGCCTTCACATCCTTCGGGAAACAGCTTCCGCCATAGCCGATCCCGGCAAATAGGAAGCTCGGCCCGATCCGCGCGTCGGTTCCGATCCCCCGCCGCACCAGGTCCACGTCCGCCCCCACCTCGCTGCACAGGCGCGCGATCATGTTCATGAAGCTGATCCGGGTGGCCAGCATCGCATTCGCCGCGTACTTCGTGATCTCGGCACTCGCGATGTCCATGAACAGGATCGGCTTCCCGGTCCTGACGAACGGCTCGTAGAGCTCGGTCAGCACCCGCTTCGCGTAATCGCTCTCCGCCCCGATCACCACCCGGTCCGGCTTCATGAAGTCGTCGACCGCCGCTCCCTCCTTCAGGAACTCCGGGTTGCTGCACACGTGCACCGGATGGTTCGAGTGCTCCTCGATGACCGCACGCACCTTCTTGGCCGTCCCCACCGGCACCGTGCTCTTGGTGATGACGATCTTCTCGCCGTTCATGTTCCGGCCGATCGTCTCCGCTACTGCGAGCACGTGCTTGAGGTCCGCACTCCCGTCCTCGCCCTCCGGCGTGCCCACCGCGATGAAGATGATCTCGCTCTCGCGTACGGCCGCGCCCACATCCGTCGTAAAGCGCAACCGCCCTTCTTCGAGGTTGCGCGCGACCAGCGGCTCGAGCCCCGGCTCGTAGATCGGGATTTCGCCCCGGGAGAGACGCGCGATCTTTTCCTCGTCGATGTCCGCGCAGATCACGTCGTTGCCCGTCTCGGCGAGACAGGCCCCCACCACGAGCCCGACGTACCCCGTACCGATCACTCCGACACGCATCGCGCCTCCAATCAAACCTGAGTCCGTGCCCTCGAACGTCCGTGCCCCCTCCCCGACACGGTCGCCTCGGTCGTCGCCGCACGTTTCGCACCTTCGACGCCGAGGGCGAGCGGCATTGCAACGATCATTTCCCGCCAGGCTTCATGCGCGGCGACCGCCATCGAGGCCGACGATGGCGGTGCGAGCCGCCACCAACTCGCTCACCCGAAGAACTCCTCGATCGCCGTCGCGACTTCTTCGAGCTCCTCGGCGGTCAGCTCGGGGAATACCGGAATCGACAGCACCTGCTGCGACGCGCGCTCGCTTTCCGGGAAGTCTCCCGCCCGGTAGCCGAGGTAGGCGAAGCACGGCTGGAGGTGCAACGGCAGCGGGTAGTAGACCGCGTTCCCGATCCCCCGCGAGTTCAGGTGCTCGCGCAGGGCGTCGCGGTTCTCGACCCTCAGCGTGTACTGGTTGTAGATCGACTCGTTGTATCCGCGCACGACCGGCCGGACGAGCTTGCCCGCGCGTTCGAGGTCGGCGAAGCGCCGGTCGTACCATGCCGCGTTGCGCTGACGCGCCGCGCTCCACGCCAGCAGGTGCGGAAGCTTCGCGTGCAGCACCGCCGCCTGTAGCGCGTCCAGCCGGGAGTTCGTGCCGACCTCGTCATGGTGGTACATCGTGAGCCCGCCATGGATGCGCAAACGCCGCAGGCGCTCGGCGAGCGCGGCGTCGTTGGTCACGACCATCCCGCCGTCACCGAAGCCGCCCAGGTTCTTCGAGGGGAAGAAGGAGAATGCGGCGCAGCTTCCGAGCTGACCGGTGACGATCCACTCGCCATCGACCTGCTGGCGTGCGCCGATCGCCTGGGCGCCATCTTCGAGCAGCAGGAGGCCGTGGCGATCGGCGAGCTCGCGCAACGGCTTCATGTCGGCCATCTGACCGAAGAGGTGGACCGGCACGATCGCCCGCGTGCGCGGGGTGATCGCCGCCTCGACCCGTGCCGGGTCGATGTTGTACGTGTCGGGCTCGATGTCGACGAACACGATGCGGCCGCCCGCGTTGTGGATCGCCCCCGCGGTCGCGAAAAACGTGAACGGCGTGGTGATCACCTCGTCGCCGGGCCTCAGGTCCAGCGCCTTGAGCGGCAGGAGCAGCGCATCGGTCCCCGATGCGACGCCGATCGCGTGCTCGACGCCGAGGAACTCCGCCACGGCTCGCTCGAACGCCGCGACGGTTTCGCCCATGATGAATGTCTGGCTCTCGATCACCGCGTCCATGCGGGCGCGGATATCGGCCGCAATCGCGGCATACTGCCGCTTCAGATCCAGCAACGGGACAGCCATACGGTTGTGCTCTCTTGCAAAGCGGCGTTCAATACCGCCCAACGGCGGCCAACCATGGGTGACCGCCGTGTGGACTGACGAAGTCGGGAGCGCCGGCTGCGGATTCGAAGAAAAGATCGATCGGGTGTTTGCCCGTCTCGGGCGATGCGTTCGATCGCGAAGCGACGACGGGAACTCCGGTCGGCGGCTTGCCCAAGACAATGAGGCGACGATTCTATGTTCCGGTGCAGCAACGCGCAAGCGGTCCGCCTGCGGCGTCGACGATCCCTTCGGTCGTTCCCGTCGGCCGTTGCGGCCCATGCCGGGCGCATGCGGCGGTCAATGGACGAACATGTGGAGTGCGGCGTCCGCCGAACGCGAGGACCAGCCCCCGGAACCACGCTCTAGCGCGCCTCCGAAGAAAACCTCGAGCCGGGGCGATACCCGCACGCCCGCGCGAAGCCAGCCGCCGGCGGCATCACCCGCACGCTGCGGCGCGAACAGGTTCTCGTGCCCCCGCCATCGCACGATCCCGCCGGCGACGAGTCGGACCCGGGCCTCGTGGAGGTCCGCCCGCACCTCGGCGAGCCATTCGCGCCCGTGCCCGCCGAGCGGGTGGCCGAGCGGAACGCCGTCGTCGGTCCAACCGCCGCGGAACGCCCAGTTCCTGTACCAGATCGTGTTGCCGCAGCACGACCCGGCAAAGGTCGTGTGTTCCAGGCGGAACGATGCCGCGGGGAGCATTGGGAGCGAGGGCAGGTACACGCCGGCGACGATGGCGGGGACGTCCTTGAGCGCGCCCGCGCTGTCGTCCATGCCCCACTCCAGGTACACCAGGAGGGGGATGGCCCCGACCGGCGGGCGGTAGTGCACGTCGAAGGCGAACACCTGGTTGTCGAACTCGCCCATCTCGCCGGCGTGCTTGCCGATCAGTGTATAGGCGATGTTGCGCAGCGTCCAAGGCGAATTCCCCTCGCCGCCGAGCATGACGGCCCTCGTGAATCCGATCTGGAGGCGGGCGTGCGGCTCGAGCGAGAGGCGAGCCGTCCAGAACCAGGGGTCCCGGATGCGGTCCCCGTTCCGCACCCGCGAGATTGCCCCCTGGAACCGGATCGGACCGAGGTGCTCGAGCGGGCCACCCGGGTTGAACGGGTCCAGGGATCCCAGCCCGACGCCGTCCAGCGCCTCGATCCCGGTGAGCACGATACCGCCGCCGGCGCCCGGCCCGAAGCCCATTCGACGCCGTCCGATCCAGAGCCCGAGGTTGCGCCAGCCGGTCGAGATCTCGGCGCGCCCGATCTCGAGCTCGCGGTCGTCGTATCGGGCGGCGATGTCGAACGCGAGCCGGGGGTGCGCGTCCAGACGGAGCGTCGCCCCGGCGAAGGGAGTGGACACGTCGCCCACGGGGATGGCACCGGTCCAGTCGTCCGCGTTGTTGTATCCGACGCCGCCGCGGACCATCCCCTCCCTGTGGTAGACCCCGGCGTCGACCGTGCCCGCGGGCCTGCGCGCAGGGACGCGACCGATCGCTGCGTCGGACGAAAGCGCGGCGCCGAACTCTTCGTCGAACCGCGCGAGATAACCTTGGGCGAGTTCCGCGAGGCGGGGCGCGTCGGTCGGCGCGCGCTCGGCGGCGACCTGGAGCACGCGACGGACCTCGCGCACGGTAAGCGCACGCTCGCCCCAACCAAAGCCGTCGGGCGCGAGGCCGAGGGCGGCGAGGCGCTGCGCGGCGGCGACGGCCCAGTGGCCCGGATCGAGGTGCGTCGTCGCGGCTCGATCCGGCACTTGGGCCTGCACCGCCCCCGCGGCGCCGAGCCACATCGCGATCCACGAGAGCGCTGTGCGAAGGAGCCGCGCCGTTCCACGCCGCGCCACCCTACGTCGCGCCACTTCACGTCGCGCCACTTCACGTTGCGCCGCTCCGGGCCGCGCCGCTCCGGGCCCTCCCGTCGCTCCGCGGCAACGCGTCGCACCCGGCTTCCGCCCCGCGCCGCCGCCCTTGTGGTCGACTCCGCGTTGCCTTGCGGATTCCGGCCCCGGCGAGTAGCGTACCGCCAGCGCTGCACAAACCCGTGCCGCCGTTGGCGATCCCACTCTGGCCTTATCGTTCATGAGCAGTTCGCGCAGTATCCTCGTCTTCATTCTCGGCTTGTCCATCGTCGGCCCGTCGCTGGCATCGGCGCAGGAGCCGTCCGCTCGGGATCCCGAGTGCGCGGCGCGCAGCCTGCTGCCGAACGAGGCGCTAGCGGGCGTGTTCGCCGATTACACCCGCGCGGCCGAGCTTGCCGGCGCCGCACCGCTCCGTCCGCGGCTGATCCGTCGCGCCAACGACGAGCGTGCGCTGCCGCTCTGTGCCGACCACCCCGCGCCCCTCTGGGCGACGCACCTGCCGGTGGACACCGTTGCGGCCGGCTCGCGGTCGCTGCACATAGGTTTCCTCCCGCCCGCCGCCGTGATTCGCAGCAACAGCGGGTACCCGAAGGATCGCAACGACGGCGCGCTCTGGCCGGGCCGGGGCGCGTCCACCGCGCTCCATGCCGGCGTCGAAGCCCGCTGGGATTTCGGGTGGGGCGTCGTTTCCGCCACCCTCGCGCCGGCGTTCCTCTTCCAGGAAAATCGCGACTTCGACACGAAGACGGTCGACCTCGCCGGGCACTCGCCCTTCATCTATCCGTGGCACGGGGGACGCATCGACTGGCCCCAGCGGTTCGGCGACAAAGCGCTCTCCTCTTTCGAGTGGGGTCAGAGCCGCATCCGCCTGGACGTGCGAGGGTGGACGGTCGGCGTATCGACCGAGAACCTCTGGTGGGGCCCGGCCGCGCATTTCCCGCTCCTCATGAGCAACACCGCGCCGGGGTTCCCGCACGTCTTCATCGGGTCGGCGCGGCCGCTGGCCACCCCCATCGGGAGGGTGGAAGGCCAGCTGATCTGGGGTTGGCTGCGCGAGTCGGATTATTACGACCACGACCCGTCCAACGACCGGCGTCTCCTGGCGAGCCTCGTCGTGGACTACGAACCCCGCTGGCTCCCCGGCCTCTACCTCGGCGCCGCGCGATCGTACCTGGCACACATGCCCGAGGAAGGGCTCGACCTCCTCGAATACATCGAACGGCCGTACACCCGGATTCGAGACAACCCGCTGGGCCGCAACAACATCCTGCGCGACAACCAGCTCTTCTCGATCTTCGCGCGCTGGGCGTTCCCGGAGGTCGGGTTCGAGGTGTTCGCCGAGTGGGCCCGCGACGACCACTGGGAGGACCTCGACGACCTGCTCATGGAGCCGGACCACAGCCAGACGTACATGCTCGGGTTCCAGAAGGTCGTCCTGGCGGGCCCGCGGTGGGTGCGGCTCTACGGTGAACTGGCCCACCTCCAGTCGTCTTCCACCTATCGCAGTGGGCGCGGCGGGCCGTTCATCATGTACGCCCACAGCCAGCTCCGCCAGGGCTACACCCACCGCGGCCAGCTCCTCGGCGCGGCGATCGGCCCGGGCTCGGATGCCCAGATCCTCGGCGCCGACGTGTTCGCGCCCTGGGGGATGGCGGGCCTGTTCCTCGAGCGGGTCCGGTGGGACAACGACGCCTACTACCAGAACTGGGCCCGTTACTACGGCTATCGCGGCCACGACGTCGAGCTGACCGTGGGGCTGCGGAATCAGCTCTTCGCCGGCGACTTCCAGATCGGCTGGGGCCTGGCCTACAGCACCCGCAAGAACCGCAACTTCATCGGGCTGGACGGGTTCTCGCAGGAGTTTCGGGTCGACACGAACCTGTCGCTCGACCTCTCGGTCAGCTGGTCGCCTGGTCCGCGGCCGGAGTCGGGTCCGGCGTTGCCGGTGTCGGCCCGGCCGGACGGACGCTGAGGCTCGCGCCCGTTTCGCCTCGCAGCGCGGCGACCGTTCCGGTGACGGCCCCTCGGAGCTGCCTCCGCAGGCGACGCAGTCGTTCCACCGGCGGTTCGCCGTCGTCCCGACGCATGACGACCGCGCGGATCATGGCCGCGCCGATGCGCGCCGTGTCCCACGCGACCGCCGCGCCGACTCGCGCCGCCCCGACCCCGTAGTTGTTCCGCCAGAAACGGTACCGGTTGCGGACCATGTAGTGGAAGTAATAGGCGCCCGGCACGGCGGACTTGTCGTGGTCCGCCCGGGCGCGGGGCTCGACGACGACCCGCCAGCCCGCTCGCGCGAGTCGGCAGCCCAGGTCCGCGTCCTCGAAA
The DNA here is from genome assembly GCA_937889645.1 of uncultured bacterium. Classification (GTDB taxonomy): domain Bacteria; phylum Gemmatimonadota; class Gemmatimonadetes; order Longimicrobiales; family RSA9; genus CALBZE01. Next base: position 9,451 of record CALBZE010000058.1, read on the forward strand.
TACAGGAAATAGCCCTCGTCGAACCCGCCCACCGCCGCGACCGCCTCCCGGCGAACGAGCAGACAGCATCCGTCCAGCCAGTCGACGGGGTACGGCTCCGTCGCGAGGATCTCCCGGTGATGCCCCGTGACCAGACGCCGGACGTCCAGGTACCCCCCGGCGCTGATCAGCCGGCGCGGCTTCTCGCGGAAGACCACGATCGGCCCGACCACCCCGACCTGCGGATCGCCCGAGGCGACGTCGTACAACAGCCGGAGCGCGTCCGGGGCGATGCGTGCGTCCTGCGTGAGGAGCAGCGCGAGCTCGCCGCCCGCATCCGCCAGGTGTTCGAGTGCGACGTTCATCCCGGCGGCGTAACCCCGGTTCTCACCCGTCCGGATGATCCGATCGGGCCCGAGGATCGACTCTGCCCGCTCGGGGCTCCCGTCCGACGAGGCGTTGTCGACGACGTGCACGACCGGGGCGACGCCCTCCGAGCCCAGCACCGTCTCGATGCACGCCGCGAGGCCGTCGCCGCCGTTCCAGTTCAGGATGTAGACGTGGAGTCGCGGCTCAGCGGAGCGCATCGACAATCTCCTCCAGCCGCGCGACGCCCGCCTCCCAGGCGAACCGCTCCTCCACCACGCCCCTGGCCGCGGCGCCGAGCGCCTCCCGGCGAGTCGCATCGCGCAGCAGTTCGATGACCGCGTCGGCGAACTGTCCCGGGTCGTCGGCGAAGAGGAGGTGACGGCCGTCCTCGAGGCCGAGCGCCGCGCCGCACCGTGACGTCGCCACGGCGGCCTTGCCCATGGCAAGCGCCTCGAGGAGGCGATTCTTGACCCCACCGCCGCTCAGCAGCGGGCAGACGTACACGGCCGCCTCGGCCAGGTGCGGCCGCAGGTCGGGCACGTTCGCGTAGACCTCGATCCGGCCGTTCCGCCCGGCCAGCGCGGCGACCTCGGGCGCCGGGTCCCGCCCCACGAGGCGCAGCGTCGCCTCGGGGACGGATTCCACGACGCGCGGGAACACCTCTTCGGCGAACCAGCGCGCGCCGATCGCCGAATCCGCCGTCCAGAGGTTCCCGGTGAAGACCAGCGCGCCCCGCCTCACCGGTGTGCCCGCCGGGCGGAAGTAGTCGGCGTCGACGCCGTTGGGGATCACGTGCACGCGGCCCAGCGCGTCTTGCGGCCACCGCCGCGTCGCCGCGCGCGCGTCGGCGGGCGCGACGAAAACGACCGCGCCGAGGCGCGGGAAGCGACGTCGCTCGAGCCCGCGCCACAGGCGCGCCTCCACCATCCAGCGCACGTCCGACGGCCGCCGGATCCCGCGGACCCGCCAGCTCTCGAGCACCATCGAGATCGCGTCGACCGGGACGTAGACGACCGGGCACGTCCCCTGGAGCGCCTCGGCGAGGGGGAGGAGGGCGGGCCCGACGAGGACGGCGGCGTCGTACGGCGCGCGCCCGCCCGGCGCGAGCCACCGGGCGAGCGCTCGGGCGCGGACGTGGGCCACGGACGGCGGGACCCGGGCGACGAGCGCGGCGAGCGCCTGCGCGACCTTGCCTCGCGTGGGCGACCCGGGCAGCTCCGGCCGCCCGAGCCCGTGCTCACGGTAGAACGGCTCCCACCGCTCGACCCAGCGGTCCCGTGCGCACAACAGGTCCACCTCGTGACCACGGCGGCGCAGCGCGCGCGCCCAGTGGTAGGCGATCACCGTGGTGCCGAGGACCGGCGGGTCGTCGAAGTGATCGACGACGAGGAGCCACTTCATGCGACGCGCGCGACCTCGTGGTCCGGGCTCAGTCGTCGGCGCCGTAGTAGTAGGCATGAGACCCGGCGCTGTACGACCCGTAATAGCGCTCCTTGCGCTGGTCGACGTCGTTCAGCACCGCGCCGAGGAACGGCGCCCGCACGGCCGCGATCTGCTCGACCGCGTATGTGATGGCGCCCCGCTCCGTGATCCCGGCCCGCGCGACCAGGATCACCCCGTCGGCGTACGTGCCGAGGAGCGCCGCGTCCGTGACCAGCGTGAGCGGCGGCGCATCCAGGATGATCGCGTCGTAGCGGTCGGCGACCTCTTCCAGGAGCGCCTTCATCCGATCCGAGCCGACCAGCTCCGCCGGGTTGGGCGGCAGCGTCCCGGTCGGCAGGAAGTCGAGCGAGCCGCTCGACCCGAGGTCGATCTTCCGCACGGCGCTGTCGAACGTCGCGCGGTCGAGCAACACGTTCGACAGCCCGGGCTCGCGCCGGACGCCGAACACGTCGTTCAGGAAGCCGCGACGCATGTCTGCGTCCACCAGCAGGCAGCGCAGATTCTGCTGCGCCAGCGTGATCGCCAGGTTCGACGCCGTGGTCGATTTGCCGTCGCCCGGCGTCGGGCTCGTGAACACGATCGTCTTGGGCGGCTCGCCCATGCGGGCGTACGTGATGTTCGTGCGCAGGCTCCGGTACGCCTCCGAGACCGGGTTGCGCGGGTCGCGGCCCGTCACGAGGCGAGCCTCGAAGACCGGCTCGCCGCCCGCCGGCGCGGTGCGGCCCGCCGGCGTCCCCGAACCGGCTTCCCGAATCCGCGGGATCAGACCGAGGACCGGCACGGCACCCAGCAGCGCCTGCAGCTCCTCACGCGTGTGCAGCGTGTTGTCCAGGTTTTCCTTGACGAAAGCGGTGCCGATCCCGAGGACCAGTCCGAGCATCAGCGCGAGGGCGAGGCTGAGTTTCTTCTTCGGCTTGATCGGGTCGATCGGGAGCACGGCCGGCTCGACCACGCGCACCGACGCGTCGTCCACCGATACCGCGATCTGCGCCTCCTGCAGGCGCGTGTGCAGCAGCGTATAGATCTCCTCGAGCACTTCCGCCCGCCGCTTCAGCCGTTGATAGTCGATCTCCCGCGAAGGGATGCGCCGCAGCTCCGCGCGGAAGCGCTCCAGGCTCGCGTTGATCGACGCGACGTTCTTCGTGAGCCCGTCGAGGTACGTCTCCGCGACGTTCCGGAGCTGGTCCTCCAGCTCCGCGACACGGCGATTCAAGCTCTGGACGTCCGGGTCCTCGGGTGTGCGTCGGTTGAGCAGCTCCGCGCGCTGGTTCTCGACCTCGCTCAGCGAGCGGAAGAGTTCCGAGACCGCGAAGTTGCGGAGCAGCGAATGAAACGCGATGAGGCGACGGTACGGAGACGGGCCGTCGTCATCCGGCGGCCGCGCCGCCGCGCTCGCCCGGACCTCGTCCAGGAGCTGCTGGAGCGCCTCTCGCTCGGAGTCGAGGAGGTCGCGCTCGGCCTGCATCTCGGCCAGCCGCTGCATCTGCGCCTCCGCCTCGTACACGAACGAGACGACTTCGTGACGCGCGCGGAAATCCCTCAGCTCCTCCTCGGCGACCACCAAGCGCCCGGCGAGCGTGTCCAGCTGTTCTTCGAGGAACCGGACGGTCCCCAGCGCCTGCGACTTGTTCACTTCCTGACGCTGGCGAATGAAGAAGCGCGCCATGGCGTTGGGCACGTCGCGCACCAGCGCGCGGTCCGTCCCCTGGTATCGGACCGTCACGATGTCCGCCTCGCGGTCAGGGCGGCCGACCTCGAGCGCCTTGCGGAAATACTTCAGTGCCCGCTCGAACTCCAGCACCGCGATCCGGATTTCCTCGTGCTCGGCCGCCTCCGGGAGCAGCCGGAGCGCCGCGCCGTCGAGCCGCACGAGCTCTCCGATCCCGTAGAGGCCGAGCGGCGCGTCGCTCCCGTCGCGGTAGACGGCGAACCGGCCATCCTCCTGGCGACGGAACCGGTACTCGGATTCGGGCGCTTCTCGATCCACGACGACGCCGCCGAAGATCCGATCGCGGACGACCCCCTTCGGCCGCTCGACCACGAGCTGGAGCCCGAGCGAATCGACGACGGCCTCGGCGAGCGGCCGCCTGCGCAGGACCTGGATCTCCGTCCCGATCTGGCTCCCGGACGACAAGTCCTTGAGCACGTCGAGGACCGGCAGGTTCGATCGCTCCTCGTCGATCCGGATCCACACGGTCGCGTCGTAGACCGGCGTGGCGTTGAACACGAAGAACGTCGTCGCCGCGACCATGAGGAACGGCACGCCGAAGGTGAGCAACCGGTTGCGCAGCAGGAAGTTCCAGAAGTCGCGCAGGTGCGCGCTTCCGTCGGGCCCCCCGTGCGGCCGAGTCGGCATCGTATGCATGAGTCTTCGCGTTTTCGTTCTTTCGGAGCCGTCGCGCGGCCGGGTGGACCGGCCGTCGGATCAGTCGTTCTTGTTCACGACGTACGTGAACACCGTGATCATGATCGTGGTGGCCGTTCCGAGGAAGGCGGAGACGAGCCCTTGATTGCGAACGAACCAACTCCGCTCCGGGACGAAAAGCTGGTCACCCGAGCGGATCGGCAGGTCCCCGATCCGGGTGCTCTGGTCGAAGGCGATCGTGACACGCTGGCCGCCGCGGAGGAGCTGCACCTCGGATGGCTTGCCCTGCGGCGTCGCCCCGCCGGCGAGCGCGAGCGCGTCGCCGACCGTCATGGTCGGGTCGAGCGGGTACAGACCGGGCCGCATGACCGCGCCCTGAATGTTGACCCGGCGCAGGAAGGAGACTTCGATCGACGGATTCCGCAGGTACCGCCCGTACATCTCGACGATCCTGCGCTCCAGCTCCGCCGGCGGCTCCTGCGTCGCCGCCAGCGGCCCGAGCTTCGGCAGCACAACCACGCCGTCGTAATCGATCGTGTACTCCCCCGACAGGTCGGGCTCGCGCCAGATGCGCAGGCGCACGACGTCGCCCGGGCGGAGCGTGTCATCCTCCGATGCCTTCACCGCCGGCTCCTGCCCGGCGCGCTGAGCGGAGGCACAGGCAGCCGCGAGCGCGGTCATCACCGTGAGGAGAGCGAATCGCAGGGGTCGCAGCATGGTCCGGATCCTCAATCACCGTCCCGAACGCGGACGGGGGTCATCGACAGCGGATAGGCCGGATCGCCGAGCTGACCGAAGTCGCCGGCGCCCCAGCAGTAGACGTTCCAGGTGCGCGCGACGCCGCAGACGTGGCCGTCGCCGACGTCGATCGACCGGAACCTGAGCCGGGTGGGCATCAGGTCCGCCGGCGTGTCGGCGACGAACTGAGGCGTGGCCGCATTCACGGTCTGGCCGTTGCCGAGCTGGCCGTAGACGCCGCGCCCCCAGCAGAGGCCCCGATTCTGGTCGTCGATCCCGCACGTCACGTAAGGGCCGGCGGCGAGCGCGACGAAACGGCTGTCGCCGTAGACCTTGGAGGGCGCCGTCGCTCCCGGCTGGCGCGGCATCTCGATGCTGGTATTGCCCAGCTCGCCGTAAGCGTTGCTCCCCCAGCAGTAGCCCGCCCCGTTGCCGCTCACCGCACACGTGTGGGCGACGCCGGCACTGATCGCGGTGAACGAGATGTTGCCCGCGACCGCCCGGGGCTCCCACGCGCTCTCGATCGATCCGTCGCCGAGCTGGCCGAGGTGGTTGAGCCCCCAGCAGTACGCCTTTCCATCCGCGGTGAGCGCGCACGTGTGGTGCTCGCCCGCGCTGATCCTCGCGAAACGGTGCCCGCCGGCGACCTCGGCGGGGATCGCGGACGACTCTGCGGAACCGGTACCGAGCTGGCCGTTGCTGTTCTCGCCCCAGCAGTATGCGACGCCCTCGGGCGTGAGCGCGCAGGTGTGGAACGCCCCCGCGGAGATGGCGGAGAATCGCAGGTCGCCCACGACCTCGGCGGGGTCGCCGAACCCGACGGTCGAGCCGACGCCCAGCTGGCCGTACCGGTTCCACCCCCAGCAATAGGCGACGCCGTCGGTCGAGACCGCGCAGCTGTGATGCCGCCCCACGGCGATCGCCGAGTATCGGCGTTCGCCGCTCACCGGAACGGGCATCGCGCTGGACGCGACGCGGCCGTCGCCGAGCTCGCCGTTCTCGCCACGTCCCCAGCAGAAGGCGTGACCATCCCGATCGAGGGCGCAGGTGTGCTCGCCGCCCGCGCTCACCACCGCATACGAAGTCGGAAGCTCGACCGTGGTGTCGAACAGAGACTCGCAGCCGGCTGCGATCATCGCGAGCCCGGCGGCACCCATGATTCCAAGTCGCTTCATCGAAACACCTTCGCGATGCGGGCAAGGAGCCCGCGCTTCATCCGCAGCGGCGGGACGGGGATCGGCGGCTCACCCTCCAGGACGCGCCTCGGGTTCACCTCCATGAGCAGTTGGGCCTGCTCAGCACCACCCAGTTCCTCCAGGCGAGCACGGCACGCGCGCAGGTGCGCACGGCCGCGAGCGTGGTAATCGCTCGCGATGTAATCGACCCACCCCCGTTCGAGCAGTGCCAGCGCGACGCGGCGCGCGCCGTCGCCGTACTTTCCGAGGACCGACCCCGCGTTGACCTGCAGGTGCGCGCCGAATCGCCGCCACTCGCCGGGCGACCGCGCATCCGCGTCCAGCCCGGCGTACCGCTCCGGGTGCGCCAGGATCGGCATCCAGCCGGCGAGCCGGATGCCGCTCAACACCCGCTCCGCCTGCGGCGGCACGCTCATGAACGGGAACTCGACGAGCACGAACGGACCGCCGGCCAGACGAACCCGCTCATCCGAGAAGTCGGGCTCCGGCGTGTCCAGCATGACCTCGGCCCCGCGGGCGAGCCGGAGCTCCGGGAATTCGGGCCCCACTTCACCGGTCAGACGCGCCCAACCCGCGTCCAGCTCTCCGAGTCGCTCCTCGAGCGCCTCCGGCCGAAGCGTGAGCGAAGCGTTCAGGTGCGGCGTCGCGATCAGCGACCGCACGCCGGATTCGAACATCGCCTGCAACCCGGCACGAGACTCGGCAACGTTCTGCGCGCCATCGTCCACGCCAGGGATCAGGTGGTTGTGGAAATCCGTTAGCGACATCCTACGTGTCCTGCTGCTGCCGCGCCGGCGGCGACATCGCTGCGGCCGCCAACGCGCACGCACAAAGAAAACCGATGTACTGCGTAAATGGCGCGTAGTAGTCGAACGCGTTGTCCGTCGCCGCAATGAACACCCACGCCACGATCGACGCGAAGGCCGGCATCGCGAACTCCCTGGCCAGCGGGTCGTCGTGGCGGCCCGCCTGCAGCACACCGCCGAGCCAGACCAGGATCGCGATCGCGAAGAGCGCCGAGCCCACGAGCCCGGTTTCGATCAGCAGGCGGAGGTACTCATTGTGGATCACGCCGCCCATCGCGCCCTGGAACGCCTCGATCAGAAACAGAGTCGAGGCCCCGAGCCCGTTTCCGACGATCGGGCTCGCGAGGAACGTCCGGAACAGGACCGGCCAGATGATCTGCCGCCCTTGCCAGTTGACGGACTCCCAGAACGCGGTCGGATCCGTCAGCAGCCTCCACAGCTCGGAGGCGGTCGGAATGTAGCCGAGCGACCGTTCGAGCGCCACCGGAATCAGCACCGTGGCGAGCGAGCCGCCGATGATCCCGGCGGCCACGACCGCGCGTGTGTTCCGTGCGACGAGCGCGGCGTACAGGGCGGCGCCGCCGAGCCCGGCCATCCCGGCCAGGAGCGTGATGCGCGTGAGCGTGAGCGCCATCCAGATGCCGAAGACCCCGCACAGCACGAGGTACCGCAGCTGCCCCCGCACGGAGTACCGCGTGAAGGCGATCAACGTCATCACGAGCAGGTAGAACGAGAACGGATTCTCGTGGGCGCCGACGCCGTGGACACGGACCCGGCCGGCTATGTCGACCTCGTACCCTCCGGCCAGGACGTAGATCGGGTTCAGTACGAGCGCGATCGCGATCGCGCCGTAGAGCGCCCAATCGGTCAGACGCTCCAGCTCCTCCCGCGAGCGCGCCAGCGTGAGCACCGCCACGAATACCATGAACGGGTACGCCAGCTTGAAGAGGAGCCTCACGCCGTCCACGCGTGCGGGTGTGAAGACCAGCGTCGCCCCGGCGAAGACCAGAAAAACCACGTACCACCGCCCGTACCTGCCGAGTGCGTGGCGGATCATGTCCCGCTCGACGACGGCCAGCGCACCGAGCCCCGCCACCACGCCGATCAGGCGGATCCCGTTCATGTCCAGCCCGCCGAGCCCGGGGAGCAGCGCCTTGAAGCCGCCGGTCATGAACGACAGGTCGAACGGGCCGAGCGCGAGCATCACTCCCAGGAGCAGCTTCGGCCGGAGGAGCAGCAGGCACAGGATCGCGCCACCCACGACCGCGCCCGTGGCGAACCACGGGTCGTCCACGAGGACGTACGATGCCGCGATGCAGACCGCCACGGCGCCGACGACCGCGGCGGCTCCGCGCGCCCGGCCGACCCAGCCCGCGCCAAGGGTAGACGCGTTTGCGCTCATCACGTTGACGCCACCGGCAGGTGCGGCTCGAGCCGCACCTCCATGAGGGGCGCGATCTCCATCAGGTTCGGGCGTGCGCCCAGGTAATCGACGAATCTCACCAGTTCGCCCGCTCTCGATCGTCGCAGACCCGGTCGAGCGCCGCCACCAGTTGCTCGGCACAGCGCCGGTCCGTGAACCGCTCAAGGAAACGCTCACGCCCCGCCCGGCCCATACACTCCCTGAGCGCGGCATCCGACGCGAGGGTCCGGATCGCCGCCGCGAGGGCCGCCGGGTCGCCCGGGGGAACGATCAGCCCCGTCTCGCCCTCCAGAACGGCGTCGGGCACGGCGCCGACCGGCGTGCTCACCACCGGCAGCCCGGCAGCCATCGCCTCCAGGATCACGAGCGGCAGGCCTTCGGCCTGAATCCCCGGGAAGACGAAGATGTCCGCCTCCCGCAGGAACGTCCGCTTCGCCTCGCCGGAAACGACGCCAGGGAACGAGACGACGGACTCCAGCCCCTCCCGGGCGACCAGCTCCATGGCATCCGCGCGCTCCTCGTCCGAGACCCAGGAGCCCGCGAACGCGAAGCGCAGATCGGGGCCGTCCTCCCGCAACAGCGCCGCCGCGCGCAGCAGCTCGATGAACCCCTTCGGCCGGAAGAGCGCCCCGAGGTACGCAACCGTGAGCGGCCGGCGATCCGCCGCGCCCTCGCCCTTCGGTCCACCCCCGGACCCGCGCTCCGGGATCCCCTCCGGGAACGGATCGGCGATCCCGTTCGGCGCGACGTGCACCCGTTCCGCGGGGACCAGCCCGTCGTAAATCCCGCGCAACCCTTCCCCGAGCACGAGCGCGCCGCTCAGCCAGCGCGACGTCCGGCGCACGACCCACCGGAACGGCGGGCGCGCCGTCTCATAGAACTCCCGGAAGTGGCTCCCGTGCAGGTGCGTCACGACCCGGCTGCCGAGGGTGCGCGCGATCGCGATGAGCACCGCATCGCGCAGGTACGCCCACTCGTTCTGCGAGACCTCGACGTAGACGACGTCGGGCCGATGGCGCGCGACGAGCCAGGCGAGGCCGCACGCGTGGCGGAGCGCGAGGAGCACGTTCCCGAGGTCCAGGCGCCCCATGTTCTCGAGCCCGCGCCGGTCGGCGGTGTCGAGGTGGAGAACCTCGTACGCGGCCGCGAGCACCGGCGAGCGGAGCAGCATCTCCGTGAACACCGCCATCCCCTGGAACGGCGGCGGCGTCGGGCCGATGATCAGGACCTTCCTGCGACGTCGCTCTCCACCCATGACACGCCTCGGCTCATCGGTCCCCGGCGAGCCGCAGCGCGCCCGCGAGCCGCGCGCGGTCCTCACCGGAGAGCCCGAGTCGCCACGCCGCAGCGGCCAGAACCCCGAGCACGGCGACGAGCATCGCGGCGCGCACGCCTACCCCCGCCGCCCCCCATTCCAACGCCACCGCGGCCGCGAGCGCCGCCGCCACGAACGCAGCCATCCGCCACACCCCCGCGCCCCCCAGCATGCGCGGCGACAGCCCGGCGAGCCGCCCGGCCGCCCAGAAGAGGAGCGCCGCGTCCAGCGTGATCCGGACCGTCCACGAGAGCGCCGCTCCGACGATACCCCACCGCCCCACCAACGCCCACACCAGTGCCGCATGGATCGGCAGCTCGAGCAGGTGGAACTTGGCGGCGACGTCCGCCCGCCCCACCCCCTGCAGCACCGTGTACGGCACCTGCGCCACCGCGTTGACCGCGATCCCGACCGTGAGGATGACGAGCGCCCAGGCGCTCTGCGCCGCGAATTCCGGCCCCAGCCACCACCCGAGCAGGACCGATGCGCCGCCGATCATCACCACGGCGAACGGCGCCATCATGAGGAGGACCACCTTGACCGACAGGCTCGCCAGCCGACGGATTCGGTCCCACTGCGCCTGCCCACCCAGCGCGCTGAGCGCCGGGAACAGCGCCCCCACCACGCTCGCCGGGAGGATCGCCAGCCGGTTCACGACCTCGTACGGCGCGGCGTAGTACGCCACTGCGGACATCGACACGAGGACCCCGAGCAGGAGCCGATCGAGGTAGACCAGGATCGGCGATACGACACTCGACAGGCTGACCCAGCCGCCGTACCCGGCCAGCTCGCGGACCCGGCCGCGCCGCAGCGCCGGCCCCTGCCGCAGCGCCGGCACCGCGCGGTAGGCAAGCGCCCAGAACGCCGCGAGCGTGGCGGCGCGCGCGCCCACCAGGACCGCCATCACCCCCGGCAGCGCCCACTCCGCCGCGATCGCGACCAGCGGCAGCAGGTAGTTCGCGATCGTCGACGGAACCCGCACCGCGCTGATCAGGTCGAACCGCTGCGCGGCCTCGAGCACGCCGCGCCACGCGGCCGCCACGATCACGATCGGCAGCCCCGCGGCGAGCCACAGGAACGCCGCCCGCGCCTCGCCAACCAGCTCCGGTGGGATCTTCAGCGCGCCCTCGACCAGGAACGGCGTCGCCACGGCGAGCCCGATCCCGCACAGCACCCCGAACACCGCCTGGAGCGCCGTCGCCGTCCAGGCCGTCTCGACCGCCGCCCGCACGTCCCCGGCGCCGAGCGCCTCCGCGACGAATTTCGTCGTCGCGCGCCCTACGCCCAGCTCCCCGAGGTACGCGATCACCATCCACGCGATCGCCAGGATCCCGAACCGCTCCTCCCCGAGCCCCCGCATCACCGCCGGGATCGCGGCGACGGCGACGAGCATCGGCGCACCCAGCCCGAACAGGTTCAGGAGCGTGTTGCGCGCGAGGAGCCGCCCCCGCACCTCCGCCGCCGTCGACTCGGCTGGACGGCTCATCCCCAGGAATTCGCCGCGTCGGACGCCCCGGCCCGGGCGTCCAGGTACGCCGCCAACGCCTCGATCACCGCCTCCACGCCCGCCACACCGTTGACGGTGATCCGCACGTGGCCGACGCCATGGAAGTACGCGGTGCGGTCCCGGACCTGGATGTTGCGCGCGGCGAGCGCCTCGATCAGCCCCGCGGCGTCGTCCCAACGGATCAGGACGAAATTCGCCTCCGACGGGTACGCCTCGATCCCGCGCTCCTCCAGGAACGCGTAGAGCCGCGCCTTCGCGTCGCGGACCTCGTCGAGGTACGCCCGCAGCGACTCGGCATCCTCGAGCGACGCCACGGCCGCCGCCTTCGCCAGCATCGTCACGCTCTTCGGGTTGTGCACCCGACGCAGCGCCTCCAGCACCGGCCGCGAGCCGACCAGGTAGCCGAGCCGCAGCCCCGCCAGCCCGAACGCCTTCGAGAACGTGCGCGCCACCAGCAGCGCCGACGACGTCGTCGCACGATCGGCGATCGTCTTGCCGCAGAACTCGTAGTACGCCTCGTCGACGACGAGCACCGCGCCCACCTCCTCGCACCGCCGCAGCACCCGGTCGAGCGGCCCCCCGTCGAGTGCGTAGCCGATCGGGTTGTTCGGGTTCGTCAGGTACACGACGCGCGGCGCCTCGCGGCCGATCCGATCGACCAGCGCATCGACGGGGAACGCGCCCTTCCCCGGGTACTCGAACGACGCCGTCGTCCCGCCGTGCTGCTCGACGACCGCGCGGAAGTTGTCGTACGTCGGCGTGACGATCAGGACCCGGTCGCCTTCGCGCACCAGCGCCCGCGCGATCAGCTCGAGCCCCGAGTCCGAGCCGTGCACCAGGAGCACGTGTTCGACGGGCACGCCCGCGTACGCCGCGACCCGCTCCTCCGCCTCGGACGTCGACGCCTCCGGGTACCAGCACAGGTACGGGTCGCTGTCGATCAGACGGTGCAGCGCCTCACGCACCCGCGGCGAGGGGACGCGGTCGGCTTCGTTCCAGTCCAGCTTGTGCGCGGTCTCGCCGCGGCGCGCCGCAGCCCACGCCTGCTGCGTCGAGATCCGGTACGCCTCCCGCTCCTCGACCGCCCGCGTCCCGGCCTTCCGCAGGATCGGCGGCGTCTTGCCGTCGGAGTTCGTCAGGAACCGGTCCGTCACCTCGACGTCCAGCGCGACGCCCGGGCCGATCCGCGCTCGCAGCTCCTCCGCGACCCGCGAGCGGATCGCATCCAACCCCGCGACGCCCGCCCGCGGCGCGATCTTCGCCACCACCTCGGTGCGTCCGTACTGCACGAGCTGGAAGCGGAGGATCTCGGCGTACTTCCGGAACAGCGTGTAGAAGTTGACCGACGGAAGCCGCCGCCCGTCCGGCGTCACGATGCACTCGTCCTTACGCCCGACGACCGTCTCGACCAGCGGCATGTTCCGCCCGCACGAGCACGTTCGGCCTTCGCTCAGCAGCCGGACCACATCGCCGGTCTCGTACCGGATGAACGGCATGACCGGGTTGTGGAAGCTCGTCGCCACCAGCCGGTACTCCCCGTCCGGCAGGTCGTCCGACGGCAGGAACTCCGGGAAGCCGTACTCCCAGTTGATGTGCATCCCCTCGTGCGCCTCGCACTCGGTGATCACCATCACCGGCTCGGTCATCCCGTACCAGTTGAAGACCTTGTTCCCGAACGTCCGCTCGATCGTCTCGCGCTCGGTGGGGAGCAGCGTCTCCGAGGAGGTGAAGATGCCGCGCAGCGCGTGGAACTTCTCCCGCACCGGGTACGCATACTCCGCGAGCACCGTGACCGACGACGGGTACGCCTTGATGTAGAGCGGCCGGAACTTAAGGATCTCTTCGATGTAGCGCTCGCACGTCTCGGGCGACAGGTGGTAGGCCGAGAAGTAGAGCGTGTTCTGCGCGCGGTCGAAGCGCCACAGCGGCTCGCGCTCGGATTCCGGCACGTAGCTCCGCAGCGCGACCATGCGGTCCCGCCACCGGTACCCCGCCCACGACCAGTGCCGGAAGATGCACCCGGTGTCGAAGGCGACGTACCCCTCGTTCAGCCGCATCTTCATCGGCTCGCCGGTCGTCCCGCTCGTCGACGCCTCGATGCTGAAGCGGAGGAATCGGCGGTCGATCAGCGAATCCGCGTCCGCGCGGATCCGGTCCTTCGTCAGGATCGGCAAGCGCGCCAGGTCTTCCGGCCCGCGGAAGTCGACGCGCGGATCGAAGCCGATCGCGTCGAACGCCTCGCGGTAGTGTCGCGTCCCCTCGTACGCGCGCACCAGCGTCGTCCTGAGGTGCCGCTCGATGTACTCGCGGCGCCGCTCCTCCGGCCAATACGGCGTCCGGCTGAGGAAGCGCTTGTGGATGTTCCACCCGTGGAGGCGCGCCGCCGCCTTGATCGCCTTCTTCATCCGCCCCCGTACTTTTCCTCCAACGGCGCGAGCGTACGCTTCGCGATCCCGTTCAGGTACATCCGGTACAGCCGATTCGCCGCCGGCACCAGCGGCCGCGGCACGCGGACGTACGGTTTGATCCTGTAGTAGAGCGGCGCGTACTTCCGCCCCGGCGATCCCGGCCGCTGCGGCACGCCGAGCACTCTGACGCCGCCGGGGCGTGCGAGGGCCCGCCGCAGGCTCGTCTCCACGTCCGTGTCGTAGGCGACGACGTTCACGCACTCGCCCACGTCCGCCTCGTAATGCGCGTCGCTCCCGCCCACGACCGCGAGCCCCGACCCGAGCAGTTCCCGCGCACGCTCGTTCTCGTCGAGCGAGCACTTGGGGTTGAAGATCTCGAAGGCGAGCGGCGACGCCGTGTCCCTGGCGGCCAGCTCGCCGAGGACGACCGTCACCCCATCGTCGTCCTCCGCCCGGACCGCGGCGGACCCGTCCCGCAACACGCCATCACGGCGCCGGAACGGATGCGGGAGCACGCAGATCCCGCCCTGCTCGTCGATCTCGCGCGCCGCCTCCGGCAGCGTGTCCGACCGGATCGCCTCCTCGAGGAAGAGCCCGATCACGTGCGAACCGTCCGCAAGCGTCCGCTCCTCGCCCACCACGATCCGGAGCCCGACATCGCGCCGTTCGGCGAACCGCCGGACATCGAGCGCGCCGTCGATCGTGTCGTGATCCGTGATCGCGACTACGTCGATCCCGCGCCGGCGCGCCGTACGCACCAGTCCGTCGACGGTGATGTGCCCGTCCGGCGAGGCGACGGTGTGGCAGTGCAGCTCGACGCGGAGCATGCGCGGCGGCGTCATCGCGGCTCCCGCTCAGTCGAGGCGTTCCGGCAGCCCGGTCGCGAGGGAGCGCGCCGCGAGCAGTGTGGCCCGGCTCGAGTTCTCCAGCTCCGCGAGCGAGATCGGCGACGTCGCCCCCTCCCGCACCGCGCGCACGAACGCCTCCAGCTCCGCGCGATGCCCCTTGTCCTGCCGCCCCTTCCACCGCTCCCGCTTCGCGCCGTGCACCTCGGCGCCGCGGAAATCGTCGATCACGGCGGTCACGCCGCCCGCGAACACCTCGACCCGCTCCTTCCCGCTCGTCGGGTTCCCCTTCGACGTGTAGAGGATGTTCGCGATCGAGCCGTCCGCGCAGCGCAGCGTGACGACGACGTTGTCCTGCAGCGCGGCCGCCGGGTCCGGACCCGCGATCCCTCGCGCGCTGACCTCGACCGCCGGCGAGCCGGCCAGGTACAGCGCCAGGTCGATGAAATGACACCCCTCGCCGACCAGCCGCCCACCGCCGACGGCCGGATCGTGCACCCACGAGGTGGCCGGCACCGCGCCCGCGTTGACACGAATGTGGACGACCCGCGCCCCAGCCGTCCGCGCGAGCCGCTCTCGCACGAACTGCGTTGCCGGCGCGAACCGGCGGTTGAACCCGACCATCAGCGGCCCGCCCTGCGATGCTGCGCGGAGTACGTCGTCGAGCGACGCGTCGTCCAGCGCGAGCGGCTTCTCCACGAACACGGCCTTACCCGCTCGCAACGCCTCGGCCGCGAGCCGCGCGTGCTCGTCGTGGCGCGTCGCGATCACGACCACGTGAGTCGCCGGGTCCGCCAGCACGTCGTCCGCGCTCGACGCCACGTACCCGAACCCGTGCTTCTCCGCCACCCCGCGCGCCGTGTACCCGCTCGCCGTCACGACGCCGCGGAACTCGACGCCCAGCCGCTTCAACGACGGGATCAGCACGTCTTGCGCGAAGTTGCCGGCGCCGATCAGCCCGACGCCGATCGGGCCGGTGACCGGCGCGCGGGAGCCGGCGGAGGCCCCGGCGGCAGCCTCGCGGGCGACGGCGTCGGAGGCGACGTCGTCGCCAGCGCCTTCGCTCCGCCCCGATACGCCGCCGAGCTTCCCGCCGACCACGATCCGGCGCGGCTCCTCCGTCGCTTCCGCCGGGTACTCGAGCACGACCCCGAGCGCCGCGCGCGCCTCTTCGCCCGTCAGCACCCCGTACGCCCGCTCGACCTCCGCGAACGGGAAACGATGGGTGATCAGCTCGTCCATCCGGATGGCGCCGATCGAGAGGAGCCGGAGGAACTCCGCCAGGTTGCGCCGCTCCGTCCAGCGCACGTATCCGACCGGGTAATCGTGCCCCTTCTCCTCGTAGGCT
Organism: uncultured bacterium; assembly: GCA_937889645.1. Taxonomy (GTDB): domain Bacteria; phylum Gemmatimonadota; class Gemmatimonadetes; order Longimicrobiales; family RSA9; genus CALBZE01. Next base: position 25,193 of record CALBZE010000058.1, read on the forward strand.
GGGTCGTAACGCCCTGGCCCGTAGGAGCGCGACAGCCGGATCTCGAGCTCTTTCTCGTAATAAGGCGACCGCGGCGGGTGGATCGGAACCGCGCCCACCACCACGACGCGGGCCCGGTCCCGCGCGATCTCGCCCGCCAACCGGATCGGGTCCTCGCTGGACGTCGCGGCCGTGATGATCACCGCGTCCGCGCCGATCCCGCCGCTCAGCACCGCGACTCGCCCGACGACGTCGTCCGTCCGAAGCACACCGACCGCGCCGTGGCGCTCGGCGAGTGCGACACGCGCCGCGTCCACGTCGATCCCGATCGGCTGCGCGCCCGCCGCCCTCAGCAGTTGGACCGTTAGCTGCCCCAGGATCCCGAGCCCGACCACCGCGACGGTCTCGCCCAGGCGCACCTCCGCCTGACGAACGCCCTGGAGCGCAATCGCGCCTAGAGTCGCGAACGCCGCCTCGTCCGACGGCACCCCCTCCGGCACCGGAACGACCAGGTTCTTCGGGATCCAGACACGCTCCGCGTGGTTCGCGTACCCGGCGCCGGCACACGCCACCAGCTGGCCGACCTCGATGTCGTCGACGCCCGCGCCAACCGCCTCGACCACGCCCGCACAGCTATACCCCAGCGGCGACGGCGCCGAGAGCCGGCTCCGCACTTTCCGGTACGCGCTCGCCAGCCCTTCGCGCTTGACGGTGTCGATCACCTTCCGGACCTGGTCCGGACGCTCGCGCGCCTTGCCAAGCAGAGACTTGCGCCCCAGCTCGATCTTCGAACGCTCCGTGCCGATGCTGATCACGGAATGACGCGTCCGGACCAGGACGCCGCCCGGCCGCACCAGCGGCGCGGGGACGTCCACCAACCGGATCGCTCCCGTGTCCAGCTCCTGGATGACCTGCTTCATCGTTCCGTTCGCTTTTGAGGTGCCCGGGCCTCCGGGCTCGACGGCGACGACGTCTCGACCGCGGCGAGCTCGGACAACGCGCGCAGCACCCACGACTGCACCCATCGCATGTACGGCAGCCGGTTCGTGCCGTGACGGGTCCTGAGGTAGTGGTAGAATCCGCTCGGATCGCGCATCTCGCGCACGAGCCAGCCGGCCAGCCGCTCCGCGATCCCGCGCGCCTCGGGATCCCTGTCCCGCAGCTCGAGCAGCATCAAAATGGCATGCGCGACCGCGTGCGCATCGATCGGGTACGCCGACCCCGGGTGGAACCCGACCGCCGGGCCGGTCAGGAACGCGCGCTTCCAGTACGCCAGCCCGCCGTCGATCGCCTCGTCGAACTCGTCCGTCCCGAGCGCGGCGCCGATGTCGCGCAGCGCCACGAGCACGTACCCGGTGTGGAAGCTGTCGACCCAGGCGTTTCTCGCTCCCAGCCCGTACGGCCACGACCCGTCCGGCCGCTGCGCCGCCGCGCTGAAGCGCGCCGCGAGGAGCGCTTCCTCCGCCAGCACACCGTCGCCGTCCAGCGCCGAGAGCCGCGCCAGCAGCGACGCCGCCAGCAGACTCGCGTTGTGGACCCCGCGCCGGTCGAGCGGCGTGTAGCTGAAGCAGAATAGCTCGTCCGGCCCCGGGATCCGGTTCAGCGACCGTCGCACGAACGTGCCGCCGCGCCGTGCCAGATCCCGAGCCTCGTCCCACCCGAACGCGTCCGCCGCATCCAGCAGCGCGTGCGCGACGAACGACGTCACCACGGACGATGGTGTCCCCGCGGGGGCATGGAAATCCCGGTTCGCCCACGGGAACGGGTACCCCCACCCCGCACCCTCCCACCCCGGCGAGACAGCCCCGCCCAGCCATTCCACCAGCCGCCGCGCTTCCTCCCGGTACCGCGCCTCGCCCGTCGCCGAGTGCAGCCGCACGTACGACGCGACGACCAGCCCGATCCCCTTCGCGTTCCGCGACGGCCGGACCCCGAGGAGCGGGCGGAGGTCGATCCGGCTCCGCTTTCCGAGCTGCGTCCACGCCACCGCGAGCCAGCGGCTGCCGAGCGTCAGCGCCCGGACGACGGGGCTCGAGAGTAGGTCGTGCGGATCGTGGCCGGCGTAGTCGCGTGCGCGCATCCAATCGTCGAGCGCGAGCGCGGCATCGCGCCAGGCGCCGCCCCGCGCCGCAGGCCCGACCTCCATCGCCCCCACGGCCGCGTTGCGGCCCACCAGCGCCGCGAAGCCCGTGGGAGACCCTCCGTCGCCCTCTATCCCGCGGCCCCCCAGCATCCCGCGGCCCTCTACCTCCACAACCGCGCCTCCCGGAGCCGCTCGGCCAGCACCGCCGACACGAACCACGTGTTCGTCACCAGGTATCGCTTCCAGTAGCGCCTGGGATCCTGGGCCAGCCTGTAGAGCCACTCGAGCCCGCGCCCACGCGCCCACCCGGGCGCGTCCTTCTTCAATCCGGCGAGGACATCGAAGCTCCCGCCCACGCCCAGCGCGACGGCCGCGCCGATCTCCGCCCAGGCGCCGTCGATCCAGTACTCCTGCAGCGGGCTCCCCATCGCGACGAAGAGCAGGTCCGGCCGCGCCGCCGCGATTTCGCGCCGCACCGCCCGGTCCAGCTCCGCGTCCAGGTAGCCGTGGTGATGCCCGGCGATCCGCAAGCCCGGCCGCTCCCGGCGCAGCCGCTCCACGAGCGCGCCCACCACCTCCGGCCGCGCCCCCAGGAAGTACGCCGACCACCCACGCCGGTCCCCCTCCTCGAGCAAGCGCGCCATCAGCGTGATCCCGCCGACGTGGTGCAGCGTCGGCCGACCGAGCCGCCGCGCCGCCCACACCGTCGCCCATTCCGGAACCACCAGCTCCGCACCCTCCAGGATGCGGCGCAGCCGCGCATCTCGCCTGGCCAGCCACGCCTTGTTCGCGTTCGTGACCAGGATCCTGCACCGTGCGCCCGATTCGATCGCTTCCGCCGCCCGCGCCACGGCCTCGTCCATCGTCACCGTGTCGACCGGCGTCCCCAGGATCTCGATGCGCATCACGCCCACCCGCGCCCGATCATCTCGGCCTCACGCCGCGCGCCGCAGACGCGCCCTCCCGCCGCCGCGGGCGCTTTCACGCGGCCGCAGGCGCGCCTTCACGCGCCTTCAATACGCCCCCTTCCCCGCGATCACCACCGGGATCGTCTTCAGCAGGATCTTCAGATCCAGCCACAGGCTCCAGTTCCGGATGTACTCGAGGTCCAGCGACGCCCACTGATCGAAATCCGCGATCTCCGAGCGGCCCTGCACCTGCCACAGACACGTGATCCCCGGGATGACCGCGAGCTTCCCGTGCTGCCACGGCTTGAACGCCGCGAACTCTTCCGCCGACGGCGGGCGCGGCCCCACGAGGCTCATGTCGCCCTTCAGCACGCTCCAGAGCTGCGGCAGCTCGTCGAGACTGAACTTGCGCAACCACCGCCCCACCGGCGTGACCCGCGGATCGTCGCGCATCTTGAAGACGGGACCGGTCATCTGGTTCCGAGCCAGGAGCTCCCGCTTCAGCGCATCGGCGTTCGGCACCATCGTCCGGAACTTGTAGCCAACGAACGGCCGCGCCCGCTCGCCGAGCACCCGCCACGGGTAGAAGATCGGGCCTTCCGACGTCAGCCGCACGATGAGCGCGATGAGTACCAACACCGGCGCGAGCACGATCAACCCGACGAGCGACACCACCACATCGATCGCGCGCTTCAGGCGCCGTTCGATGCGCCACCGCAGCGTACCCGCACGCGGCGGCAGCACCGAGTCCCAGTCGTATTCGTCGCGGATCCGCAAGACGATTTCGGGCATCGGGTACGGCAGCGGCGCACCGGTTCGGTCGCACGTGACAATCCCGGCCCCGTCCGCCGCCGGCGTCTCCGCCGCGACCGCCCCGGCCCCGTCACCGGCCGTCCCGCCCTCGCGTTCGAGCAATCTCGTCCCCATTCGCTTCCGCCGCCGCACGCCCCTCAACGATTCCGCCCACCGTCGTCGAGCTCGACCACCGGTGGGCGGAATCGCGAACGCGCGCCGGCGCTCCATGGACCGTGGTTCAGCTCAACGACTCTCTGCCATCACCTCTCCGGCGCCCGCTATACTCTCCCACTTCATCCCATGGCGCTGCAACGCGGGGTGAGAGACCAGCAGGTGCCAGATCACCGCCTGCATAGACTCCGTGTGGGGTGTGACCGTCCCGGGGTTGACCACCGGCACGACAACACAATGGTCCGCCCGCCGCGCGGTGTATCCGCCGTCACGCCCCACGACGCCGTACACCCGCGCGCCGACCTCCTTCGCGTACGCCACGGCGTGCACGATGTTCGCGCTCACGCTCGGCTCTTCGCTGCCCCCACCGACCGAGAACACGAAGACTCCATCACGCGCGGTCAGGCGGCTGCCCCGGAGGTACGCGACGAACGTCGTCTCCCATCCCTCGTCGTTCACCCGCGCCGTGAGCTCCGCCACGTTGTCCGCGGGCGTGTACGCCTCGATCCCCGCGATCTTGCGGAAATCGCACACCGCGTGCGACGCGTGCGCAGCACCGCCACCCACGCCGATGAAGAAGAGACGACCGCCGCCATCCCTCAGCTCCGCCAGGGACCGCGCCATGGCATCGATCGCCGCCGGGTCGAGCGCGTCCAGGATCTGCCGCAGCTCGATCAGGTATCTCGTCGCGAAGCTCTCAGCCATGCACGACCTCGTGGGCGGCGATCACGTCGACGACCTCATCCAGCCCGTCCACCACGTGGTCCGCGTCGACCTCGAGGTTGTAGCTCCGCCGAACCAGGATCGTCCGGCACCCCGCGGCCCGGCCGGCCCCAATGTCCCGCCACGTGTCGCCGACCATGTAGGACTCCGACAGGTCCACACCCCAGCGCCGGGCCAATGCCCGCAGCATCCCCGGCGACGGCTTGCGGCACCCGCAGCCGTCGGCGTCGTCATGGGGGCACACGCGAAGGTCATCCACCTTCAGACGGGCGCGAACTTCCGCGTTCATCGCGACCAGCTCCGGGAGCGGCAGCTTCCCCCGCGCAAGGTCCGGCTGGTTCGTGACCACGAAAACCAGGTAGCCGGCTCGCTGGAGCCGCACGACCGCATCCCGCGCACTCGGCTCCAGCGTGAATTCGTCCCGCACGCGCGGCGACCGGAGCCCGTCCTCGTCCTCCACCAACGGGTTCAGCACGCCATCTCTATCCAGAAAGACTGCGGCTCTCACCTACACCTCCACGATCTTCCCCATCTCGGCCGATCGGTAGAGCGCGTCGATCATCCGCATGGCCGCCACGCCATCGTCGGGGCCACCCTGGGCGAGTCGGCCCGTCCTCACGCCCGCGATGAAGTCCTCCCACTCCTCCCGCCACGACACGTCCTCGCCGGGGTACTCCTCCTCCTCCATGGCTGGCACGCCGCCGTTCATGTTGCGGTGCGCCACCACCAGGCGCTCCGTGCCGTAGCTGCCGCCCAATCCCTCGACGGTCACCGAACCCAGCTCCCCGTAGACCTCGAAGGAGAACAGGTTCTTCCACTGCGTCATGCTCACGTGCAGCTGCGCGACGGCGCCATCCGCGAAGCGGAAAAGGCCGAACGCGTTGTCCTCCAGCGGAGCGATCCGCCACACCGCCGTCTGGAGGAACGCAAACGCGTCCCGCGGCATCCCGGCGACCGCGTGGATCAGGTCCGCCACGTGGACGCCCTGGTCCGTCAGCTCGCCGCCTCCGGCCAGCTCGCGGTCGGCCCGCCACTCCGTCTCGCACCCGGGCCGGCTGCCGTGGCCGTAACGCGCGCGAATCGCCACGATGCGACCGATCCTGCCGGTCTTCACCAACTCGATCGCCCGAGCGAGCCCCGGGTGGTATCGATGATTGAACCCGATCTTCAGGACCCGGCCGCTCTCCCGCGCCGCGTCCGCGAGCGCCCGCGCCTCGGCCAGGTTCCTCCCCATCGGTTTCTCCAGGAGCACGTGCTTGCCCCGCTCCAGCGCAGCGCACCCGATCTCCCGGAGAAATCCGTTCGGCGTCGCCACCACGACCACCGCCACGTCATCCCGTTCCACCGCGGCCCGCCAATCCGACACGACCTCGCCGCCGTACGCGCGGGCTACGTCCGCCGCCCGCACGGGATCCGCGTCGACCACGGCAACGAGGCGCGTCTCCGGATGCGCCGCAGCGGTCGCGGCGCGACGCCGCCCGATCAGGCCGCACCCGATCACCGCGACACCCAGCGGCCCAGCCGACGCGCCGACCGCGCCGCTCACCATCCGGCTAGCCCCCGGTCGGCCGGGACGATCCGCCGCAAGGTGAAGAGATCGGACTCCCGGATCGCCTCTCGCCGCTCCGACCACGTCCACCACTCGTCCCACGGCGCCGCGACCAGCCGACCCGTCAGCCCGGCGGCTCGGTCCGACAGGAGGAAGACCGCCGCCCGACCCGCCAGCTCCGCCGGCACGCCGCCCGATTCCAGCTCCCGCCGCGTCCGCTCCAGATACTCCGCGCCGGCTCGCTCGCCGGCGGCCAGCGTCGCCTCGTGGATCCGCGTCGCGACGAAGCCGGGGGCCAGCGCGTTCACCTCGATCCCGTGCGCCGCCAGCTCCGCCGCAAGCGTCTCCGCGAGCCGGACCACGCCGGCCTTGCTCACCGCGTACGCGCTGAAGTTCGGGAACGGCGACGTCGCTCCGCCGCCCGAGAGGAGCACCATCCGGCCGCCCCCCTGTTCCCGCATCACCCGGCCGACGGCGCGCGCGACCAGGAACGTCCCCCACAGGTCGATCCGCACCGCGTCCAGCCACTCCACCGCGTCCACGTCCAGCGCGGGGCCGATCGGACCGAGCACCGCCGCCGCGTGCACCAATCCGTCGATCCGCCCGCCCCACTCCACCACCCCCGCGACGAGCGCATCGACCGCCGACTCTACACCGACGTCCGCCACGAACGCCCGGGCCGCATCCGCCCCACCGATTTCCACCAACCGGGCCTCCGCCTGCCTCAGCTCGTCGGCGCTCCGCGCCGCGATCGCCACACGCGCGCCAGCCGCCACCGCCTCCGTCGCGCACGCCAGCCCGATCCCCCGGCTGCCGCCCGTGACCAGAACCACCCTCCCGGCCAGGCTCTCCCGCTCCAGCTCAAGCCCGGCCAGGCCTCGCATCCCGCGCGACCCTGCCACTTCAGACCGTCGCCGTCACCGGCACGCTCCTCATCGCCGGCCCGCTCGAGAGGTTCGCGATCACCTTCGCCCCCTCGAACTCGATACCGTAGTGCAGCCGCGGCATCCCCTGGGACGCCATGAACTGCTCCAGCCGGCGATGCTCCTTCGGGCAGTACAGCATGAGGAAACCGCCACCCCCGGCCCCCGCTATCTTCCCCCCGAGAACGCCGAACTCCTCACGCACGTAGTCGTACAGGCGATCGACTTCCCCGATCGAGACCCGGTCCGACAACCGCCGCTTGCTCTCCCAATGCTCGTGCAGCAGCTGACCCCACCGATCGAAATCCTCCGACTCCACCGCCTCCAGGATCCGGTAACCCAGGTCCTTGATCCGATGGAGCGAATCCTCCACCTGCGACCGCGCCGGCGACGACGACTCCCGCATCGCCCGGTCCTGCCCACGGAGCACCTCCTCGGCGCTGCGGCGAACTCCGGTGTAGTAGAGGTGCGTGTTCGCCACGAACGCGTCCACGGCGCCGACCGGCAGCTCGACCGACCTCACGTGCACGGTGCCGTCCCGGTCGATGTCCAGGACGGTGAACCCGCCGTACACCGCCATGTACTGGTCCTGCTTGCCGATCCGCTTGCCCAGGACGTCGATCTCGATGTGGCACGCCTCCTCGGCAAGCGCCTGCAGCGGAACGTGGTCGCGCCGGTAGTGGTGCAACGCCAGCAGCAGACCCACCAGGTACGCGCTCGAGGAGCCCAGCCCCGTACCGTCCGGAAGGTCCGCGAGCGACGAGATCTCGATCTTCTTCTCGATCCCGTGGAAGCGCAGCGCCTCACGCGCCAGGTCGTGCTGGATCTCCGAGACGTGGTCGACGACCTCCGTCCGACTGTAGTGCAGACGGATCTTGTCGTCCACGATCGGCGGGTTCAGCATGATGTACATGTACTTGTCCATCCCCATCGCGAAGATGAACCCGCCGTGCTTCTCGTAGTACGAAGGCAGGTCCGTGCCCCCGCCTCCGAGCGTGATCCGGAACGGCGTCCGGGTGATGATCATCTCAGCGCGACTTCCCCTTCCTCGACCAACGCCTTCGCCACCGCATAGCTCTCGGGTGTGTCGAGCCCGAGGCAGAATCCCGTCGCTTCCATCACGTGACCGTATACGCCGCCGTCAGACACCAGGCGCGGAAAAACGTCGCGGCCGAAGTCCTGGAACCCGACCCCGACGTATTCGCCAATGTCCGCCTCGAGCAGGTAGACGCCCGCGTTCACGTATTCGCGACGCCCCGGGCGCGGCGGCTCCCCTTCCCGAAATTCCACCACCCGCTCACTCTCGTCCAGCACCACGTGCCCGCCGGCGATCCCCGTGTTCTTGTGTCGCGACGGATCGAACAACGCGATCGACGCCGCTGCGCCGCGTCGCCGATGCGCTTCAAGGAACGCTTCGAGGTCGAAGCGCGTGACGTTGTCACCGTAGGCGACGAGCCACGTGCCGCTCCACGACCCGAGCACGTTCCGCCACGCGCCCGCCGTCCCCAGGATCGTCGGCTCGTACACGTACCGCACCCGGACGCCGCAGTGCGACCCGTCACCTACCGCCGCCCGAACGTCCTCCGCCCGATGGTGTAGGTTGACCCACGCTTCGCGGACCCCGTGTGCGGCCAGCCACTCCAGATTCCACTCGATCAGCCGCTTGCCGCCCAGCTCGAGCAAAGGCTTCGGACGGCCGCCCGCGATCGCCGCGATTCGGCTGCTCTTCCCGGCGGCCAGCACCAGCGCGGCGACGTTCACACCCGAACCGGCTCCACCCCGCCCGCGCCGAGGACGTGCTCCCGGATGTAGGCGATCGACCGCCGCAGCCCTTCCTCCAACCCCACCTTCGGCTCCCAACCCAGCGCGCGCGCGGCACCGATGTCCGCCAGCGTCTCCTGCGCCTCGCCGGGCAGGTCGGGCGCGTAGTGTGGTTCCAGGTCGCTACCCACCAGCTCCCGGATCAAGTCGAAGATCTCACGAACCGAGTAGCTGCGGCCGCTCCCCACGTTGAAGACCTTCCCGTCCGTGCGCGGATCGCGCATGCAGAGCACGTGGAAGTCGTTCACGTCGTCAACGTACACGAAATCCCGACGCTTCTGTCCCGTCCCGTAGATCGTCGGACGCCGGCCCTGCAGCAGGTTGAGGATGAACGCGCTCATCACCGGCGGGATCGTGCGGCGATAGTCCTGTCTAGGGCCGTATACGCAGAAGTACCTCAGCGCCGTCGCATTCAATCCGTGGAAGCGACGGTACGCCTCCGCGAAGTACCGCCCCGCGAGCTTGCTCACCGCGTAGAAGCTCTCCGGGGCCTCCTCGCTCTCCGGCGTCGGCAGCACCGCCGAGCCCTCGTACAACGCCGACGACTCCGCGTAGACGACCTTCCGCACACCGCCGCGCCGCGCCGCCTCGAATACGTTCACCGTCCCGACCACGTTGATGCTGCTCGTCTCCACCGGGTCGAGCTGACAATCCGAGATGCAGTTCTTCGCGGCCAAATGGAAGACGACGTCGGCTCCGGCGATGACGTCGTAGATCTGTGGGGAGCGGATGTCGAGTTCGTGGAACTCGACACCTTCGGGGACTTGCTCGAGGACGCCGTAGGAGAGATCGTCGATTCCGATCACGCGGTAGCCATCGGCGAGCAATCGGTCCGCGAGATTGCTGCCGATGAAGCCCGCGACGCCCGTGATGACAACGGTCTCGTTCGCGTGCACACCCATCTCAGAGCGTGTACCCCGCCCGGCACGCGTCGTCGTAGAACATCTGGACGGTCTCGCGCGAGTATTCCGTCAGGTCCTTGCCGCGCAACGGAAGCTTCGCGATCAGATCGGATGTCAGGGCGATGATGTGACAGCCGCAGGACGCGGCCTGGTACAGGTTCAGCACCTCCCGCGGACTCGCCCACAGCACCTGCAACCTCGGACGGGACGCACAGATACTCACCGCCTCCCGCATGACCGGCATCGGGTCGCGTCCGGTGTCCGCGATCCTACCCGCGAAGATCGACACGATGGACGGCGTCTCCGGCGCCACCGCATCCGCGACCGCCCGCACCTGGTCGAGCGTCAGCACCGCCGTGACGTTGACCTTCACGCCGTCGCGCGACAGCTCGCGAATCAGCGGAATCGACGTCTCGCCCTTCGTGTTGCAGATCGGCACCTTCACGAAGACGTGCTCGCCCCAGCTGGCGATCTCACGAGCCTGGCGCCCCATTTCGTCGAACTCGTCCGCGATCACCTCGAACGAGATCGGCAGATCGGGGATCGCCGCCAGCACCTCTCTCGCAAATGCGCGATAGTCGGGCACACCCGCCTTCGCCATCAGCGTCGGGTTCGTCGTGAACCCGTCCGCCACGCCGCGCCGGCGCGCCTCGATCATGTCGTTCACGCTCGCGCCGTCGGCGTAGATCGCGATTCCGTATCCGTTCGTCGAACTCAACTTGCTCTTCCGCCGCTTATCGACCAACGCTCACTCTTCCTCGGCCGGAGGCGCCACCGGCTCCAGCGAGCAGACATCCACGTCGACCTCCAGTCCTTGCCCGATCGCACGGAGCCCCACGAGGATGCGCCGACGTCCCCGCCGCTCGACCACGATTCCGACGACACCGCGAAACGGGCCATCCACGACCCGGACCCAGTCGCCTTCCCTCACGAACGCCGCCGGCTCGGGCTCGCATCCGCTGTCCGCAACCGCCATCGCGAAGCGGCGTATGTTGTCCAACTCCCGATCCGGGATCGGCGTCGGGTAACCGTTGATCCGGACGATCGTGCTGACCCCCGGCGTCGTCAGCACCGCGTGCATCTCCCTGAGCGTGAAACGTCCGAAGACGTAGCTGGGAAACAACGGGAACTCGACTCGCCTCTTCCGATCCTTCCACTGCTGGATCCGCGAAACGACCGGCAGATAGCTCTCGATTCCGCGCTCCCGTAGAACGTGTTCCACTCGCTTCTCGTGCCGGGCGCGCGTGTAGCAGGCATACCACCGCGATTCCTCGTACAACTCTGCCGGCACGCGTACTCCGTTGGCACGAGCTCCCGGAGTGAACACCATCTCGGACCCTATTTCACGCTACTGGATACACCTTGGCCCCGTCAGTTACAGGGCCTATCTGACCTAGCCCTCCGCCCGTCTGTTCTCACTCCTCGGGATCCGGAGCCCGGGCTGCGAAGCCGGCCGATCGTCAACCACGAGCCGATCGTCGACGTTGGAGTCGCCTCGACCGGTTCAGGCACCGGCCGATGGCGAGGCCGCCCGGCCGATGCCGGCCGACGCACCGCCGTTGTCCAGGTCTCGTGGACCCCGCTCATGCGCGGGCCCCATGAAAACGAACAAGGCGCCGGCTATTGCGACGACAGTGCTTCGGCGCATCCCGCTACGACCCCCAATGGAGTTCGGGCCCCGATCGCCGCCATTGGTCATGACGCGATCGCGAGCCACGCTATTCTGCGACTATGCCATCGGCGAATGAGACCTGAGCACACAGCGCTCGTCGGCCGCGGTACAGGGCTCGTATCCCGCAGCGTGTGTGAATCGGCCTGCGGAAACGCCAGACGAATCCGTCGATGGACCCGGGGAGAATCCCGACCGCGCGGTCCAGCGGCCGGCACGTAGATCCAATGCCAAACGCGCGCTATGAATACACATTTGACTGGGGTGGCGCAAGGTTGGGCCAAGCGCGACCGACAGACCGGACCTCACGCCCCGGCAACAACCATTCCGCTCGACGGTACCGCCCCGTGCGGGCGGCCGCTGAGCCCGATGATATTGGATGCCTTGAGCCCGGCCGTGGCGTTGCGCGTATCCACCACCAGCTTGCTCCGTTCCACCACCCAGCCGTAGTCCACGTTCGAGTGGTCCGTCGTGATCACCACCACGTCCGCTCGTCCGAGCTCTTCGGCGGTCAGCTCCACGCTCCGCTTCTCTGCGCCCGCCTCCCCTCGCAGCACCTCCACGAACGGATCGTGGTAGACGACTTCCGCCCCCTTCTCCTCCAAGAGCCGCATCACGTCCAGCGCTGGGCTCTCCCTCACATCGTCAATGTCCTTCTTGTAGGCCACCCCGAGCACGAGCACCCGACTTCCCCGCACCGCTCGACCCACGCCATTCAGCGCGTCCTGCACCTTGTCCACCACGAAGTGCGGCATCTCGCTGTTGATCTCGCCCGCCAGCTCCACCATTCGCGTCTTGTAGTTCAGTGTCTTCATCTTCCACGCGAGATAGTAGGGATCCAGCGGAATGCAGTGGCCGCCGATCCCGGGACCCGGCTGGAACTTCATGAACCCGAACGGCTTGGTCGCCGCGGCCTCGATCACCTCCCACACGTCCACGCCGAGCCGGTCCGAGACCTGCGCCATCTCGTTGACCAGCGCAATGTTCACCGCGCGGAACGTGTTCTCCAACAGCTTCGTCAGCTCCGCCGCCTCCGTGCTGCTCACCGGCACCACCCGCTCCATCACCCGCGAGTAGAGCGCCACCCCCACGTCCAGGCACGCCTCCGTGATCCCTCCGATCACCTTCGGCGTGTTCTTCGTCTGCCATTCCCGGTTCCCCGGATCGACCCGCTCGGGGCTGAAGCACAAGAAGAAGTCCTGCCCGACCTGCAGCCCCGTCCGCTCAAGCATCGGTAGCACCAGCTCCCGGGTCGTCCCCGGATACGTCGTCGACTCCAGCACCACTAGCTGCCCCGGCCGGAGCGTCCGTGCGACCGCCTCCGCCGCGCTCACCACGTAAGAGACGTCGGGATCCTTCGTCTTCGACAGCGGCGTCGGCACACAGATCGAGATCGCGTCGCACTCCCCGAGACGACTCAGGTCCAGCGTCGCCTCCAGCAGCCCCTCCCGGACCGCCGCAGCGACCTCCGACGACGGGACATCGCCTACGTGCGACGTGCCCGCGTTCACCCCAGAGACGACGCGCTCGGACACGTCGAAGCCCAGGACTCGATAGCCCGACCGAACCAGCTCGATGGCCAGCGGCAGTCCGACGTAGCCGAGGCCGACCACGCCGCACAGCGCCTCCCGCGATTCGATGCGGTGCTTCAGTTTCGTCGATGCCGTATCAAAGCCCATTTGGTCGCCTATTTCACCTGCTCGGTCGACGACTCGGGTGCGCCCGCGTCACTCGAAAATTGGCCCGAGGCGCCCCCCTTTTCCGCCGATCTCATACCCCGGCGCCCGCGTCGCGCGCCGAGCCCCAACGCCTCACGATCGCATCGACGAGTCCCTTCGCCGAGTGCTCCGTCGCCACGACCTCGACCGGAAGGCCCAGCCGTGACGCCGCCGCCTCGGTCACCGGACCGATCACCGCGACCTTCGCGCCGCCGATGTCCGTGCCCACCGCATCGACGAACGCCTCCACGGTCGAAGGGGACGTGAACGTCAAGACGTCGACGTCTCGTTGCTCCATGCGACGGCGCAACGCCGCCCCGCCTTCCCGGTCCGGGACCGTTCGATACGCCTCCACCCGCTCGACCGAGGCGCCCAGCTCCGCGAGATCCCGCTCGACGGTGTCCGCCGCTCCGGCCGCCAGCGGAAGCAGGACCCGCACGCCCTCGAGCGGTCGACCGCGCTCGGACGGACACACGTCCTGGAAAGGTCGCCCGCCCTCGGACGGAGCCTCGCTCCCCGGCCCCGTTCCGCCGCCGCGATGGGTACGAGCGATCGACTCCGCCACCGCGGCGCCCAGGAACCGGGGCGGCACCGCATCCGCCTCGACGCCGTGCGCCAGCAGCGCACGACGCGTAGCCGGGCCCACGCAGCCGAATCGCACGCTGGCCAGTGCCTCGACCCGCCCCCCTGCCTCCACGAAAGCCTCCCAGAACCGTTCGACGCCGTTCGCCGACGTGAAGACGATCCAGTCGTACGCGGCCATATTCGCCGCCGCGCGCCGCAACGCGCCCGGGTCCGCCGGATCCTCGATCCGAACCAACGGGCAGGCGATCACGATCGCGCCTAGCCGCTCCAGCTCCTCGACCAGCTCGCCGGACTGTTCACGGGCACGTGTCACGACGATGCGGAGCCCCCGCAGCGGACCGCGGCCGCCGGCCTCCACCTCACGCCTCCGTCGTCAGCCCTGCGATCCCGCTCGTCGCCCCCGGAGGCGCGCCGCCTTCCCGCGGCGGAAAGAGCGCCTTGAGCAACGGCGGCGCCATGAACGTCGTCGCGATCACCATCAGCGTGAGTGCGCTGAACTGCCCCACCGTCAGCACGCCCGACGTCAGCCCCAGCTGCGCGAAGATCAGCCCGACCTCGCCGCGCGGGATCATCCCGACGCCGATCACGCGCTTCCGCCCCTTGAACCAGAACGGTGCGTACCCCGCGACGAACTTCCCGACCACCGCGACCACCACCAGCGCGACACCGATCGTGGCGACCTCCATCTGAGCGAAGGTGCGAACGTCCACGGACGCCCCCACCACCACGAAGAAGATCGGAACGAAGAACTGCCCCAGACGTACGACGCCATCTTCGATCACCGCCGCCTGCGGCGTCGGCTGCAGGAGCAGCCCGGCCGTGAACGCGCCGATGATCAGCGCCGAGCCGGACGCATCCGCGACGTACGCGAGCAGGAAGGCAAAGACGAGCGCCATCGTCGCGACCGTCTCCGCGCGCCCCAGTCTCGCCAGCAGACCGAACAGCGGCGGCACGATCAGCCGGCCCAGCAGCAACGCGACGATGAGAAAACCGAACGCCAGCCCCGTCACCTTCGCGATGGTCCCGACCGTCACGGCTTCCCCGGCGACCAGCCCGCTCACGACACCCAGGATGATCAGCCCGACGATGTCGTCGATCACCGCCGCGCCCAGCACGATTTGGCTCTCGGGCTCTTGCAGCCGCCCGAGGTCCGACAGCACCCGCGCAGTGATCCCCACCGACGTGGCCGTGAGCGCAGCGCCGAAGACGATCGCCGGCAACTGGGCGATCCCCAGCCCCACCGCGACCGCGTACCCCAGCACGAACGGCACGACCACACCCACCAGGGCGACCATCGTCGAAGCGCCGCCCACCTTTAGCAGTTGCCGCAGGTCGGTCTCGAGGCCGATCTCGAACAACAGGATGATGACCCCGATCTCCGCCAGGAGATGGATCGACTCCACACCCGGGTCCACCAGCCCCAGCACGGAGCCGCCGACCAGCACCCCGGCGATGAGCTCGCCCAGAACGGCCGGCTGGCCGATCCGTTCGGCCAGCTCGCCCAGCAGCTTTGCCGACGCCAGGATGACGATCAGCAGGAACAGGAACTCCGAGACGGACATCGCAGAGCCACCTTCCGCAATCATCGCGGTGATCGCCATTCCCCCTCCTCAACGAGAACGCCCGGCACCCACGGTGCCGGGCGTTCTCTCGAAGTGGATATCGCCATGATCGGCGCTTCCTCGTATTCGGGCTCGATTCGATATCTGCGCCCTATGCCCTTCAGCCGCCCCTCGGTCTCAAGCCTTGCGGACCTTCCCGGCCGAAAGGCACCGCGTGCACACACGCACGTGCTTCGACTCTCCGGTCTCCGTCACGATGTGGACCCGCCGCAGATTCGGCAACCAACGCCGCCTCGTCCGATTGTTGGCGTGGCTGACGTTGTTGCCGTACATCGGCCCCTTCGCGCACACATAACACACGCGAGCCATTTCCCCTCGCTTTCTACTCCTCCGTTCTCACTCGGCGTCCCGTGCAGGCTCGCTCCGCGCGGGCCGTGCCCCGCCCGCCAGCCAACCCGCGACTTCGCTCAGGTCATCACTCCTGAGCGTCGTCCGCCAGAGCCTCCAATGTCGCCGCCTGGACGAACGCCGTCGCGAACTCCGCCTCCATCCGCTGCGCTTCGCCCGTGATGACGCCTTCGATCTCCCACGCCGCGAGAACCGAATCGCTCATCGCCACGACCCGGCCGACTACCGTCACCTTTTCGCCGCCCATCAGCGAGTTGGCGCTCGCCGCCAGGCTCGGAGCGAGGCGCACCAGGAGCGGCTGACCCCGCGTCGACGCCGTCCAGAACGCCTGCGTACCCAGCCGACTCGCCACCGTAATCCCCTCGAGGCGCACGGTCTTACCCAGGTGGCTGGACAGGTCCGCGACCACGTCGTCCACAGTCACGGTCGTGGCAGCCACGTCCGCCTCGGCCTCTTCCTCCTCGACCACCCGCGCCGTGCTCGGCTCGGCGGTTACCCCGAGCCAGTACATGAATCCCCCGATCACGACGAAGGTCGCGAGCATCCAGAGCCACGTGAACTGGCCGGACGACTTACGGTGCTGAGTCGGCTGTTGCGTCATGGGAAGACCCCTACTCCACGAGTTCGATGATCGCCATTTCGGCTGCGTCGCCGGAACGGTGACCCAGGTGCACCACCCGCGTGTACCCCCCCGGCCGATCCGCGTACCGCGGACCGATCTCTTCGAACAGCTTCTTCAAAACTTCGCGGTCCTGGATCTTTCGCGCAACCAGCCGCCGCGCGTGAAGGTCCCCGCGCTTCGCCTTCGTGATCAATGGCTCCGCGAACGACCGCAGCTCCTTCGCCTTCGCCGTCGTCGTCTCGATGCGCCCGTGCCGGAAGAGCGACGTCGCCAGATTCCTCAACATCGCCCGACGATGCTCGGCCGTGCGCGAAAAATGACGGCCCTTCTTACGGTGCCTCATGACGCCTGCTCCTCCTCCGTCACCTCGGCACCCTTCGCCCCACCCTGGCTACCTTCCTCCACCAGGTAGAGCTCGCCGTCCTCGCCCTCCTCGAGCTTCATGCCGAAGTGCAGGTTGTGCTCCTTCAAGAACTGCCGGATCTCCTCGAGCGACTTCACGCCGAAGTTCTCGATGTCCAGCATCTGCTCTTCCGTCCGCTGGACCAGGTCGCCCAGCGTCACGATGTTCTCCTTCTTCAGTGAGTTGACCGAACGGACCGAGAGCTCCGCCAGCTCCTCGATCGGCCGCCGGAACAACTCCAGCAGCGGCTGCGGCACCCGCACCGCGCCCGGCACCGGCGGCTGCGGCTCCGCCGACGCACCGAAGCGAAGCATGTACTCGAAATGCTTCCGCGCAAGCTCCGCCGCGTACGCCACCGCGTCCGTCGGGGTCACCGACCCGTTCGTCTCCACCAGCATCGTCAGCCGATCGAAGTCCGTCCGCTGCCCCACGCGCGTCTCCTCCACCGTGAAGTTCGCGCGCAGCACGGGGTTGTAGATCGAATCGATACGGACCAGATCGACCGGGCTCCCCTTCGGCAGCACGTGCTGCTCCGCCGGGACGAAGCCCCGCCCCTTGTTCACGTACAGGATCACGTTCACCTCCTGATCGTCCTGCAGCGTGAACAGATGATGATCCGGGTTCAGGATCGTCACCGGCCCCGTCTTCTCGATCGCTCGCGCCGTCACCGGGCCCGCCTTGGTCACCCGGAACTCCAGCGTCGCCTCCTCCACACCCTCATCCAGCGCGAGCACCAGCGTCTTCAGGTTCTGGATGATCTGGTGCACGTCTTCCACCACACCCGGAACCGTCTGGTGTTCGTGCACCACCCCATCCATCCGGAACGCCCACACCGCAGCGCCCCGCAACGACGAGAGCAGGATGCGGCGCATGCTATTCCCCAGCGTCTGGCCGAAGCCACGCTCGAGCGGCGCCAGCACGAACTGCGCGATCCGCCCATCCTCCGAGCGCGACTCGACCTCGATCCGCTGCGGCAGCACCAATCCGGTAAGATCTAGCTCCACGGTCTACCTCCCCGGCCATCCGCCGGTTCGTTGCGTGCGACCTTCTTTTCGCCTCGATCCGAGTCCGATTACTTCGAGTACAGCTCGACGATGAGCTGCTCCTGGACCGCGAGCGGGATCTCCGCGCGCGTGGGCCGCTCGAGCATGCGGCCGGTCCGCGTCCCTTCGTCCACCGCAAGCCAGCGCACCATCTCCGGCCGCGTCTTCGACTCCAGCGCGGCCTGCACCGGCAACAGGTCCCGCGAGCCCTCCCGCACACGGATCTCGTCGCCGGCCTCGACCACGTAGCTCGGAATGTCCACGACCCGGCCGTTCACCTCGATGTGCCCGTGCCGCACCAGCTGACGCGCCTGGTTCCGGCTCGCCGCAAAGCCCAGCCGGTACACCACGTTGTCCAGTCGGCTCTCCAGCGCGACCAGCAGGTTCTCGCCCGTCACGCCCGGCTGCTTCGCCGCACGCTCGAACAGGTTCTTGAAGTACCGCTCGCCTACGCCGTAGATCCGCTTGACCTTCTGCTTCTCGCGCAGCTGCTGCGCATAGTCCGAAGCCTTGCGCCGACGCGCCTGCGCCAGCCCGTGCTGGCCGGGCGCGTAGTTCCGCCTCTCGAGCGGGCACTTCTCCGTGTAGCAGCGCGTACCCTTCAGAAACAGCTTCTGGCCTTCACGACGGCACAGCTTGCAAACCGGTCCAGTGTAACGACCCATGGAAGTGTCTGCTTCTCCCGTTCTCTTGGTGATCCGACAGGCGTCTTCCCGCCCGAACGGTGTGGCGGTTTACACCCGTTCCAACCCTTTCGACCTCGACTCGCGGCGACCCAACCCCTCGTCGCACCACAAGCGGCCGCATCGGGGCGATGCCCGCCCCTCCGCAAAGCCGCTTCTCGGCAACAAATGCCAAACCGGCGCGCCGGCCGCGAACTCCGCACCCCGGCCGGCACACCGGCCTGCGCTCAGACCCGCCGCTTCTTCGGCGCCCGACACCCGTTGTGCGGGATCGGGGTCACGTCCCGGATCGAGCGGATCTGCAACCCCGCCGCAGCGAGCGCCTGGATCGCGGACTCCCGCCCGCTCCCCGGGCCCTGCACGCGCACGTGCACTCGCTTCATCCCGAGATTGACCGCCTCGCGTCCGGCCTGCTCCGCCGCAACCGTCGCCGCGAACGGCGTCGACTTCTTCGATCCCTTGAAGCCGGCACGCCCCGCGCTGCCCCACACCACGACGTTCCCCTGCATGTCCGTGATGCTCACCAGGGTGTTGTTGAACGTCGCGGTAATGTGCGCGATGCCTTCGGCGTCGACGTGCTTGCGCGCGCGCTTCGGACGCGCACCCTTCTTTGGAGTCGCCATTCGCTCCCCTGTGGCTTATCCCTGTTTCCCGGCCTCGGTCGCAACCCTGCGACGCACCACCTCGCGCGCCGCCTTACTTCTTCGGCGGCTTCTTCTTCCCCGCGATCGCTCGGCGCACGCCCTTGTGCGTCCGCGCGTTCGTGTGCGTGCGCTGACCCCGCACCGGGAGCCCGCGGCGATGCCGCTGCCCACGGTAACATCCGATGTCCATGAGACGCTTCACGTTCATGGACACCTCCGTCCTCAACGCACCCTCGACCTTGTACTGATTCTCGATCGTGCGCCGCAGACGGTTCACCTCGTCGTCCGTCAGCTCGTGCACCCGACGGTCCGGATTCACCCCCGTCTGCGCGAGGATCTTCTGCGAGGTCGGCAGACCAATGCCGTAAATGTACGTGAGTGCGTTCTCGATCCGCTTGTTGCGCGGCAGATCCACGCCAGCGATTCGCGCCATCTCTCTACCCCTGCCGCTGCTTGTGCCGCGGATTCTTCTTGCAGATGACCCGAACCACCCCGGCTCGCCTGATCACCTTGCAGTGCTCACAGATCGGTTTGACGCTGCTGCGAACCTTCATACCCGCCGCCTTGGTCGAGTTTATCGAACAGCTTTGAAATATACCAGTCCCATGAAGCCAGATCAAGTCCGGCGAAGCCAGAGCGCGTCCGGCCGCCACGCCGCGGCCGCTACGCCGCCGTCAGGATCAGCGGGCCGCCCTCGGCGACCGCCACCGTGTGCTCGAAGTGCGCGCTCCGCTTGCGGTCGAGCGTGACCACCGTCCAGCGATCGGCGAGCGTTCGGACCTCGGGCGTCCCCTCGTTGATCATCGGCTCGATCGCCAGCACGAGCCCCGGCACGAGCCGGAGCCCGCGCCCCGGGCGGCCCCAGTTCGGCACCTGCGGCTCTTCGTGCGGTGCCCTACCTACCCCGTGTCCCACCAGATCGCGGACCACGCCGAACCCCGCCGCCTCGGCCGTCGACTGGATCGCGTGCCCGATGTCGCCCATCCGGTTCCCCGGCACGGCCCGGGCGATCCCCTCGTGCAACGCCCTCTCCGTGACCTCGAGCAGGCGCCGGGCGCCGTCGTCGATCTCCCCGACGCCGAACGTGCGTGCGGAGTCGGCGTACCAGCCGTCGAGCTTCACGCCGACGTCCACGCTGACCAGGTCGCCCTCTTCGATCACCCGCCTCCCAGTCGGGATCCCGTGGACGACCTCCTCGTTGACCGAGATGCACGCGCTCGCGGGGAATCCATAAAGCCCCTTGAACGCGGGGAGTGCGCCTTCGTGGCTCCGAATGAAGTCCTCGACGAACTGGTCGATCGCCGCCGTCGTCGTCCCGGCTCGAATCTGCTCGGGCAGGACCTCGAAGAGCTTGCCGATGATCACGCCAGCACGGCGGATCGCTTCGATTTCCGAAGGCGTCTTCAGCGGGATCACGGTTCGGTCACCCGCGCGATGTCGCGCTGCACTTCGTCGACCGATCGGCTCCCGTCCACGTAGTGGACCGGCGTCTCGCTCGCCTCGTAATAGGCGATGAGCGGCTCCGTCTGCTCCCTGTACACCTCGAGGCGCCGCCGGACCGTCTCAGCCGCGTCGTCGGCGCGTTCGACCAGCGCCCCTCCGCATGCGTCGCACACGCCCGCCTGGCGCGGCGGCTCGAAGTACACGTTGTAGACCGCCCCGCAGTTCGGGCAGCTGCGCCGGCCGCTGAGCCGCTTCACCAGCTCGTCGTCCGGCACGTCGATGACAACGACCGCATCCAGCCGCTGACCGAGCTCCTCGAGGAGCCGGTCCAGCGCCTCCGCCTGCGGGATCGTCCGGGGGAAGCCGTCGAAGAGCACCCCCGTGGCCTCCGACCTCTCGGAGAGGACCTCCCGCACCAGGCCGAGGATCACTTCGTCGGGCACCAGCTCGCCCGCGTCCATGTACGCCTTGGCCTTCTGGCCGAGCGGCGTGCCCTTCCGCACTGCATCGCGGAGCAGGTCTCCGGTCGAAACCCGACGAAGTCCGCGCCTTTCGGCAAGGAGGGCTCCCTGGGTGCCTTTGCCGGCTCCGGGAGCCCCGAGAACGATCAGATTCATTGACTCCGAATCACTCGCGGCGCCGCGTGCCTCACATGTAGCGCTGCCGCCCGCGGAACCGCACCCGCCCCTTCTTCATGAAGCCTTCATAGTGCCGCAGCAGCATGTGCTGCTGCACCTGCTGCACCGTGTCCAGCGCCACGCCGACCACGATCAGCAGCGACGTACCGCCGAAGAAGAAGAGGTTCTGGACCCCGAACAGATCGAACAGCAGGAACGGCAGCAGCGCGATCACCGCCAGGTAGATCGCGCCCGGCAGCGTCACGCGGCTCAGTACGTAGTCGATGTACTCCGCCGTCTTCGCCCCCGGCTTCACACCCGGGATGAACCCGCCCTGCTTCTTCAGGTTCTCCGCCAGGTCCACGGGATTGAAGATGATCGCCGTGTAGAAGTAGGTGAAGAACAAGATCAGGACGGAGTAGCTGATGTAGTACCACCAGCTCCCGGGCTGCAGCGCATCCGCGATCCCCTGCAGGATCGACACGTTGCTGAACGTGGCGACCGTGCCCGGCACGATGATCAGCGACTGCGCGAAGATGATCGGCATGACGCCGGCCGAGTTGATCCGCAGCGGGATGAAGCTCTTCTGCCCCTCGCGGATCCGACCGCGGCCCATCACCTTCCGCGGGATCTGGACCGGGATCTTGCGCGCGGCCATCGTCATCGCCACCACGCCGGCCACGACCGCGACCATCACGATCAGGAGCAGCACGACCTGGAAGAACGAGATCACTTCCGTCGTGAGCGCCTCGATGGTCCGACCGATCGCGCCCGGGAACCCCTCGATGATCGAGAAGAAGATCAGCAGCGACGCGCCGTTCCCGATCCCGCGCTCCGTGATCTGCTCACCGAGCCACATCACGAAGATCGCGCCGGTCGTCAGCACGAGCGCGGTGGAGAGCAGGAAGGCGAACCCGGGATTCTGCACGGCACCCCAGGCCGGGTTCTGCAGGAAGACCGCGTACCCCCACGCCTGGACGAACGCGAGACCGACGGTCGCGTAACGCGTCCATTGCGTGAGCTTCTTACGCCCTTCCTCGTCCTTCTGGAGCTTCTCGATCGTCGGGATGACGGCCGCAAGAAGCTGGAACATGATGCTGGCCGAAATGTACGGCATGATCCCCAGCGAGAGCACCGTCGCCCGCGACAGCGCCCCCCCGACGAACATGTCGTACACGCCGAACAGCGTGCCCTGCAGCTGGCCGAACTGCTCCCGCAGCGCCCCGACATCCACGCCAGGCGCCGTGATGTGTGCGCCCACGCGGTAGATCAGCAGAGCCAGGAGCGTGAAGAGGATCTTCGACTTCAGCTCCGGGATGCGAAAGAGATTCGGAATCGGGTTCGCCATGGAATCAGCTCTCTAACAGCTCGACGCTTCCGCCGGCCGACTCGATCTTCGCCCGCGCGCCCGCGCTCACCGCGTGCGCCTGTACCGTGATCTTTCGGTCCAGCTCGCCCGTGCCGAGGATCTTGACCGGACGCCCCTTCCCCAGGTCGACCAGACCGTGCGAGGCCAGGACCTCCAGAGTGATCGTGTCCGCCTCGATCCGCTTCAGGTCCCGAAGGTTCACGATCTCGTACTCGCGCCGGAACGGGTTCTTGAAACCGCGCTTCGGCACGCGCCGCTGGAGCGGCATCTGCCCGCCCTCGAACCACGGCTTCGTGTTGCCGCCCGTGCGCGCCTTGTGACCCTTGTGGCCGCGTCCGCTGGTCTTGCCCAGCCCGGAGCCCGGGCCACGGCCCAGCCGCTTCCGGCTGCGGTGCGCTCCCTTCGGCCGCGGCAGGTTGCTCAGCTCCGCCATTTATTCCTTGCCTCCCTCCAGCTCCTCCACCTGCACCAGGTGGCGGACCTGGAAGATCATTCCCCGAATCGCGGGGCTGTCCTGGTGCACCACGCTACGCTGATGCCGCAGCCCCAGCGCCTTGAGCGTTCGCCTGTGTGCCTCGGGCCGCCCGATGCCGCTCCGGATCTGCGTGATCTTCAGCATCGCCGGCGCCTTGGCCTTCGTCTTCCTAGGCACGGCGTACCCCCAGCTCTTCGACGGTGATCCCTCGCTCGGCGGCGACCTGCTCCGCCGTCACCAGCTCCTCCAGACCCGCCATGGTCGCGCGGACCATGTTGATCGGGTTGTTCGAGCCGAGACTCTTCGTCAGAACGTCCGTGATCCCGGCCGCCTCGAGCACCGCACGGACCGGCCCGCCCGCGATGACGCCCGTACCCAGACGGGCAGGCTTGATCAGCACCCGCCCGGCGCCGTGGTGTCCCAGAACCTCGTGCGGCACCGTGCCATCGATCAGCGGAATCTCGATCATGTTCCGCCGCGCGTGCTCGAGCCCCTTGCGGATCGCCTCCGACACCTCGTTCGCCTTACCCAGCGCGATCCCGACGTGGCCGGCCCGGTCGCCCACCGCCACGAGCGCCGTGAAGGAGAAGCGCCGACCGCCCTTCACGACCTTCGCCACGCGATTGACGAAGATTACGTTCTCGACCAGCTCGGTCTCCGGGCGCCCACGCCGGCCGCCGCCTCGCTGCTCTTTCGCCATCCCAGACTCCTTAGAATTCCAGTCCGCCCTCGCGGGCGCCCTCGGCGAAGGCGGCCACGCGACCGTGATACAGGTAGCCACCCCGGTCGAATACGACCTTCACGATCCCCGCCGCGCGCGCCTTCTCCGCCAGCAGCTTCCCGGCCGCGCGGCTCAGATCCGTCTTCGTCGTCTCCGGATTCTCGCGCAGCTCCTTCAGCTCCGGCGCAAGCGTGGACACACCGAGGCGAACCGCCCCGGCGACGTCGTCCACGACATGCCCCTGGATATTCTTGAGCGAACGATGCACCACCAGCCGGGGCCGCTCTGGCGTCCCGAATACCCGCTTCCGGACCCGAAGGTGGCGACGCGCCAACCGCGCTTCGCGCGTCTTCGCCTTTGACCTCTTCGACATATCTCCAGCTCCCGGCCGTTACTTGGCGCCCGTCTTGCCGGCCTTGCGCCGGACGTGCTCACCCTGATAGCGGATACCCTTCCCCTTGTAGGGCTCCGGCGGACGCACCGAACGGATCTCCGCGGCGACCTGCCCGACCTGCTGCTTGTCGATCCCCTCGACCACGATCGTCGTCGGGCTCGGCGTCGAGATCGAGATACCCTTCGGCTCCGGGTACTCCACCTGATGCGAGTAGCCGACGTTCAGGATCAGCGAGTTCCCCTTCTTCTCCGCACGGTAGCCGACGCCCACGATCTCCAGCGACTTCCGGAACCCTTCCGTTACGCCGGTCACCATGTTCGCCAGCAGCGCCCGCGTCAGCCCGTGAAACGCACGGTGCGTCTTCGCATCCGACGACCGCCGTACGACGACCGAGCCGTCCTCCACCTGGATCGACACCTCGGGTCGGAACTCACGAACGAGCTCGCCCTTCGGCCCCTTCACCCGAACCCGGGTCCCGTCGACCTCGACTTCGACCCCCTTCGGGATCGCGATTGGCTTCCTTCCTACGCGCGACATCGCTCCCCCTCCCGGCTACCAGACCAACGCCAGGACTTCCCCGCCCACGTTCCGGGCACGGGCTTCCTTGTCGGACATCACGCCCTGCGACGTCGAAACGATCGCGATCCCGAGACCGTTGCGCACCCGCGGCAGGTCCTTCACCCCGGCGTAGCGACGCCGCCCCGGACGCGATACACGCTCCAGGTTACGGATCACCGACCGGTCCTGGTAATACTTCAGATACAGGCGCAGGACCCCGTGACGACCATCATCCAGGACCTTGTAATCGTGGATGAAATGGTTCTCCTTCAGAATCCGCGCGATTTCCGTCTTGAGCTTCGAGACCGGCATGTCGACGCGCCGCTGCCGCGCCTGAGCGGCATTGCGGATGCGCGCCAGCATGTCGGCGATCGGATCCGTCATCATGCTAGATCATCTCCTATAGTATCCGACCCGATGTCGGACTTGTAGGAAGTGTGCGGCACCCCGCCCCGAATGCCCCGCCCCTCCGGCGGACGATGGGCACCGGGCCGGCAGCTACCAGCTCGCCTTCCGAACCCCAGGGATCTCGCCCCGCAGCGACATCTCGCGGAAGCAGATGCGGCAGATCCCGAACTTCCTCAGAAACGCCCGGGGCCGCCCGCATCGCGTGCACCGATTGCGGTGACGCACCCGGAACTTCGGCTTCCGCCGCGACTTCTCGATCAGGGCCTTTCTCGCCATTGTTTCCTTTTCGCCTCTCGTCCGGCGCTCGACTTACGCCGCTCCCGCGATCACGACCGGCGTCTCCCCACGGAACGGGAGCCCCATCTCCCGCAGCAGCGCCATCGCCTCGTCGTCTCGGCGCGCGCTCGTCGCGATCACGATGTCCATCCCGTGGATCTTCTGCACCTTGTCGTACTCGATCTCCGGGAAGATCAGCTGCTCCTTGATCCCCAGCGTGTAGTTCCCGCGCCCGTCGAACGAACGCGTCGGCACGCCGCGGAAATCACGGATCCGCGGGATCGCGACGTTGATCAGCCGATCCAGGAACTCGTACATCCGCTCCCGGCGCAGCGTCACCTTCACGCCGACCGGCATCCCCTCGCGCAGCGAGAAGTTCGAGATCGACTTACGCGCGCGCGTCACGACCGGCCGCTGCCCCGTGATCAGCCCCAGCTCTTCCACGACCGAGTCCAGCAGCTTCGGGTTCCGCGGCGCCTCGCCGAGCCCGACGTTGATCACGATCTTTTCGATCCGAGGCACCTGGTAGGGGTTCGTGTACCCGAACTCCTCCATCAGCCGCGGCCGGACCCGTTCCTCGTAATGCTTCTGCAGTCTAGGCTTCATCGTCCCTCACCTCGGCCGCTCAGCCCTGCGGCTTCGGGATCGGATTACCCGTCTTGACGGAGATGCGCTCCTTCGTTCCGTCGGCTTCCACCCGCATGCGCACCCGCGTGGGCTCGCCCGTCGTCGGATCGATCAGCATCACGTTGGACGCCGAGATCGGCGCCTCGAACGTGATGATCCCGCCTTCCGGGTTCTGTGGCGTGGGACGCTGATGCCGCTTGCGCAGGTTCACGCCCTCGACGACCACCCGGTTCTCCTTCGGGAGCACGCGCAGCACCGTCCCCTCGGTCCCCGCGTAGTTCCCCCGGATCACCTTCACCCGGTCGCCCCGCCGGATGTGCATCTTCACCCGCTTCTTCTCGGTCGCCGCCTTGCGGCGCCGCCCGCCGATCATCCGCTGTGCCATGTCAAATCACCTCCGGGGCCAGCGAGACGATCTTCATGAACCGCTTCTCGCGCAGCTCGCGCCCCACCGGGCCGAAGATGCGCGTCGCCCGCGGCTCGCCCGCATCGTTTATGATAACCGCGGCGTTGTCGTCGAAACGGATGTACGACCCGTCCTTGCGCCGCATCTCCTTCGCCGTCCGGACCACGACCGCCTTGGCCACGTCCCCCTTCTTCAGCATCCCGTCCGGGAGCGCGTCCTTGATCGCGACGATGATGACGTCGCCCACCTGAGCGTAACGACGCCGCGACCCGCCCAGCACCCGAATGCACAGGGCCTTCTTCGCCCCCGAGTTGTCGGCGATCCGCACGATCGATTCTTGCTGGATCATTGCCGCCTCACTTCGCTCGCTCGATCACTTCGACGACGCGCCACCGCTTGGTCTTCGACAGCGGCCGCGTCTCCATGATCCGGACCACGTCACCCTGACGCGCAGTGTTCTCCTCGTCGTGCGCGTGGTACTTCTTCGTCCGAACCATCGGCTTCCCGTACAGGGGGTGCAACACCCTGCGCTCCACGGCCACGACCACGGTCTTGTCCATCTTGTCGCTGACCACGGTCCCGACCCGGACCTTTCGGCTGTTCCTCGTGTTCTCCGCCATCGCTCCTTACCGTCCTGCCTGCGCGAGTTCACGCTCGCGGAGCACCGTCTTGAGCCGCGCGAGATCCCGCCTCAGACCCTTGAAGAGCGCCGGGTTCTCGATGGGCTGTGTCGCGCTGCGGAACCGCAGCCGGAACAGCTCCTCCTGGATCTGGGAGATCCTCTCCCGGATCTCCTCGTCCGTCAGGTCCCGAATCTCCACCGCCTTCACTGCGCACCTCCCTCCGCCGCGGCCTCACGCGCCACGATCCGGCACTTGACCGGCAGCTTCGCCGCCGCCAGCTCCAGCGCCCGCCGCGCCACCGGCTCGGCCACGCCGTCGAGCTCGAACATCACGCGCCCGGGCTTGACCACGGCCACCCACATCTCGGGGTTGCCCTTCCCCTTCCCCATCCGCGTCTCGGCCGGCTTCTTGGTCACCGGCTTGTCGGGGAAGATTCGAATCCAGACCTTCCCGCCGCGCCTGATGTGACGCGTCATCGCGACACGGGCGGCCTCGATCTGCCGGTTCGTGATCCAGCCCGGCTCCGTCGTCTGAAGGCCGTACTCCCCGAAGGCCACCGTGTTGCCACGGGTCGCCTTCCCGCGCATACGGCCCTTCTGCTGCTTCCGGTACTTGATTCGCTTCGGCGCTAGCATCGCCCTCTATCCTTACCATCGCCGGCCACGACGGCCCGGCCTTTGCCTGCCCGTTGACCTTGCTTCAGGCGCCCGTGCTGTACGTCCGCCCGCGCCGATCCTCGACCACTTCGCCCTTGAAGATCCAGACCTTGACACCGATCGTGCCGTAGGTCGTCCTCGCCGTCGACTGCGCGTAGTCGATGTCCGCACGGAGCGTGTGGAGCGGAACCCGCCCCTCGTGATAACCCTCGGCGCGCGCGATCTCCGCACCCCCGAGCCGGCCGCTGCACTGGATCTTGATCCCCTCGGCCCCGGCCCGCATCGCCGCCTGCACCGCACGCTTCATCGCGCGACGGAACGAGATGCGCTGCACCAGCTGGTGCGCGATGCTGTCCGCCACGAGCTGCGCATCCAGCTCCGGGCGCTTGACCTCCTCGACGTTGATCGAGACCTCGCTCTTCGTGAGGAGCGCCAGCTCGTCGCGCAGCTTGTCCACCTCGGCGCCCTGCTTACCGATCACGACACCCGGGCGCGCCGTGTGGATCGTCACCACGATCTTCTGCGGCTTGCGGTCGATCTCGATCTCCGAGACGGACGCGTGCGCCAGCCGCTTGCTGAGGTACTTGCGGATCGTCTCGTCTTCCTTCAGCAGCTCGCCGAAGTTCCGCTCCGCGTACCAGCGCGACTTCCACGGCTTGATGATCCCGAGGCGGAAGCCCCGCGGATGCGTCTTCTGTCCCATATCTACTCCTTCCGGTCCACGACGACGACGACGTGGCTCGTCGGACGACGAATCGGCGCGGCACGACCCATCGCCGCGGCACGCCACCGCTTGAGCAGCGGACCGGCGTTTACGTACGCCTCCTTGACGTACAGGTCGTCCACATCCACGAACTCCCCGGCGTTCTCGGCCTTCGCCTTAGCATTCGCCACCGCGGAGCGCAACGTCTTGTCGACCGCCTCGGCCGCCCGCTTCTTCGTATACTGCAGGATCCCGTACGCCTCCCCGACGCTCTTGCCCCGGATGAGGTCGATCACCAGCCGCATCTTTCGCGGGCTCTGACGGATGTATCTGGATTCCGCCCGGGCTTCCATGGCTCGCTACCGTTCTTTCCCCTGAGGGGCCGTGCGCCCTCGGCGTCGCGTCCCCCCACGTTCTCAGTCGTCCTCTACTTCGCGCGCGAGCGCTTGTCGGCCAGCTTGCCGCCGTGGCCCCGGAAGAGCCGCGTCGGCGCGAACTCCCCCAGCTTGTGGCCGACCATGTTCTCC
The DNA here is from genome assembly GCA_937889645.1 of uncultured bacterium. GTDB lineage: Bacteria > Gemmatimonadota > Gemmatimonadetes > Longimicrobiales > RSA9 > CALBZE01. The sequence goes on from CALBZE010000058.1 coordinate 54,187, forward strand.
GTGATGTACACCGGGATGAACTTGTTCCCGTTGTGTACCGCCAGCGTGTGCCCCACGAAATCCGGCGAGATGGTCGACGCGCGCGCCCACGTCTTGATCACGCGCTTCTCCCCCGTCTCGTTCATCTTCCGGATCTTCTCGAGGAGCTTGGCGTCGATGTACGGTCCCTTCTTGATCGAACGCGCCATATCCGTCGCTCCGCCTTACGTCGTCGCCTTGCCGCGCCGGCGGCCGCGGACGATGTACTTGTTCGAGCTCTTCTTACGGTTCCGGGTCTTCACGCCCTCCGGCTTGCCCCACGGCGAGACCGGAGGACGCCCGCCCGACGTACGGCCCTCGCCGCCGCCCAGCGGGTGATCGATCGGGTTCATCGCAACGCCGCGGACCTTCGGGCGACGCCCGCGCCACCGATTGGCGCCCGCCTTCCCGACCTTCCGCAACTCGTGGTCGATGTTCCCCACCTGGCCGATCGTCGCCATGCAGTCCCGATGGACCATCCTCATCTCGGTCGACGGGAGCCGGAGCGTGACGTAATCGCCTTCCTTCGCCACCACCTGCGCGCCCGCACCGGCCGAGCGCACGATCTGGCCCCCCTTCCTCGGCTTCAGCTCGATGTTGTGCACCACGGTACCGAGCGGCACCTCGCCCAGAGGCAGCGCGTTCCCGATCCGCACGTCCGAACCCGGACCGCTCACCACCGTGTCGCCCTGCTTCAGACCCCGCGGATGCAGGATGTACCGCTTCTCGCCGTCCGCGTAGTGGATCAGCGCGATGTTGGCCGACCGGTTCGGGTCGTACTCGATCTCGGCCACGCGGCCGGGGATGCCGTACTTGTCACGCTTGAAGTCGATCCGCCGGTACAGGCGCTTCGCGCCGCCACCCCGCCGACGGCTCGTGACGTGGCCATGGTGATTGCGGCCGCCCGTCTTCTTCAGCGGCTCGACCAGCGAACGCTCCGGCTCGGTCCGCGTGATCTCTTCGAACGTGCTCACCGCCCGGAACCGCGTCGACGGCGTCACGGGCTTGAACTTCTTGATCGGCATCAGACCCCCTCGTACACGTCGATCTGCTCGCCCGGGGCGAGCTTCACGATCGCCTTCTTGAACGCCGGCCGACGACCGATGCTCCGACCCACACGGCGCGTTTTGCCGCGGTAGTTCGCGGTCCGCACGTCCTCGACGCGCACCCCGAAGAGCCGCTCGACCGCATGTCGGATCTCGATCTTGTTCGAATCACGCGCCACGATGAACGCGTAGCTCCGCCGGTCCTTGGAATCCGGCTCGCCCATCTCCGTCGTGCGCTCCGTCACGACCGGGCGGACGATCACTTCCCGAGGATCACGCATGCGCCACCTCCGCCGCCCGATCCAGCGCCGACGCCTCGATCACCAGCGTGTCCGCCCACAGCACGTCGTAGGCGGACTCCTGCCCGAACGGCCTCACCTGTACGCCCGGCAGGTTCCGAGACGACAGATAGACCAACGGCTTGTGCCCGTCCGTGAGCACCAGCACGTTGCCGCTCGCGCCCACGCTCTCCAGGAGCGAAACGATTCGCTTCGTCTTGGGCGCCTCCAGCTCGAGCGCGTCGACCAGGATCACCGCCCCATCCTGCGCCCGGGCGTTGTACGCCGAGCGACGGGCCAGCCAACGAACCTTCTTCGGCAGGTCCTCGTGGAAGTTCCGGTTCGGCCGCGGGCCGAAAACCGTACCACCGCCCCGCCAGTGCGGCGCGCGGATCGAGCCCTGCCGCGCGCGGCCCGTCCCCTTCTGCCGCCACGGCTTGCTGTTCCCGCCCGACACCGCGCTCCGCGTCTTCGTGCCGGCCGTCGCCTGGCGCTGGTTCGCCAGGTACGCCTTCACCGACTGCCAGAGCGTCGGCTCGTGCACGGTGCCGTCGAAGAGCACCTCAGGGAGCTCGCGCTCCCCCTTCCTCTCACCGTCGGTCGAAAAGACCGGTGCCTTGTACATGGCCTACTCTCTCAGACTCAGCGGCGTGCGCTACGCCTTGCGAATCTCAACCAGGCTGTTCCGGCTCCCCGGAACCGCGCCCCGCAGAAAGATCAGATTCCGCTCCGCGTCGATCCGGACGACCTGGAGGTTCCGCACCGTGTGGCGCGCGTCGCCCATGTGCCCCGGGAGCTTCTTCCCCTTGATCACCCGCGAAGGATTCGTCCCCGGACCCAGCGTCCCCGGGTTCCGTGCCATCGGGTGCCCGTGCGAGCCCGGACGGCCGCCGAAGCCGTGGCGCTTCATCACACCCTGGAAGCCCCGCCCCTTCGTCGTGCCCGTTACCTTCACGCGCGACCCGACCTCGAACTGCTCGACCGTGACCTGCTGGCCCACCTCGTACGTCTCGTCCGCACCGATGCGGAACTCGCGCAACGCACGCGGCACGCTCTGCAGGCCGGCCTTCGCCGCATGGCCCCGCTCCGCCCGCGTGGCGCGCTTCTCCTTCTTCTCGCCCCACCCGAGCTGAACGGCACGATAGCCATCCGTTTCTTCAGTCTTGACCTGCACCACCGGGCACGGGCCGGCCTCGATGACCGTCACCGGCACCACCGCGCCCGATTCGTCGAAGATCTGGGTCATCCCCAGCTTGCGTCCGATGATTCCCGCCATCGCCCGTACCCGCCTAATCCACCTTGATCTCGACGTCGACTCCGGCCGGAAGGTCCAGCTTCGTCAGGGCGTCGATGGTCTGCGGCCGCGACTCGTGGATGTCGATGACCCGCTTGTGCGTCTTCAACTCGAACTGCTCGCGGCTCTTCTTGTCGATGTGCGGTGAGCGCAGCACCGTCCAGCGCTGCACACGCGTCGGCAGCGGAATCGGCCCGCTGACCCGCGCACCCGTCTTCTCCGCCGTGCGGACGATGTCCGCCGCGGTCTGGTCGATCACCGCGTGATCGAACGCCTTCAGTCGGATCCGGATCTTCCCAGCCATTGCTCTTCGTCTCTCATCCGACGCCGCGCCGGGGACGACCTGCCGTCACCCCCGGCACGCCTCGGCGCGATTCACTCCAGTTGCACTTACTGCAGGATCTCGGTGACGACGCCGGCGCCGACCGTGCGGCCGCCCTCGCG